>JADLAZ010000079.1 GCA_020849725.1 Chloroflexota bacterium
CGGTCAGCCCGTTCCTGCCGGTGCTGCCGCGGCCGGCGCCGTGGGACGGCAACTGGATCAGCGCCTTCCACTTCATTCGTCCGGGCACCTGCCTGCGCCGCCTGCCGCTGGCGAACCCGCTTGGCTTCGCTTTCGCCAGCGTCCTGCCGCACGCGATCGTTACCGGCCTGCCCGACGATACCCATGAGGACGTGCTGGCGGGCCTGGTCGTCGGTTGGTGCGCACGGCTGGCTGGGACGATCGTGCAGGCGCGCGTCGGCCGGGGCGCGGTGCTGCTCTGCACCTTCGATCTGTTGCCGGGATTGGAGCACGACCCCGTCGCCACCGTCATGCTCCACGACCTCGTCGATTACGTCACGTCGGAGCGGTGCGCGCCACGCCTGACGCTGCCATAGGGGATTTGCTCGCTTCTGGGCACGAAGCGATCCGTGCCGACCAGATGAACGGACAACTTGTCCGTTCATCTGACACATCGATCAACTCGTGTGTCCGGGACTGGAGATCAACGACGAGCGGCCCAGGCAATCGCCTGGTGGACCAATCGCGCATAGACCGGCAGCCCGAGCGTGCGCCCGTCATGACCGGGGGCGATGTAGCAGACTCGGCCGGCGCCATACTGGCGCGTGTAGACCATCGGAAAGCCCTCGGCCTGGGCCAGCACCTGGCAGTCATCGAGCAGGTCGGTCAACTCATAGCGCTCGTCCTCGACCGTGAAGGCGGGGATGCCGGCCATGATCGGATGATCGGGCGCGGTCGGCTCGACGGCGAAGGCGCGGATCGGCGGGTGACGAGCGAACCAACTGCCGATCAGCTCGTGGTAGGCGGCGTTGCCCCGGAAGGTGGCGGTGGCGGCGTGGATGCCGACGTAGCCGGCGCCGGCGCGCACCGCGCCGGTCAGCGCCGCGATCTGCGCCTCATCGGCCGAGAAATCAGTCGAGAAATTGAGCAGCACGTCAAACGACCCCAGCAGGTCCGGTCGCAGCGTCGCCGGGTCGTCGGTGATGAAGCGGGCGCTCAGGTCGGCCGCGCGCAGGATGGCTGCCAGGTGCGCCCAGTGCTCCGGCTGGTTGTGGAACTGCCGCTCGCCGGCCTGGCCGAGCAGCAGGTAGGCGCGGGGCTGGGGACTGGGGACTGGAGGGCGGTCCATGAGGTGTCCTGTTCACAGTGAGGAGCGCGCGTAGTCGGTAGCGGTCAAGCAGTCGACTGGGAATGGCGCCACCGTAGCACCATCTGCCCGCGCCGTCAACCGGCGCCGGCAGCGCGGCGTCGCATGCGCCAGCGCCGGTCTGGCCCATTCGTGGCCTTGACCGTGGCCGTGTTACTCCGGCTCGTCAGGCCGACGCTTGCGCTGTGACGGCCACGACGGCAGCGGCGGCCAATGGCGGGCGGCGGGTGAGCGCCAGTTGAAATGAATCGTCAACAGGCGCGCCACCAGGAACAGGAAGATCACCGTCCAGCCGGCCGCCCACTGGTCCCAGGCCAGCACCAGCACCAGCACCTCGTAGACGATCAGCGTCAGCACGACCAGGATGACGTAGAACTGACCGGGCCGGAATGCTTGCGGCACGTCACCGACGAACACGTCGCGCAGCAGGCCACCGCCGACGCCGTTGACGGTGCCAACGAGCAACGCGCCGGCCGGCGGCACCGCCAGGTTGAGCGCCATCGCCGTGCCCAGGAAGGCGAACATGGGCGTGCCGATGGCATCGATGACCGCGACCAGCCGCTCCCACCAGCTGACATGCTCCAACCAACTGCCGAATAGAAGCACCACAATCGACGCTATGGCGATCACGACGAGGTAGTCGGTGCGTGCCAGCAGCACCGGTTGCCGGTTCAAAAACACGCCATCACGCAGCAAGCCACCGCCGGTGGCCGACACCAAGGCGATCGCGAACACGCCAGTGGCGTCGAAGTCGGCGCGACGGGCGACGATCGCGCCGCTGAGCGCCCACAGGAAGAGCGCCGTCGTCTCCAGTCCCGGTGGCGGGATGAATGCCTCGCCCATCGATCGCGTTCCTGTCAGTGGGGTGATGGGACAGGGGGCCTATGCATGGTGTGGTCTTCGGTGTTTATCCGGTCCACAACGACCACCCGTCATCCCGGCGAACGCCAAGATCCGGCCTCACGATGTTGGCAAGCACGCACAGGGGGATCGTCTAGCTGCCGGCGATCAGCCGGTAGACCTCGCCGCTCTGGTAGGAGACGACCAGCAGTTCGCCGTCGGCGTCCTCGCCCAACGAGCTGATCTGCATCCGGCTGGTGAAGAGGTCCCGCGTGACCCAGGCGCCGTTTGCCTGGCGCGTCAGGCCCCAGACGCGGCCGGTGCAGAAGTCGCCATAGATGAACGTGCCGACCAGAGCCGGCAGACGCCGGCCCCGGTAGACGTGGCCGGCAGTGACCGAACAGCCCTGGCTGTGGGCGTACTCGACCGCCGGCGCGGTCAGGCCGCGCTCGTCGCAGCCGTCGGTCGGCTTGAAGCAGTGGTTGCCTTCCATGATCGACCAGCCGAAGTTCAGACCGCCTTTCGAACCCGCCGGGGCGACGCTGACCTCTTCCCACCTGTTCTGGCCGACATCGCCGATGTAGAGGTCACCGGTGGCACGGTCGAAATTGAAGCGCCAGGGATTGCGCAGCCCGTATGCCCAGATCTCTGGCCGGTAGCCGGGCCGGTTGACGAACGGGTTATCTGGCGGGATGGCGTACGGGTCGCCGCGGTCGACATCGATGCGCAGCATCTTGCCGAGTAGTACGTTGGTGTTCTGGCCGTTGTCGTGCGGGTCATTGGCGCCGCCGCCGTCGCCGGTGCCGATCCACAGGTAGCCGTCCGGGCCAAAGACCAGCTGGCCGCCGTTGTGGTTCGGATACTGCCGCTTGATGAACAGGATCGTCTTGGCGCTGGTGGGGTCGGCCCGATCCGGGTTTCCTTTCGCCACCTGATAGCGAACGATCATCGTGTCGCCGTTGACGTCGGTGTAGTTGATGTAGAACAGGCCGTTGGTCGTGTACTGCGGATGAAACACCAGGCCGAGCAGGCCGCGCTCGGCGCCGCGGACCGACACCTTCTCGATGATGTCAAGGAATGGCTCGGGCAGCAGCTCGCCGCCGCGGGCGATGCGGATGCGGCCGATCTTCTCCAGGATGAACAAGCGGCCGCTGCCGTCGCCGGCGTGCTGGACATTGAGCGGCGCGTCCAGGTTGGCGACGACGCGCTCCAGCGCCAGCGGAGGGGCGCCGGCGGCCGGCGTCGGCACGGCGGTCGGGCCAGGCGTCGGCGGCGGCGGCGGGGTCGGCCGAGGCGGCGCCGTGGCGGCCGGTGCGGTTGTCGCAGCGGGCTTGGCGGGAGCCGGCGCGACCGTCGCCGGCCGGGCGGTCGCGGTCGGCGGCGGCGTGGCGATAGGCGGTGCGACGGTGCTGGTCGGCACGACCGCGAGGCCGCAGGCGGTCAGCAGCAAGGCGAGGGTCAACCCCGCCCCGAGGAGAGAGAACCGGCGCTGCATGGGCAAGAGGTCCTTCGTGTGCCGTGTGCCATGTGACGGGGAAGGCTGGCGACGGTCCGGCGTCTGACCGTCGCCGGTTATCTTACGCTGGAACGGACCCGGCTGGTTCGCCGCCGGCCAGCGACGGGCTGCGCAAGATGGCGAAACCCCAACCGAACTCTCACCGCGCTCCCACCCCGAGCCGGCCTGCACCTGCTACACTGGCCGTCAGGAACGGGGCCACCGGCGCCGCCAACGACGTCGGCTGCCGGTGGCCGTCTACTCGGTTGGCCAGCGGCCAACCGAGTAGCCAGGGACGGAGGCGGTTGGCGATGCCACTCTCGCTGTGCGGCTACTGTCGCGGCTGTGGCCAGACGCTGGACGACCGGGCCACGCCGGCGGCACTGTGCCCGCACTGTCGCGCTGGCCGCGCCGCCCAGGATCTTGACCGGTTGCTGAGCCGTGCCGGCCTGGACCTGCTGGCCGGCCTCGATCGCGACAGCGTACGGCGATTGCGGCGGCTGCGCCGCCACGTGCGCCAGGGCCAGGCTACGAGCTAGCCACACCAGCCGGCCCGCAGCAGGGTGTTCGCGGGCGGCGGGCGCGGCTTAGTCGAAGCGGCCGACCGTCTCCATCGCGCGCAGCACCAGGCCGGCGGAGAACATCGTCAGCAGCGCGTAGACGAGCGCCTCGCGCTGGGGAGCAACGCGCCGGCCGTAGATGAGCGCGCCGGCCAGCGCGACGATCAGGCTGACACCATAGAGGGTGTGAATGACGCTGAAGGGTCGGCCCACGACGGCAACCAGGAGCAGACCCAGTGCCGTCTGGATGCCAGCCACGACCAACCCGATGCTGACCGTGCCGCGCAGGCCGGGCGAGACGCCTCGCCCCGTCACCAGCCCAAGGGCCGACCAGCCGAAGCAGATGAGCATCAGCAGGAGCAGCGTCTGGGAGGTCGCGGCGTGGAGCGGGGTCAGCAATCCTGTCTCGTTCCCGATGCGCGATGGCGCGATGGCATGATGCGGATAGCGCGGTGGTGACGCCGCCGTCCCGACCGCCATTGTACGCCGTCGCGGTTGGAACAGCGCAGCAGCACGCTCAGCCGCCATCCACCGCTGGCGCGGCGAAGGCAGTGACGGCCGCGACCTGGGCCGGCGTCTCGACCGAGCCGGGACGCAGCGCACGCACCTGGGCGATAGCCGCCGCCGCCGTCAGGCCGTGCCGGGTGAGGGCGCAGGCCAGCAGGGTGCCAGTGCGGCCGAGGCCGGCGCCGCAGTGGACCGCCACCGGCTGACCGGCAGCCAGCGCTGTCTCGATGGCCGCTACGCCAGCGGCCAGGTCGGCTGGCGCAGGCGGGGCAAAGTCGCGCGTCGGCAGGTGCAGCTCAGTCAGGCCGTAGCGGGCCAGCGCCACCGGCGGGTGGGGCCGCGTGTGCAGGTTGACGAGCAGGACGATACCCAGGTTGGCCAGGGTCGCCAGCGCCGTGTCGTCACGCGGGTAGCGAGCGGCGGCCAGCCGGCCCGGCTCGATCCAGGTGACGGCCTCGGGGCTGGCCTGACCGCGCGCCTGCGCCATGAGGCGGCGCGCGGCCAGCGCCATCAGAGTGGCTGCCTGCCGGGACCAGCGCGGCGCGGGGGTAAGGACCATGGGCCTCCCGACCGGGTCGAACGGTAGCGGTCACGGCGCGGGTGGCGGCGCGGCCTCCTCACCGCCGGTGGGATTGTACGACTCGGACGTCGTGGCGGTCGTCATCGCCTGCTGCTGGCGCACCGCCAGCGCGCCCAGCAGCAGCGCTGGCGTCAGCGCGACAGCGGCGGCGGTGATGGCGGCCCGCACGCCCCAGGTAACGCCGATCGCGCCGAGCAGCGGCCCGCCGGCGACCTGACCAAAGGCATCGGCCTGGCCGCGCATCGACAGCACCGTCGCCCGGCTGCCCGAGTCGATGTGCTGGTTGAGCCAGGCGGTCGTGATCGGGTCGTGGATGCGGCGCAGCACGCTCACCAGCCAGTAGGCCGCCAGCGCTGCCGCGAAACTGCCGACCTGGGCAAAGAGCAGCATCGCGCCGACAAGCGCGCCGGTTACGCCGACCAGCGTCCAAGCGACGGTGCCTAGCCGCGTCGGGTCCAGCCGGCGGCGCACCACTTCGAGCGCCCCCAGGCTGAGTACCTGGCTACCGGCGCTGATGACGCCGAACCAGGCCACTGGTGCCAGCGGTCCGAGCGGCGGCAACGTCGTCGTCGCCAGCAGCAGCGCCGCCCACAGCCGGTCGAACCCCTCGCTGGCCATGCCCCAGAAGACGGCCACGCCCAGCAGCGTCAGCAGCAGCGGCCGGCCGCGCACGTGCTGGACGCCGGCTCGAAAGGTGTCGCCCATCGCGTGCCAGGAGCCACGCTCGCCGGCCGGCGTCGGCCGGAAGCCGCGCTCCGGCATCACCAGCGCCAGCACCGCCGCGACGACCAAGAACAGCCCGCCGCCGAGCACGATCGGCACGTTCAATCCCAGCGTCGCCAGCGCCCCGCCGAGCAACGCGCCGACCAGCCCGCCGACCAGCGCCGCCTGCTCGGCGCGCAGGTAGATCGGCGCCGCCCGCGTCTCACCGATCTCATCGGCCAGCCAGGCCTCGCGCGCGCCGCTGGTGAAGGTCCAGCCGATGCCCCAAAGCACCTGCGCCACCAGGATGGTCGCGAACACCGGCAGCGACCCTTCCAGCAGGAAGCCGCAACCGATCAGGACGTAGCCGATGACGATCGACAGGCGGCGACTATAGGCGTCGGCGACAACGCCGGTCGGGATCTCGAACAGAAAAGCGGCCAGCTCCAACGCCGTGCCGACCAGCACCAGTTGCAGTGGGTTGAGGCCGGCCGGCTCGATCCGATAGACGGCGGTGATGGTGAAAACCATCGCGAACAGCAGCGCCACCCCGCCGCTGAGCGTCAGGTAGAGCCGGTCGGCGGCGATACGGTCGCGCCAGGCGGTGAACGGACTCACGGGTCACCTGCTTTCAGAGCGGGCGCCGCACGCCCAGCCCAGCAGTGGCCTGCGCCATGCCGGTCCCGAGCGTGTCAAGCACGATCGTCGATTCAGAAGGACGGGTCTCGCGCCGGTCTCGACGGTGCGAAGCCCCGAGAGGAGTCAGGCCGGCGCGGGGACACAGCCGGCCACGACCACCGCCCGCGCGGCGGTGGTTCCCCAGCGGTATCTTCAATCAGCGTGGGACGGCGGGCCGCAGACGCACTGGCCCGCTACTGGCCCCGGCCGTCCCCGACCGATTTCATCCAGTGTCCTTCGACGTTTCGCGACGACCCGTGCGTCGCGCCGCTATTCTAGCATGCCTGATCACGCGCCGGGTGGTCGGCACTACCATTCGATCGCGTGGGCTACGTCTCCGGCTGAGGACGAATCGAGAACAGGGCCGTGATGGGCAACGACCAGCCGGGCACGACGTCGGCGCCGTCCATTGCCTCGCCCTCGGTCAGCAGGAGTGTCTCGGAACGCGAGCGATGCAGGGTGACGGTTTGCCGACGCGGATTGACGACGATGACGAGGCGACAACCCGCTTCCAGCCACAGGCTGACCGTTTCTTCTACTTCAGTGTAGCGGTCACTCGGCGAGATAACCTCGACGGCCAGATCAGGCGCGCCAGGAAACCACGGCTCATCGCTGGCGCCGATGGCCTCGACCCGATCGCCTCGGACGAAGGCGACATCCGGCGCGAGTACCGTATCGGGGTTGCGGGCCAATAGGAAGCCGGTCTCGGCTGCGTACACCTCACCCAGATTGCGTTCGGCCACATGGTGGGCGAGTGATGCCGCCAGGCGCATGGTGATGCGGCCGTGTGCATGGCTACCTGGTGACATGATTCGGCATTCTCCCGCGACCAGGCGACGACGCTGCCCGTCGACGGGCAGACGCCAGAGATCGTCCGCCGTCATCAGTTGATGGGAAACGGCCATGCTCGTGCGCCTCCTCGGTCGTGTCAGATCACACACAAGCATACCGTTGACTGAAACGATGTGCCTGCTGCTACCACCCGATCGCGTAGCCATCGCGGCGCGGGTCGGCCCCGCCGCTGAGGCCGCCGCTGACGGGGTCGACGACGACGCCCTGCGCGCCGCCGAACAGCGCCGACCACTCCGGCTGCGGGTCGACGGCGTGACCGCGGGCGGTCAGCCCGGCCCGCACCTCGGCCGGGATGCGGCTCTCGACCAGCACCCGGTTCATCTCCTGCGGCCGGATGCGCGGCGCCTCGATCGCCGCCTGCACCGTCATGCCGAAGTCCATCAGGTTCAACATGAACTGCGGCGTCGTCTCCATGATGCCGTAGGAGCCGGGCGTGCCGATGCAGGCCAGCAGCCGGCCGTTCTGCCAGATCATGCCCGGCGACAGGCACATCTCGTTCTTCTTGCGCGGACCGATGACGTTCGGGCTGTCGCCATCCAGGTCGAACCAGTGCATAAAGTTGTTGAGCATGATGCCGGTGCCCTCGACGACGACGCCGCAGCCGAAGCCACCGAGGCTCTGGGTGCAACTGACGGCGTTGCCCTCGGCGTCGACGACGTCGAAGTGGGTCGTGCTCTCGCGCAGCGCCGGATCGCCGTGCCAGCGCAGTCCCAGCTCGTTGGTGCGGTGGTAGCGCTCGCCGACGATCTTGCTGGCGCGCTTCGGGTCGATCAACTGCCGGCGCGCGGCGCAGTACTCATCCGAGAGCAGCGCCGCGACGGGTGCGTTCGGCATGACGTTGTAGTGGATGCGGTCGACGATCGCCAGCCGCTCGGCCTCGATCAGCGTGTGCAGATAGTCGAGGCTGTTGTGGCCCAGCGCCGGCAGGTCGAACCCCTCCATCAGCTTCAGCGTCTGCAGCCACTGCATGGCGCTCGACGGCGGCGGCGGGCCGTAGACGGTGTAGTCGCGGTAGCGCATGCTGAGCGGCTCGACCCAGTCGACGGTCATGTCGGCCAGGTCCTGCTTGGTGATGAGGCCGCCGTTGGCCTGGCAGAAGTTGGCGATCCGCTCGGCGATCGGACCCTTGTAGTAAGCGTCGGCGCCGCCCTCGACGACCTGTCGAAACGTGCGCGCCAGGTCGGGCTGCTGGTGGACCTCGGCCGGGCGTGGGGCGCGACCGTGCGGGTAGTAGAAGGCGACCGACGACGGATAGTCCATCATGTGGGTGTGGCGCGCCCCGGCCAGTTGATCGACATTGCGCGGCGTCAGTGGGAAGCCATCCTCGCAGATCTCGATGACATGTTTGAAGACGCTGGCCCGGTCCATCGTGCCGTAACGCTCGAGCGCGGCGCACCAGCCGGCCGGCGAGCCGGGCACCATCGCCGCCAGCAGGCCGGCGTAGTTGTCCTCCGGCCGCTTGTACAGGCTGCGGTCGGTGGCGTAGGGGCTCCAACCCTGGTAGTCGAGCGCCGTCAGCGTCTGGCTCTTGGCGTGATAGATCAGCATCCAGCCGACGCCGCCGATGCCGGACAGTCCGATCTCGGTCGCGCCGATACAACTGGCGACCGTGACGGCGGCGTCGATGGCGTTGCCACCCTCCATGAGCGTGCGCAGCCCGGCCAGCGACGCCACCGGATGCGCCGATGCCACCATTCCGCGCCGCCCGGTCACCGCCGGTCGATGCTGCACGCCACCATAGCCGATCGTCATGGGAAGCCTCCAGTAGCCAGTAGCCAGTAGCCAGCGGTCGTGGGGGATGTCCTCGCGGCTGCCCAGCGCCGTCGTCGCACCCGCTGTTGTTCGCTACGAGGGTGAGCGCGCACGATCTTGACAGAGATGGCCGCGCACCGCAAGCTGCTAGCGACCTATCCTGACACCACGACCACTGTGTCTCACCGACGGACTAATTGACCACCTGCGACTGACGGCTGGCGATTGGCTACTGGCTACTGGAGGCGGCTATGGGTATTCACGACACCTCGCAGTGGTACCGCAAGTTGGGCGTGCGCCCGATTATCAATGCCTTCTCGCACAATACGATGCGCGGTGGCTCGCTCATGCCGCCGGACGTCGTGGCGGCGATGGCCGATGCGGCGCAGCAGTTCGCCTACATGCCCGAGCTGATGGACAAGGCCGGCCGCTTCCTGGCGGCGCAGATCGGCGTGCCGGGCGTATTCATTTCGAACGGCGCGGCGGCCTGTCTGGCGGTCAGCGCGGCGGCGGCGCTGGCCGGCGCCGATCCGGCGCGGGCGCGGCGGCTGCCGCACGTCGACTGGGGCCGCGACGAGCTGATCATTCCCCGCTCGCACCGCTTCGGCTACGACCAGGCCTACGAGTTGACCGGTGGGCGCTTCGTCGAGGTCGGCGACGACGGCGGCGCGACGCTCGACCAGTTCGCGGCGGCGATGAGCGCGAAGACGGCGGGGGTCATGCTGCTGGGCAACCCGCGCATCGCCAGCCGCTGCACGCTGGAGGAGGTGGTGGCGCTGGCGCGGCCGCGCGGCGTGGCCGTCATCGTCGACGCAGCCTCGGAGCTGCCGCCGATGTCCAACCTGCGGCTGTTCATCGACCAGGGCGCCGACATGGTCATCTTCTCTGGCGGCAAGGGCATCCACGGCCCGCAGCAGACGGGCATGATCCTCTGCCGCACCGAGGACTGGCTGCGCGCCTGCGCCGTCAACGGCTCGCCCAACTCGGCCGTTGGCCGCCCGATGAAGGTTGCCAAAGAGGAGATCGTCGGGCTGTGCGCGGCGGTCGAGCGCTACGTGCGGCTGGACCACGACGCCGAAGACCACCGCCAGCGGGCGGTCTGCGCCGAGGTCATGGCCGGGCTGGCCGGGCTGCCCGGCATCCGCGCCGAGCAGATCGAGGGCTTGAGCGGGGCCAACGGCACGCGCTGGGCGCCCGGCGCGCACCCGCTGCCGATAGTCGCCATCACCGTTGACCCGGTGCAGGCGGGCCTGACGGCGGCGCAGTTAAACGCACACTTACTGGATGGCGACCCAGCCATCCATA
Source organism: Chloroflexota bacterium (assembly GCA_020849725.1). Next base: position 10,437 of record JADLAZ010000079.1, read on the forward strand.
TGTGGCAGGGAGGCGCGGAGATCTGGATGAATCCGCAGACGGTCTGCGATGGCGAAGGCGCGATCATCGCCGCTCGCATCCGCGCCGAGGTCGGCGCGGCGCGCACCACCCAGCCGGCGGCCGCGCCGTGAGCCGGTGACCAGTTCAGCGCTGGATCCCGCCGCCGTCCTGGCTGCGCTGAGCGTGACCGGAGCGACGGTCGTCGGGCCGGTCGGCGGCGGACGCGACACTGCCATCTGGCGGGTGGCGGCCGGCGGTCACCACTACGCGCTGCGCGTCTTCCGGCCGGAGCAGGCGGCGGGCTGCCGGCGCGAGATTGCGGCGATCCAGGCCGCTGCCGACGCCGGACTGCCGGTGCCGCGCGTCCACGCCGAAGGTGTTTGGCAGGATCGACCGGCGATGCTGATGGCCTGGCTGCCGGGCCGGTCGCTCTTCGACGAGCTGGCAGCGCACCCGTGGCGCGTCTGGTCGCTGGCGCTCGCCTTCGGCCGGATGCAGGCGCGGATTCATCTGGTCGCCGCGCCGCCGCGGCTGGCCGCAGCTCCAGACGGCTGGCTCGACTGGCTGGGGCCGGAAGCGCCCGCGCTGCGGCAGCGGCTGCGCGAACTGGCGGTGCCGGACCCGAAGCTGCTGCACATCGACTACCACCCGCTCAATGTGCTGACGGATGGGCGGCGGATCACCGGCATCGTCGATTGGACCAACGCCGGTGCGGGCGACCCGCGTGCTGACTACGCCCGCACCGAGGCGATTCTGCGTCTGGTGCCGGCCATGATGCCGGCCCAATCGACGGCGCGCGCGGCCATCGACCGGCTGGGCCTGTCACTGTTGACGCGTGGCTGGCGGCGCGGCTACGCGCAGATGGCCGGCCCACTCGACGACATGCCGGCCTTCCAGGCCTGGGCCGGCGTCATGACCGCCCGCGACATGGCGCCGCGACCGGGGCGTGATGGCCTGGCGCCGGCCGCACTCGCCGACCTGCGCCGCTGGGCCGCCGACCAGGCGCGGCAAGCCGGCGTGCGCGTGGAGTGAGGCGCGACCGATGGGGTTCGGGAGCAGCCCTGCCGCCCAACGAGCGTCAGCGAGGAAGCCCGGCGTCTACTATCGTCACCTCGTCTGTGGCGCGATGTGAGGCGGCGGCTAGTCAACGTCGCTAGCGATCTCCCCCGGTGCGGCCGAATTGGCGAAGGAGCTCGTCCACGGGCTGCCGGATCGCCGCCTCACGCGGGAGCCGCCCCACCGTGTCGTGAAGCTCCCGAAGGCACTGCGCGAGAGCCTGGTGCTCCGCGTCGATCATGCCGTCGTAGGCTGGATCGAGCAGTGGGGGAACAGCACGGATCGCTGCGGCGAGAAGGACATCGAGGAAGATCTCCAGCTGGCGCGCTTGCTCGGGCTGGGTCTGTGCCACTCCGCCAACGTTGATAACGTCCACATCGCCGCTCCAGAGTTCGCGTAGCAGTGGCTGGTCATCCAGGAACAACGCGGTGCCAACCTGGCTCACGGCGCCGTCCGGGCCACCCCGATGCACAATCTTGCGCACATCGTCCACCATGCGGATGAAGTTGTCGTCCTTGAGGGAGAAGCCGACGAAGAGCATTTGCTTCGTGATGAGCATCGCCTGGACGATGCCGGCCAGCGCTCCACGCTGGCTGTCATAGCGGAGATAGTCCTCGCGGGTCAGAACGATATCGTGTGTGACCTGGCTACGCTCGTCGGCCCGTGGTCGCTCAATGCAACCATGCAACTTGAGCAGCCACCGGTCCTTGCGTGCGACCGGCTCATATGGCAGCACCGCTGCCGGCTGCTCAGCTGCCTCTGAGGCTATCTCGAAGAGGGTGTCGTAATTGGTCGTCACGATCTCGCGCACCGGCATCGATGCAAGCAGGCCATGCGCCAGCGCGTAGCGCTCGGTCGCAACCAGTTTTCGGATTTCGTCGCGTAGCGACTTGCCTTGGGCCTGCAGCCGGGACCGAACGATGTGGGCTTGGTCGGGGTAGGAAAGGTCGGACAATGCCTTCTGATCACTTGCGGACATTGCCGCGACAGTCGCCAGCTTCGCCAGCAATTCCTTCCACCCCGGCAGTCCAGCTGCTTGGCTGACTCCCGCACCGAGGAACAGCACGAGTGACCCAGCCGCGTGGCGGGACAGCCATTCCACCGTGGCGGTGAGCCGGTCGTTTGCGCCCTCCCCCAGCAGAGCCGCCACGGAGATGCCCCGTGCCTCCAACACCTGCTGTCGCCGGACCTGGGTCGCGGCGAAGGCAGCGGCCGTCCAGGTCACCAGCACGATGTCGAAGCCGTACTGCTGTGCCGCCGCGAATAGCGTGTCGATCAAGTCGAACACAACGTGGCCGGCGATGTCGCCGGCCCCGCCACCACCCGTCCCAGCGAGATTGAGTGCCACCAGTGGCCGGGCGCGCATGGTCGTCTTTCGGGCGATTCCATCGTCATGGACACGCTTCAGGAACGCCGCCACGCCATTGACATACCAGCGGGCCGCCACGCTCGAATCTGCGCCAACATTGACCAAGTAGGGTATGGCTTCCGATGCCTCAGGTGGGTATGGGCCCAGGCGGAATACGCGCTCGCCGTGGTCACCCCAACCACGTGGGTGGTCAGTTCGGCGAGCCCATAGGTTCTCAGCCTCTTGACGAGCTCGCTCCGACAGTCGCTTCCGCCACGCGCTGCGCACCTGGAACAGGGCGTCCGTCGGCACCAGCCAGACATCGCAATGAAGCTTGGTCAAGTCACCACGGATGATGAAGACGTGGCCTGGTGTCACGCGTGCTTCCCTCCTCATCCCACCACGTGCCGCTCGTATCAGTCGCCAGCGTCGGCCGGGGGCACGGACCAGCGCACCGGCGGCGTCGTCAGGCGGAACGGCCTATCCGGCAGCGCCGCGACCGGTAGGTCGGGTTGCCGCAGCACCAGCTCGCCGTTGACCGAGCCCGTCAGCGTGTAGTCGCCGGGGTCGGCGTAGAGCGCTCCGGGGAAGGTTGCCAACGCGCGGGCGCCGCCGGCCAGCGTGGCGGCGCCCAAAACACCGTCGAGGTACTCGTCCTGGTCGTCAACCAGACCGGTCGCCTCGCCTGCCAGCGCCCGCCAGGTGAACGTCGTGCCAGCGGCGTCGTAGCCGAAGACGGCGAAGCTCTCCGGGTCGAAGACGACCTGGACCGGCTCCGTCCCGATGCTGGCGACGGTGAAGGTCAGCGTCGTAGGGGCGCCGGTGTCCGGCGCCAGCAGCGTCACCTGAACCGCCGACTGGGGCGCCGCCAGCGCCCGCTGCTTCACGTCGGCGCCGAACAGGCGCGCGGCCGTGATGGCCGGGTCGCGTGTGGGATTGGTGGTCGGGTTGAGCGCGTGACGGTGGTCGCCGGCGTCGAGCAGCAGCAGCACGCCGCCGCGCGCAACTGGCTCGCTCACCGGCGGCACGGCTCGCAGCGCTGCCGCCAGCCGCGCCGCCTCGGCGGCGGTGGCCGCGTCCGGACCCAGTGTGAACGTGCCGGCGCGGTCGGCGTGCGCCTGGTTGGCCGCCACCAGCAGCCCCAGCCAGGCGCTGCCGTCGGCGTAGACGACCAGCGTGTCGTCGAGTTGGTCGGGTCGGGCGCCGGTGTAGGACCAGCGCAGCACGGCCTCCGGCATCGGGCGCACCCCTTGTTTCAAACGCCCTTGGTGCTGAAGGTGTCCTCGTCGGCACGCTTCAGATTGCTGTTGAACTGGGTGGCGACGCCGGCCATCGTGTCGGTGCCGGCCATCATGTCCGGCCGGACACCGCTGCCGCCGGTATTGTTGTTGCCCATCAGCCCCTGGACGGTGTAGTTGACCGGCTGCGCCGTCGACGACGTCGCCGGCTCCTCCGAGCCCGTCGCCGACGCCGTCTGTGCGTTCTGCAGCAGCGTCCGCATTCGTGCTTCCATCTGGGTGACGGCGGCCTGCAGCGCCGGATTGGGCGGCGTGGCGCTGGCGTTGGTGCCGGTGCCGGTGGCGGTCGTGTGGCGCTGTGTCTCGGCCTCAACCCACGACAGCAGCTGGCTGGCCTGGGCCTCCATCGTCGGTTGGATGGCCTGGGCGAACAGCGCCTCCAGCGAGCGGTTAGCAGCCGCCCGCGCTGAGGGGGTGACGATGCGCAACAGCGCCTGGTAGACCGCGCCCGCGCCGCGGGCGCCGGCGACCGGATTCTGGTCGATCGCCGCCGACGCCGCCTCCAGGAAGCGGTTGCGCAGCGCACTCTCCTCGATCACCGCGCCGAACGAGGCGCCACTCGACTGCCAGGTGCCGGCCAGCGATTGCAGTTGCCCGAGAATCGTGCCGGAGGGGAAGACCAGCGGCGCGCCGCCGGTGCCGCCGCTGGCGGCGCCGGCCATGTTCGTCGCCAGCGCCGTCGCCGAGCCACCCAGGTCAGCCTGCCCGACGGTGCCGGCCGAGGCGCGCACGGCGATCTGGAGCGCCGGCTGGCCGGCCGTCGGGTTGGGGATCGAGACGACGCTCTGGGTGCGGATCACCTGGCGCAGGATGTTGACGATCAGGGCGGTGATGCCGGCCGGGCTGAGCGCCTGCCGCACCGCGTCGCGGGCAATCGAGACATTGCTGAGATTGTCGAACAGCTGGAAATACGTCGCCTGCGGCACGGTCGGGCGCAGGTTGGCCGCGCCGGGGGTCTGGAACTGCTCGTTCATCCGGGCGACCAGGGCATCGACCGTCGCCTGTGAGCGAAGCGCCGTGCGCAGCCCGGTCGCCAGTTGAGAGCTCAGCCGGTCGCGCTGGCCGGCGAACATGGCCGCGATCTGCGCACCCTGGGCGGTGATCTGGCTCTCCAACTGTGGCCGGACCGCCTGCAGCACCATCCGGCTGACGCTGGCCTGGTCGAGCGCCTTGTTGTTGCGCGTGGCCTGACTGGGCGAGAAGCGGTGCATCAACCGATGCATCTGGTGGTTGCTACGCGAGTACTCGTCCTGCAGGCCGATCAGGTGGCCGTACTCGTGGGCGTAGATCGACGACAGCGGCGCGGTGTAGTTGCCGCCGCGGTTGGCGTACCAGTGGCCGGCGTCGATCGGGTGCGTGTCGCCACCGGCCTGCGTCTGCGCGCCGTACACGGCGATAACGGCGTCGAACGCGGTCGACGACAGGTCGAAGACGGGCGTCGCCTGGAAGACGAGCCGCAGCCGGACCTCGTTCGGGTCGGTCGTCGGCCCAGCGGGCGCGGGCGGCCGGGCGGGGGATGCGGGCGTCGCGCCGGGAGCCGGGGCCGGGGCGGGCGCGCCGCCGGTGCCGGGTGTGGTCGTCGGGGCAGCGCCGCCGCTGCCGCCGGCTGCCGGCCGCCGCCGGCCGACGAGCACGAACTTGTTGTTCCAGTGCGTGACCAGTTGCGTGCACATCGATGTCGCGAAGCCACGGCGCGGGTCGCTGGCCGGGATCTCGCTGTCGGTGCCCTCGCGCCCGCCGCCGGTGGCTGGCGCGCGGCTGACGAACTTCATGCGGACGTTGACCAGGACGCTCTTGTCCGTGTCGTTGCGGGTCATCTGGTACTGGATGGGACTGCCACCACCAAACGAGGCTGGCGCGAAGTTGTTGCCAGTCGTGCTGGGCGCGTTGTAGAGCGTCTCGCCGGCATCGGTGAAGCTGATCTGCACGCGCTGCAGTCGGCCGCCGGTCACGGGCGACGTCGACCCAGTGGCCCGCTGACGGAGGATCAGCCGCTGCACCTGGCCGTTGCCGAGGCTGCGCTGCAGGCGCAGCACCGTGCGGGGCGCGAGTGGGCCGCGGCCATCATCAGCGGCCCGACCGATAGCGGATGACGCCGCCGGCGCCGGCCCCGGCTCCGGCTCGGCCGCGATAGGAGTAGGTTGTCGCTGCGCCTGCCCGGGTGCGGTCGTCGCTCGGTCGATACCCACCAGTGTTTCCTGCCCAACGCGAGATACAGGCGTCGTAACCAGGATCTATCATGATGAACGCTGGGAGAACAGCATCCTCAGCCGCTGGCGCCCTGGTCGTGGGACCGGTCGCGGCCGTCGGCACAGGGATAGGTCATCGGCTACAATCGGCTGATGTTCCGGCCGGTGGTGAGTGGGTCATTCGAGGAGTACGCGTGACTGCCGAATCGGCGCCGGCGAAGGTGCCCCCCCTGGCATCGCTGGCCCACCGGGACTTCCGCCTGCTGTACACCGGCCTCTTGATCTCGATGATCGGCACGCAGATCACCCGCGTCACGAACGGCTGGCTGCTCTACGACATGACCGGTTCGGCCGCGGCGCTGGGCATTGCCGGGCTGACGGCAGCGCTGCCGCTGATCCCGATGTCCCTGCTCGGCGGTGCGCTGGCTGATGCCGTCGAGCGGCGACGGCTGATGCTGGTCATGCAGACGCTGTCGCTGCTGACGATCGGGTCGCTGGCGCTGCTGACACAGGCGCAGTTGATCCAGCCCTGGCACATCTACCTCTCCGGCGCGATCATGACCATCACCGGCGTTCTCGATCGGCCGGCGCGGCAGGCGTTGATCCCCTCGCTCGTGCCGCGCGAGCATCTGCTCAACGCCTACACGTTGATGACGACGCTCGTCCAGGCCGGCAGCCTGGTTGGTCCGATCATCGCCGGCGCGGCGCTGGCAGTGGCCGGCGCGGCCGTCGCGTACGCGGTCGATTCGATCAGCTTCCTGGCGGTGGTGATCGCCTTGCTGCTGATGCACGTGCCGCCGATCGCTGGAGGTGGGCGCAAAGTCAGCCTGGGCAGCATCGTCGATGGGCTGCACTTCGTCTTCTCCAAGAAGATCATCGTCGGCCTCTTCGGCTTAGATATCGTGGCGATGCTGTTCGGCTTCTACCCGACGCTGCTGCCGGTCTTCGCCGCCGACGTGCTGAAGGTCGGGCCGGAGGGGCTGGGCTGGCTGGTGGCGGCGCCGGCGGCTGGGTCGCTGACTGGCGCGATGATCATGCTGGCGGCCGGGCAGGTGCGCCGGCCGGGCTGGGTGATGCTGGGCGCGGTCTTCGGCTACGGTCTGGCGCTGGTCGGTCTGGGCCTGAGCGTCTGGCTGCCGCTGTCGTTGCTGTTCGGCGCGCTGCTGGGCATGACCGACGCCGTCAGCATGGCGATCCGGCACGCCGCCATGCAGATCGAGACGCCCGACGAGTACCGCGGCCGCGTGTCGAGCGCGATGCAGATCAGCGTCCAGGGCGGCAACTCGATCGGCACACTCACCGCCGGCCTGGCCGGGGCCGCGCTCGGCGCCGGACCGGCCGCCGCCCTGGGTGGGGTGCTGGTGATGGGCGCGACGACGCTCTTTGGCTGGCTGGTGCCGCCGTTGCGCAAGTACCGGATGTAATGGCGTGATGCGTGAGAGCGTATGGACCTGGCGGCGTTTCGGTGGTTGCAGTCGGCCGCGGGAGGCGCGGCGCTGGCCGAGGCGGCGGCCCTGCCGCTGACGGATGCCTCCTGGCTGGCCGACCTGGAGCAGCTGCGCCGTCGCTACCCACCGGACCAGGCGGCGGCAGTGCTGGAGACAGCGCGTCTGCGCCGGCGCGCGGCGGCCAAGTTCTCGCTTGCCGACCGCATGTGGTTCATGCGGGAGGCACTGGAGCAGGCCGCCGGCGAGGCGGTGGCGGCGCACACGGCGGCGCGCTTCGCCGGCATCGACACGGTCGCCGATCTCGGTTGCGGGATCGGCGGCGATTCGCTGGCGCTGGCTCGGCGCGCGCGGTGGCTGCTGGCGCTCGACCGTGACCCACTGCGGCTGGCGATGGCGCGGGCCAATCTGGCGGCCCACGGCCTGGCCGAGCGCGGCCGCTTCGTCTGCGCCGATCTGGCGGCGCTGCCGCTGCCGCCGGTCGATGCGCTGTTCGTCGACCCGGCCCGGCGCGGCGACGGGCGGCGGCGCTTCCGGCTGGCCGACCTGCAGCCCGGCTACGACCTGATCGCCGGCTGGGTCCGGCGCGTGCCGGCCGCCGGCGTCAAGGTCGCGCCTGGCATCACCGACGACGAGGCGCCGCCGGGCGTCGAGGTCGAGTTCGTGTCGCTGGGCGGCGACCTGAAGGCGGCCGTCCTCTGGCACGGCCCGCTGCGCACGGCCGACCGCCGGGCGACGTTGCTGCCGTCCGGGGAGAGTCTGGCCGGCGAGGGGCCGCCCGCCACCATCGGCCAGGGCGAGCCGGTCGGCTACCTGTACGAGCCGGACGCGGCCGCCATCCGCGCCCACCTGCTCGACCAGGTGGCGGCGACCATTGGCGGCTGGCAGATCGACCCGACCATCGCCTACCTGTGCGCGCCGGCGTTGATCGACACACCGCTGGCGCGTGTCTACCGCGTCGATGCCTGGTTCCCGTTCTCACTCAACGAGCTGCGCCGCCAGTTGCGCCGCCGCGACGTCGGCCGTGTGACGATCAAGAAGCGCGGCTCGCCACTCGATCCGGCGACGCTGCTGGCGCAGTTGCGGCTGCGCGGGCCGCATCACCGCGTCGTCGTGCTGACGCGCGTCGCCGGCCGACCGGCCGTGGTGCTGTGCGAGGACACGGCCACGAGTAATGAGCGCCTGTAGGCCGAACCACCCCGTCCCTTCTACCAGGCAGGCTCTCGCTCTCCCGCGTGCCACGTGCATCCCGGCCGTCGGTGGTCAGACGAGCGCCAACAGCGCCGCCGCCGTCGCCGCCGGCGCGGTAATCATGGCGTCGTGGCCCGTGGCGACCTCCTGATAGGCCCAGCCGGCGGCCCGCGCCTGGGCGGCGAACTCCGCCAGGCGGCTGCCCGGTCGCGCTGGCGCGCAGAACACGTAGGCGCGCGGAATGACGTCGCCCGCGCTCGTCAGGCGTACCGGCTGGGTGAACGTCGCCAGCGGCTGCGGTGTCAGGCGCGGACCGGCCCAGGCGGCGTCGGCCGGGTCGTCCAGGCCGAGCGCGGCCGGCGCGTTGGGCGTGATGCGCCAGCCGTCACCGTCGCGGGCGGCGCGGGCGCGGAAGTCGGCCGCCTGCGCCGGGGTGAGCACGTCCAGGAGACATTGACCGTCACGGGGAATGGGCGCATCCAGGTAGACCAAGCGGGCAACGCGGTCCGGCACGCGGTCGGTGACGAGCGTGGCAACCGCGCCGCCGTAGCTGTGGCCGACGAGGATCACGTCGTGAAGATCTTCGTAGCGCAGCACGGCCAGCACATCGGTGACGTGCGTCTCCAGGTCGATGGCCGGGCTGGCCAGGTGTGCCCGCTCGCCCAGTCCGGTCAAGGTCGGCGTGGCGACGTTGTGGCCGGCGGCGCGCAGGCGCGGCGCTATCCGCTGCCAGCACCAACCGCCGTGCCAGGCGCCGTGGATCAGGACGAAGACCGCCATCATCTTGCTCCTGTGCTGCAAGCTCGCACGTCCGGTATGCTGTTGGCGAAGGGAGATCGCATGACCACTACCGCATCTGTTGACGAGCTCTACGCCGAACGGATTCGGTCGCTGCCACTCGCCCAGCGCTTGCGCCTCCTGGCATTGATTGCTCAGGATGTTGCTGGCGAGATGCCCGATGTTGCGCATCCACAACGGAGTATCCTGGAACTTGAGGGCGTGGGCGCCGAACTGTGGCAGGGCATCGATGCCCAGGAGTATGTCAATAAGCTGAGGGGCGAGTGGGACAACCGCGACTAACGCGACTGGATGAGGCGTTGGCGCGGATCACGATGCTCGCCTTCGACACCGCGCCGGTGATCTACTTCATCGAGCGGCATCCTGCCTACCTCGCTATCATGCGCGAGGTCTTCCGGCGCGTTGCTGCTCGACAGCTCAGTGGTTACACCTCGGTAATCACGCTCACTGAGGTGCCGACGATCCCTCGCCGAGCAGGCGATGTCGCGGTAGTTCAAACATATCGCGAGCTCCTCGTCCATGGTCGCGACATCGTGCTGGTGTCCATCGACCCGGCCACGGCCGATCTCGCGGCGGACCTTCGAGCGCGTTATCGTCTACGCACTGCGGATGCGCTCCAGGTTGCCGCGGCCCTGCGGGAAGGCTGTCAGGCCCTCCTGACGAATGATAGCGCCTTGCGCCGGGTATCTGAGTTGTCGATATTGCTCGTCGATGAGCTCACACTCTAGCGTGCGCTCCTGAGTCTTTGTACGGCACGAGGCGATGGTCATGGGGTCCAGGACTCGCTGGATCCAACGCGCGTGCCAGGAGAGAGCGTTGCAATGGGGTCCACTCTTAGCCTGAAGTACATCGTGCGGCCGGCGCGGCGGCCGGGCGCGGGACTGGCGCCGGCGCTGGTGCTGCTGCACGGCCGGGGCGCCGACGAGTACGATCTGCTCGGCCTGGCCGACTGGCTCGATCCACGGCTCACGGTTATTAGCGTGCGGGCGCCCTTCCCGCTCGGGACGGGCTACCACTGGTACGACCTGGTCCAGATCGGCGCGGCCGAGCCGATCTCCTACGCCGCGGCGCGGGCGCGGCTGACGGCCTGGCTGGACGCGCTCGCGCCGGCGCACGGGCTGGACCCGGCGCGTGTCTACCTGCTCGGCTTCAGCCAGGGCGCGGTGATGACCGCCGGGCTGCTGCTCGACCCAACCGGCCTGAATAGCCGGCCGGCGGGCACGGTGCTGCTGAGCGGCTACCTGCCGCTCGACCAACACCCACCACCGGCGGCCGGGGCGCTGGCCGGTATCCCGGTCTTCATTGGCCACGGGCGGCAGGATCCGCTCATCCCGGTCGACTTCGGCCACCAGACGCGTGACACCCTGACCGGCCTCGGCGCGGCCGTCACCTACCGCGAGTACCCGATCCCGCACACGATCGGCGAAACGGAGCTGGCCGATATCGCCGCCTGGCTCGCCGCCCAACTGGATGTCTGATTGGGGGAGTCATGCTCAACACGCACACACTCGACGGCTTTGTCCCACTCGGCGAGTACCTCCGGCGGCCGCGCTACGACGGCTACTCCTTCGGCGCTATCCCCGCGACGGTGACGGCGCTGCTGACAGGCGAGCGCGCCGGCTCCCTGCTGCCGGCCGACTGCTTCGGCGGTGCCTACCCGACGCCGCGCAAGGTCGTCGTGCTGCTGATCGACTCGTTTGGCTGGGCCTTCTGGGAGCGCGCCTGGCAGCAGTGGCCGGCGCTGCGGCGCATCACCGAGCGTGGCGTCGTCACGCCGATCTCGGCGCTCTTTCCGACGACGACGTCGGCCTCGATCACGACGATGAACTATGGCGTGCCGCCGGCGCAGCACGCGCTGGCCGAGTGGAACCTCTACATCGATGCCTACGGCGAGGTGATCCAGACGCTGCCGTTCACGGCGCTCGGTCATCCACCCGCCGAGTTGAAGGCCGCGCGCGGCTTCGACCCGCGCCATCTGGTCACGCCGCGCGCGACACTCTACCAGCGGTTGGCGGCGCGCGGCGTGCCGTCGCTCGTCTTCTCGCGGCGCGGCTACGCTTTCTCGCCCTACAACAGCATGGCCACCGCCGGCGCCGAGGTCGTGCCGTATTCGACGCTGGCCGAGGGCTTGCTGGCGCTGCGGACGCGGCTGGAGGCGGCCGATGGCCCAACCTACCTCTACTACTACTGGCCGGACATCGACGCCATCGGCCACACGCACGGGCCGGGCACGCGCGCCCACGAGCTGGAAGTCGCCAATTTCTGGCTGACCTTCGCGGCTGTCTTTGACGGCTGGCGACCGGATGACGAGACGCTATTCCTGTTCACTGCCGACCACGGCCAGGTCTACGGCGACCCGGCGGCGACGATCGCGCTCAATCAGGCGTTGCCGGAGCTGGCTGGGGCGCTGCGACGCGCGCCGAATGGCCGGCCGATCCGGCCGTGCGGTGCGCCGCGCGATGTGCTGCTGCACCTCCAGCCGGGCGCGGCACCGGCCATCGCCGACCGGCTGCGGGCGCTGCTGGATGGTATCGCTGAGGTGCTGACGACCGAGGCAGCGCTGGCGTTGGGCCTGTTCGGCCCGCCGCCCTATGATCCCGAGTTCCGCCGCCGGCTGGGCGACCTGCTGATCCTGCCCGCCGCCGGCCGCTATGTCTGGTGGCACGAGCCGGAAGACTATGTCAACGTCTTCTTCGGGCACCACGGCGGGTTGGCCGCCGACGAGGTGACCAGCGTGCTGGCGGCGACGCACGAGCTGTAGGCATCGCCCTGGCGTGCCCTCGGCTGAGCTTGCTGATCGCCAGACATCTGGCATATGCTCGGCCATCGTACACAGACCAGGCTATTGTGGCGCGCGAGCGACGATGGAGGAGGGCCTATCCATGGAGGTTCGGTTTCGGCTGGGACGGTGGCACGCGGTGCTGGCGTTGCTCGCGCTCCTGATCGCGGGATCGGGGATTGGGATCGTCACCGCGCAGCAGGCGCCGGCGCTGCCGCGCTCGGTCTTCGAGCTAACCCAGGTGGCCGAGGATGTCTACGCCTTCCGCTACAACAATCACATCACCATGTTCATCGTCACGCCCGAGGGTGTCATCACCGCCGATCCGCTCGGCATGCAGAACGCCCAGGCGCCGGCGCTGCTCAAGGCGGCGATCCGGTCAGTGACCGATCAGCCGGTCAAGTACCTGATCATCACCCACTGGGGCGCCGACCACGGCATGGGCGGCGCGGCCTTCGCCGACACCGCCACGATCATCAGTCACCCGATCACGGCGCAGCGGATCGCCC
>JADLAZ010000080.1 GCA_020849725.1 Chloroflexota bacterium
CGAGGACCTGACGGCGCGCGAGAACCTGGCCTTCGCCGCAGACATGCTCGGCACGCCGGAGCGCTCCGCGCGGGTCGGGCGCGCGCTGGTCGATATCGGACTGTCGGACCGGGCCGACGAGCGCGTGGGCGGCTTCTCGGCCGGCATGCGCAAGCGCCTGGCCCTGGGGCGGATCCTGCTGGGGCAGGCATCGGTCGTGCTCCTGGACGAACCGATGGCGGCTCTCGACCCCGACGGCATGAGCCTCGTGGAGCAGCTGCTGACGGCATGGCGCGAGGTCGGCGTCAGCGTGCTGGTCGCGGCGCACAGCACCGAGCGCCTGGATGACCACCTCGACGCGCGGGTCACGCTCGAACGCGGCCTCGTCACCGAGCTCGATGGCTCCGGGGTGACCAGTGCGCCGCCCACGATTCCCGCGCTCGAGGCGCGACCGGTGGCGGCGCGATGAACGGCCTCCGCCGCGAGGTGGCCATCGCGCTCGCCATCGCCGCCAAGGATGCGCGAGCAGAGTTGCGCGGTCGCAGCGCCATCGTCAGCACCGCGTTCTTCGCCGCGGTCGTGCTGCTCCTGTTCGGCTTCGCGCTCGGACCCGATGCAGCGCGCCTGGCGGCCGCCGCCCCGGGACTGCTCTGGCTGGCCATGGTCTTCGCCGGGCTGCTGGCGGTAAACCGGCTGCACCTGCTCGAGACCGACGACGGCGCGCTCGAACACCTGGCCGGCTACCCGGTCTCGCGCCGCGCCATCTATTCCGGCAAGACCCTCGGCGGCTTCGGCGTCATGGTCTGCCTCGGCCTGCTCGTGCTCGGCGCGGTGGGCGTCCTGTTCGACGCGGGCGTCGGGGGCGCGCTGCTGCCGCTGATCGTCACGGTCGTGCTGGGGTCGATCGGGATCGCCGCGGTCGGCACCTTCTATGCCGGGCTGACGGTCAGGCTGCGGGCGCGCGAGGTCATGCTGCCGCTGCTGATGCTGCCGGTCCTGGCCCCGCTGCTGCTGGCCGCGGTGAAGGCGACGGCCTCGGCGCTGGCCGGCGACCCATTCGACGAGCTCGGCTCGTGGCTCGGACTCCTGGTCGCGTTCGACGTCATCATGCTCGTCGCCGGAGCGACGACGTACGGCTACGTGCTGGAGGACTGATTGAAGACTCGCATCCTTGGCGTGGTGGCGCTCGTCGCCGTGGCATGCACGACCGTGGCGGCCCTGTTCGTGGTGCCGGCCGACCTGAACCAGGGCGACGCGCAGCGCATCTTCTACATCCACCCCGCAGCCGCCTGGCTGGCCTACCTGTCGTTCGGCGTCACGGCGCTGGCCGGCATCGGCTGGTTGTGGCGGCGCGACCTGCGGCTCGACGCCGTGGCCGTGTCGTCGGCCGAGATCGGCGTGATGTTCACCGCCTTCGCGATCTGGGCCGGTATGATGTGGGCGCGACCGGTGTGGGGCGTGTTCTGGCAGTGGGAGGATCCGCGCCTGACCACGACGGCACTGCTGCTGGCACTGTATGTCGGCTACCTGGCCTTCCGGCGCCTGACCGATGACCCCGAGCGACGCGCGACGCGCGCCGCCATCGTCGGGCTGGTGGCCGCCATCGACATCCCGATCGTCCACTTCAGCGTCATCTGGTGGCGCGGCCTGCACCAGGGCCCGACGATCGGATCACCGGATCGCATCATGAACCCGGCGGCGCCGGCGGCCTTCGTGGCCACGCTGATGGCCATGATGGTGGCCTTCACGCTGGTCTGGCTGTACCTGCTCATCCGTCGCTACCAGCTGGCCCGATTGGAGGCGAGCCGGGAGCAGAGCACCCGGCTGGAGCGCCTGGCGGCCGCCCGCGCGCCGGAGGTGGCGCGGTGACCTTCGACTTCAGCGTCCTGTCCTCACCCGACCTGGGCTACGTGCTGGCCGCCTACATCGTCGTGCTCGGCGGCCTGGTCCTGTACACGGTGACGCTCTGGCGACGCCTGCGGGACCGATGACGGTCGAATCTCCATTGGAGCCGGTCCTGCCGCCGCCGCGGCGGCCATGGGGCATCGTTGTGCTGGTGGGGGTCGTGGTGCTCGTCGTCGCCTACCTGGCGTTCTCGAGCATCGGCAATGCGCTGGTCTACTACCAGACGCCGACCGAGCTGATGGCACGTGGCGACGCCGCGTTCGGCAGCACCGTTCGGCTCGGGGGCCAGGTCAAGCCCGGCAGCATCAGCGGCCCGGCCACCGACCTGACCTTCGTCCTCACCGACGGCATCACCGACATCACGGTCCACTCGACCGTCGCACCCACCCGGTCGTTCCGCGAGGGTTCCGGCGCGGTCGTGGAGGGCCAGCTCGACGCGCGCGGCGTTTTCGAGGCCGACCAGGTCATTGTCAAGCACGATGAAAACTACGTGGCGCCGCAGCCGGGGGCACAGCCCTCGGATCGCAACTTCCTGCCCGGGGAGGATTCGTGACCGCGGCCATCGGGCACGCGGCCATCCTGGTCGGCCTGGGGCTCAGTGGATACGCGCTGTTCGCCTTCGTGCTGGCCGGGCGCGGCGGCGACCCGGCACTGGTGCGGAGCGGGCGTCGGGCCATCATCGGCTCGTTCGCGGCGGCCGCGATCGCCAGCGCTGCGATGGTGGTGGCGCTGCTCGGGCACGACTTCAGCATCTGGTACGTGGCGCGCAACAACGCGACCACCACGCCGGCGTTCATCAGCGCCATCAGCCTGTGGGCCGCGCTCGAGGGCTCGATCCTGTTCTGGACGCTGCTCGCCACCGGCTGGGCGTCGCTCGCGCTGTGGCGGCATCGCGACCGGCACCCCACGCTCATGCCCTGGGTGGGAGCGACGCTGGCCGGGGTCGGGGTCTTCTTCTTCTCGGTCATGGTCTGGCCCGGCAACCCGTTCGCGCTGACGACGCCGGTCGCCACTGAAGGCCTCGGGCCGAACGCGCTGCTGCAGAACCACCCGTTCATGGCCCTCCACCCGCCGATGCTGTACGCCGGCTACACCGGCATGGTCGTGCCGTTCGCCTTCGCCGTTGCGGCGCTGGTCACGCGTCGCCTGGACACCGAGTGGCTGCGCATCGTGCGGCGCTGGACGCTGATCCCGTGGACGTTCCTGTCGGTCGGCATCGTGGCCGGCGCATGGTGGAGCTACGAGGTGCTGGGCTGGGGCGGTTACTGGGCCTGGGACCCGGTGGAGAACGCAGCGTTCCTGCCGTGGCTCACCGCCACCGCCTTCCTGCACTCGGCCATGGTCGCCGAGCGCCGCGGCGGGCTGCGCATCTGGACGGTGGCGCTGGTCGTGGCAACGTTCACGCTGACCCTGGTCGGGACGTTCCTGACCCGCTCGGGCGTCGTGGCCAGCGTTCACTCGTTCACGCAGTCGGCCATCGGCCCGTGGTTCCTGGGTGGGATCATCACCGCGCTCGTCGCCGGCGTCGGCCTGCTCGTCTGGCGCCTGCCCGACCTCGCCGGTGGCGGCCGGCCGTCGCGCCTGTTGAGCCGCGAGTCCGCGTTCCTGTTCAACAACGTCCTGTTCCTGGGACTCACCTTCGCCGTCCTGTTCGGCACGCTGCTGCCGTTGTTCGTGGCCGCCACCAGCGGCTCCACCATCAGCGTCGGCGCGCCGTGGTTCAACCGCGTGACGGTGCCGATGTTCGCCGCACTGCTGTTCCTGATGGGCGTCGGTCCGGCGCTGCCGTGGGGCGCGGCCAGCGCTGCCACACTGCGCCGCCGCTTCGGCCTGCCGCTGCTGGTCGCCGGGCTGGTGGGCACGGCCGGCTACGTGGTGGGCCTGCGTCATCCCGGGCCGCTCGCGACCCTGGCCCTGGCCGGCGCGGTGGCCACCATCATCGGCGAGGAGGTCTGGCGCGGCGCGGGCGCGCGGCGCCGGGCTCGCGAAGAGGATCCCCTGACGGCCACCTGGCGCCTGGCCACGCGCAACCGTCGGCGCTACGGGGGATACGTCGTGCACCTGGGCGTCCTGGTCATGGCGGTGGCCGTGGCTGTCTCGTCGGCCCTGGCCATCGACCGCACCGTCACGCTGGCGCCGGGTGAGTCGGCCACCATCGGCGCCTTCAGCGTGACTCACGAGCGGCTGGTGGTCGAGCCGCTGGCCGACGATGCACGCGTCATCGAGACGCGGGCCGAGCTGCGCTATGACGGCCCGCGTTCCGGAACGCTCAACACCGCGCTGCGGGACTATCCCAACGCGTCAACGGCCATCGCCACGCCGGCGGTCAGCACCTCGTTGGGCGAGGACCTGTACGTCACGCTGCTGGCGACCGATGCGGCGACCGGCTCGGTCACGCTGCGCCTGTTCGTGAACCCGCTCGTCGTCTGGATCTGGATCGGGGGCGCGATCTTGGCGCTGGGCGCTGCCTTTGCCGCCTGGCCGGAGGCCCGCGCGGTGTCGATGGCGGCGGCCGCGCGCGTGACGGCCGAAGCCGCCTCGGCAGAGGGCGCCTGAGTCGATGCGCCGCCTGCGCTGGCTGCTCGTCCCGCTCGTCGTGGTGCCGATCGGCTGGCTGCTGTTCAGCGGCTTCGGGCGCGACCCGCGCGAGATCGGTTCGCCGCTCATCGGGCATCCGGCGCCGGCCTGGACGCTCACCACGCTCGATGGCGAGGCGCTGTCAAGCGACGACCTGGCCGGTGAGCCGTACGTCGTGAACTTCTGGGCCAGCTGGTGCATCCCGTCGTGCGTGGACGAGCACCCGGTCCTGGCCGCGGCCCATCGCGACGATGGGGTGATGATCGTCGGCATGCTGTACCAGGACACGGCCGATGACGCCCGTGGCTTCCTGGCCCGCTACGGAGACGCCGGCTACCCGCACGTGACCGACCCCGACGGCCGGATGGCGATCGAGTTCGGCGTGACCGGACCGCCGGAGAGCTACTTCGTGGATGCCACTGGCATCGTGCGCGCCAAGCAGTTCGGGCCACTGACGCCGGCGATCATGACTGAGCGCCTGGCCGCGATCGGGGTGGGCAGGTGAGCCGCTGGCTGGGCGCCATCGGCGTCGGGCTCCTGGTGGCCGTCGTGGCGCTGCTGTTGCTGCGTCCGGGCGCAACGACCGATGCCGAGCGAGCCGCAGCCCTGGCCGCCCAGTTGCGCTGTCCGGACTGCCAGGGCCTGTCGGTGGCCGACTCGCACACCGTCGCCGCGCGCGAGATCCGCCGTCAGATCGACGACCTGGTGGCCGGCGGTGCCTCGGACGACGAGGTGCGTTCCCATTTCGTCGCGCGTTACGGCGAGTGGATCCTGCTGGAACCCAGCTCGCCGGCCACCTGGCTGCTTCCATTCGTGGTCGCCGCTGCCGGGATGGGGCTGCTCGCCGCGTGGCTGGTCCGCCGCCGCGGTGCTCCAGCGGCCGCACCCGCGTTGACCGATCAGCAGCGCAGGCGACTGCACGAGGAAGCCGAGGCCCTCGATGCCTGAGCTCGTACCGCTGGTCGCCGGCGTCGTGGCGGCCGGGATCATCGTCCTGGCGCCGCTTCGGTCGGGCCGTGCGGTCGAGCCGTCCGGCGAGGGCGACCGCGAATCGGCGCGCATCGCGCACAGGGCGGCCCTGGAGGCGCTGCGCGACGTGGAGGCCGATCACCAGGCGGGATCGCTCGACCCGGCAGCCTACGCCGCGGAGCTCGCCGCGGCCGAGGCCGCCGCCGCTGCCACGCGCGCAGCGCTGGACGCCCCGCCCGACCCACCGCCTCCGACGTCAGGCGCCAGGCGCGGCACCGCGCTTGCCGCGGCGGCCGTCCTCGGGCTGGTGCTGGTGGGCGGCTCGCTGATTGGGGGCACCGGGCTCGCCAACGCCGTCATCGTCAACCAGCAGCTGGCCGCGGCGCAGGCCGCGGAGCAGGCCCGCCAGGCGCGAATCAGCGAGCTGCTCGACGCCGTCGCCGCCGACCCCACCGATGCCGACGCCCTGTCCGACCTCGCCGATGCGTTCCTGGCCGGCCCCGACGCCGAGCTTCCGCGTGCCGCCGCGGCGCTGCAGTTGCTGATCAACGCCGACCCCGGCCGGCTCGATGCCTACGAGCGCCTGATGACCGCCTACCTGCGTGCCGGCGACTACCCCGACGCGCGAGCCGTTTACGACTCGTACGTCAAGCTCGACGGCGCCGATCCGGTCGAGTCGGTCTTCTACGACGGCCTGATCGCACTGCGCGGCGAGGGCGACCCGTCGCGCGCGCTCGATGCGTTTGATCGATTCCTCGAGCTGGCACCGAACGATCCGCGCGCTCCGATGATCCGCGGCCTGCGCGACGAGGCCGCAGCCGCGGCCGCCGCCGCCCCATAGGATGGCGTCGTGACCACAGCACCCACCCGCGATCTCCCGCACCTGCCAAACACCTCGGCCACGCGCTTCACCTGTCCGAACGGCTAGGAGTCCGCCGATCCAGGCGGATGCCCCACTTGACGTATTCAGTCATTGGCCCGTAGATTATCAATGTGACATTGACTAATGGCGGCGAACAGAGTCGCGATGAGCTGGTAGCCGACCTGCTCGAAGAGCTGACCTCCTGGAACCCGCACGAGCGGATGGCCGCGTTCCGCAGCTTCCTGCGGCGCTCGCTCAGCCTGACGCACCTGCACGCGCTGACGATCCTGGAGGCGCGCGGACCGTTGGCCATGAGCCACCTTGCCGAGGAGCTCGGCGTGTCGGTGGCCAGCGCCACCGGCATCGTGAGCCGGTTGGAGGAGCGTCGACTGGTGGAGCGTCGCCATGGGCTCGACGATCGGCGCGTGGTGTGGGTCCATCCGACGAGGTTGGGGGCAGGAGTGTTCGCGCGACTGCGCCGGCAGCGGGTCAAGAGGCTGCGCAAGCTGCTCGACCAACTCAGCCCCGATGAGCTGACGGCCTTCCTGGTTGGCCTGCGCGCGATGCGACGGGCGCGAGCGTCGCTGGGGCAGGATCGATGATCGGCCTGTTCCGGACGTACCTGCGTCCATACGTCACCCAGTTGGTGGTCGTCATCGCGCTGCTGCTGGTGCAGGCCATCGGCAACCTGTACCTGCCGGACCTGAACGCCGACATCATCAACCACGGCATCGTCGTTGGCGACAACGACTATATCCTGCGGACCGGTGGCTTCATGCTGCTGGTCACAGCCGTGCTGGCCGTCGCGGCGATCGTGGCCGTCTTCTTCGGCGCACGGGTGGCGATGGGCTTCGGGCGGGACGTGCGTGCCGCGGTCTTCAGCAAGGTGGAGACGTTCTCGCAGTTCGAGGTCAACCACTTCACCCCGGCCTCTCTCATCACCCGCAACACGAACGACGTCCAGCAGATCCAGATCGTCGTCTTCATGGCGCTGACCATCATGATTTCCGCGCCGATCCTCATCGTCGGCGGGGTCATCATGGCCCTGCGCACCGACGTTCCGCTGTCGGGCCTGCTGCTGGTCATCGTGCCGCTCATGGCCCTGGTGATCTTCGTCGTCATGCGCCGCGCCATCCCGCTGTTCCAGGCCATGCAGGTCAAGATCGACCGCGTCAACCGGGTCATGCGCGAGAAGCTGGCCGGCGTGCGGGTCATCCGCGCCTTCGTCCGCACCGAGCACGAGGAGCAGCGCTTCGACGCGGCCAACTACGACTTGTTCGACACGACCGTCAGGGTCAACCGGCTGTTCGCGGTCACCATCCCCGCCATGACCCTGATCCTCAACCTGTCCACCGTTGCGGTGATGTGGTTCGGCGGCCTGCGGGTCGACAGCGGTGAGCTGCTCATCGGCAACCTGACGGCCTTCCTCCAGTACCTGACCCAGATCCTGTTCGCCGTCCTGACCGCGGTGTTCATGTTCATCCTGATCCCGCGCGCGGCGGTCTCCTCGGCCCGCATCCGAGAGGTGCTCGACACCCAGCCCATGATCACCGATCCAGAGCGCCCGATCCGCCTCTCGGCCGCCCCGGCCGCGGAGCGCGGGGTGGTCGAGTTCCGTGACGTCGAGTTCCGTTATCCGGGAGCCGAGGAACCGATCCTGCGCGGCATCTCGTTCCGCGCCGCCCCGGGCGAGACGACGGCCATCGTCGGCAGCACCGGCAGCGGCAAGTCAACGCTGATCAACCTCATCCCGCGCTTCTACGAGGCCACGGCCGGCAGCGTGCTGGTCGATGGCACCGACGTGCGCGAGGTGGCGCGCGAGGAACTGTGGGGCCGCATCGGCCTGGTGCCGCAGAAGGCGTTCCTGTTCGCCGGCACCGTGGCCAGCAACCTGCGCTACGGCGCGCCTGGCGCCGCCGATGACGAGTTGTGGCGCGCGCTCGAGATCGCGCAGGGGCGCGACTTCGTCGAGGCCATGGACGGCCAACTGGCGGCGGAGGTCGCCCAGGGCGGCACCAGCGTGTCCGGAGGGCAGCGCCAGCGCCTGGCCATCGCCCGCGCCCTCGTCAAGCCGGCGGGCATCTTCGTTTTCGATGACAGCTTCTCGGCGCTCGACTTCAGCACCGATGCGCGCCTGCGCGCGGCCATGGCTCGCTCCCTGGCAGATGCCACCGTAATCATCGTCGCCCAGCGCGTCGGAACCATCCGGCACGCCGATCGGATCATCGTCATGGAGGAAGGGCGCATCGCGGGCATGGGCACGCATGCCGAACTGCTCGAATCGACCGAGACCTACCGGGAGATCGTGTACTCGCAACTTTCCGAGCAGGAGGCGGCCGCATGACCGGCCCCAGCCGTCAGCCGTCGGGCCCTCCGCAGCGCCGGGGTGGGCCTATGGGCATGGGCATGTCGCTACCGGCTGCCAAGGCGCGCGACTTCAACGGATCGCTGCGGCGCCTGGCCGGGCACCTGGCACCGGATCGGATGCTCATCGGGCTGGTCGTCGCGCTCGCCATCGTCAGCGTTACGTTCGCCGTCATCGGTCCCAAGATCCTGGGCAACGCCACCGACATCCTGTTCGAAGGTGCCGTCAGCGCCAGCCTGCCGCCCGGTGCCAACGTCGCGGACGTCATCGCCGGCCTGCGCGCCAAGGGCCAGGCGCAACTGGCGGACATGCTGTCCGGCATGGACCTGCACCCGGGCCAGGGCGTGGACTTCGGCGCGCTCGGTGCCGTGGTGCTGCTGCTGATCGGGGTCTACCTGGTCAGCGCGGCATTCGCCTGGATCCAGGCCTGGATCATGGCCGGCGTGACGCAGCGCGCCGTGTACCGGCTGCGCTCCGAGGTCGACCACAAGCTCGGTCGCCTGCCGCTGCGCTACTTCGACACTCACCCGCGCGGCGATCTTCTCAGCCGCGTGACGAACGACATCGACAACATCGGCCAGTCGCTCCAGCAGAGCCTGACCCAGATGATGACCTCGATCCTGACCATCATCGGCGTGCTGTTGCTGATGCTGTTCATCAGCCCCATCCTGGCGGCCGTCTCGCTGTTGGCGGTCCCGCTGTCGATCGTGCTCACCATGCTGATCGTTCGGCGATCGCAGGCGCAGTTCGTGGCGCAGTGGGC
>JADLAZ010000081.1 GCA_020849725.1 Chloroflexota bacterium
AGTCCAGCTCGACCGGCGTCTCGCGACCGAAGAACGAGACCAGCACTTTGACCTTGCCCTTGGCCTGGTCGATCTCGTCGACTGTCCCCTGGAAGTCGGTGAACGGCCCGTCAATGATGCGCACCGGCTGACCGACCGTCAGCGTCATGCGCACCTTGGACGGTTCGGCCTCCATCTGCTGCAGGATGCGATTGGCCTCGGCCTCATCGAGTGGCGTGGGCTGGGTGCCCATGCCAACGAAGCTGGTGACGCCGGGCGTATTGCGCACGACGTACCACGAGTCGTCGTCCATCAGCATGTTGACCAGCACATAGCCGGGATAGATCTTGCGCTGGACCTTCAGGCGCTGGCCGTTGCGGATCTCAACTTCTTCCTCGGTCGGCACTTCGACGCGGAAGATCTTGTCGGCCATGTCCATCGAGTTGACGCGATGCTCCAGGTTTTTCTTGACCTTGTTCTCATAGCCAGAGTAAGTATGGATAACAAACCACTGCGGCCGGGCCGCCACGTCCTGGCTCTCGGTCTGTGCCATCTCGACCATTGCCGCCCTCTCGTGCGCCGCGTCGCCTCAGACGCCGCGAATGGTTCGCCAGGTCTCCGCTAGCCACTTGAACGCCTCGGCGACCAGGAGATCAACGCCGCCCAGGATCAAGCCCAGAACGACCGACAGGGCGATGACGACCAGCGTGAGGTTGATCGTCTCTTGCCGCGTCGGCCAGGTGACCTTGCGCAGCTCGGACCGCGTGTCGCGCAGGCCGCGCACGATGGCGTCGCGGCGCTCGCTCCAGGTCCGTGGCATGTTCCGGGTGACGGCCATCAATCCTCCGCTGCCTCTCGGGCCAGACGTGGAGTGGATACGGAGCGTGCCAGTGGACCGCCCCACTGCCGACACATCGCCGGGTTCGTCTCAGGCGCGGGCGAGCCGTCGGCGTCGGCCAGGTCCGTGTCCAGCAGGGGCGAAGGGACTCGAACCCCCAACCTGCGGTTTTGGAGACCGCTGCTCTGCCAATTGAGCTACACCCCTAAGCCCGCCCAAGGGCGCGCCTCGCGAGACAGTATACCCAGATGACGCCGGCCATGCACGCGGTGACCGGTGACGACGGCGGGTCAGGCCGGGGGGGGGGGGCGCTGGGGAATGTGGGCTGATGAGGTCAGGCTGGCGGCGTGGCGGCGCCAGCCAGGGCGCGACGCACATCGACACGCAGCGCCGTCTCGGTGTCAGCGGCCACGCGCTCGACCTCGCGCTCCAGGTCCACGAGGAGCGCCTCGGTGGTGGTGAAGCCGGCGCGCTGGGCGACGGCACGCGCCCGGCTGACGGCGGCGCGGGCGTTGTCGAGCTTGGTCAGCACATCCTTCGCCAGCTCTGGCGGCGACGTGTGCGGCCGTGGCGACTCCGGCATGGCGCCTCTCCCTCCCGGACCTTGCCTCCGGCGCGGCGACCAAGCGCGGCGCGCCACTCACGGCAACGCCGGCGGCGGCGCGCGCATTCCCGGCGCGTGCCCGGCTCAGATGTGGCTACCGAACAACTCCATCGTCGTCAGTTCCGGCAGCGTCGCATCAGCGAGCTGGCGCGTCAGATTGAGCGGTCGGTCCGGCGTGCGGAAGAAGGGCACCTCGCCATTCAGCGCCCGCAGCACGTGCGCCTGGTGCCAGCAGTGCCGCTCGGCCGGGCAATCACAGCGCGTCAGCAGCGGCCGACCATCGGTCGGCTGGTACGTCTCGACAATGCGGATCTCGCCGGCGGTCTGCCGGCTACCGACCGACCAGACCTGAACCACATCGCCATTCGGCTGCTCCGGCAGCGTCCGCAGCAAGCGGGGCAGGTTGCCAGCGCGCACCTGCTCTTCGCTCTTAGCGATCATCCGGTCGAAAAATGTGCGGCACGGCGCTGTCATCGTCGTGGCCATCGTGCTATCCTCAGCGTCTCAGTGCGGGTACCGCGACAATACGATGCGGTGGACCGGCACGATTGGCCGTGTCCACAGGTCACCAGTATACCCGATCATTTGTTCTATCGCCACTTGGGAAGGAGCCGCCACGATGTCTGCCGACCGCTCCCTGACCGCGACCACCGAGCGTGCCATGGCCGAGTTCCTGGACTTTCTGCGCATCCCCAGCATCTCGTCGCTGCCAGAGCATGCGGGCGACGTGCAGCAGGCGGCGACGTGGGTCGCCGATCGCATGACCGCCGCCGGCCTGGAGCGCGTCCAGGTCATGCCGACTGCCGGTCACCCAGTCGTCTACGGCGAGTGGCTGCACGCGGCCGGCCGGCCGACGGTGCTGCTGTACGGCCACTTCGATGTCCAGCCGGTCGATCCGCTCGACCTGTGGGACAGCTCGCCGTTCGAGCCGTCTCTGCGCGACGGCCGCCTGTATGCCCGTGGCGCATCGGACATGAAGGGCAATCTGCTCGCCAGCGTGCAGGCGGTCGAGGCGCTGCTGCGCGAGACTGGGCGGCTGCCGGTCAACCTGAAGTGCCTGTTCGAGGGCCAGGAAGAGATCGGCAGCCCGCAGTTGCCCGACTTCGTCGTCGCCCACGCCGATCTCCTGGCCTGCGACCTGGTCATCAATGGCGACGGCGGCCAGTGGAGCGAGGACCAGCCGTCGCTCGGCGTCGGCACCAAAGGCATCGCCGGCATCCAGATCGACGTGCGCGGCGCGAACAGCGATCTGCACTCCGGCGGCTACGGCGGCGCGGTCGCCAACCCGATCGCGGCGCTGGTCCGGATTCTCGCATCCATGCGCCGGCCGGACGGCAAGATCGCCGTCGCCGGCTTCTACGATCAAGTGATCGACCTGACGCCCCAGGACCGGGCGTTCATCGCCGCCGTGCCGTTCGACGAGGCCGAATACATGGCGCAGCTGGGCGTGACCGCGCTGACGCCTGAGCCGGGCTACTCGGCCCGCGAGCACCTGTGGGCGCGGCCGACGCTGGAGATCAACGGCATCTGGGGCGGCTTCCAAGGCGAAGGCATCAAGAC
This sequence comes from Chloroflexota bacterium, assembly GCA_020849725.1. The sequence goes on from JADLAZ010000081.1 coordinate 2,982, forward strand.
GGTGCTGCCGAACGAGGCGCACGCCAAGATCACCTGCCGCCTGGTGGCCGACCAGGACCCGGCGACGATCCGCGACCTGCTCATTGCCCACGTCCAGCAGCAGCCGGCGCCGGGCGTGACGGTGACGGTCACGCCGCTCGGCATCGGCGCCCGGCCCTACCTGATGCCGGTCGACCACTGGGGCAACCAGGTCGCGGCGAGCGTGCTGCGCGAGCTATACGGCAAGGAGCCGTACTATACGCGCTCCGGCGGCAGCGTGCCGGTCGTCGAGCTGTTCCTGCGGCACCTGGGCGCCTACAGTGTCAGCTTCGGCTTCTCGCTGACCGACGAGCAGATCCACGCGCCGAACGAGTTCTGCCGGCCGGCCAGCTTCGAGCGCGGCCGCCTGGCCTAC
>JADLAZ010000082.1 GCA_020849725.1 Chloroflexota bacterium
ATCCACGAGTCGCAGTCGCGCCTGTGGGAGAACTTCGTCGGCCGCGATCTGCCGTTCTGGCGCTTCGCATTGCCGCGGTTGCAGGCGGCGTTCCCGGTCCAACTCGGCGCTGTGACCACCGAGCAGTTCGTGCTGGCAGCCAGCCGGGTCGAGCCGTCGCTGATCCGGGTCGAAGCGGACGAGGTGACCTATAACCTCCACATCATCCTGCGCTACGAGATCGAGCGCCGGCTGATTGGGCGCGAGCTGCGCGTGCGCGATCTGCCCGGAGCCTGGAATGAGCTCATGCGCGACTACCTGGGCCTGACACCGCCGGATGACCGAACCGGTGTGCTGCAGGATACGCACTGGGCGATCGGGGCCATCGGCTACTTCCCGACATACACGCTCGGCAACCTGTATGCCGCCCAACTCTGGGCCGCCATCCGGCGCGATCTGCCGGACCTCGACGACCGGCTCGCGGGCGGCGACACGGCGACACTCCTGGGCTGGCTGCGCGAGCGCATCCACCGGCCGGGCCGGCTGTATCGACCGGCGGAGCTGATCGAGCGCGCGACAGGCACGCCACCGGATGCCACCTATCTGACTCGCTACCTGTCCGAGAAATTCAGCCGGTTGTACGCGCTGCGATAGCGCCATGGCTGGTGTGGCCAGCGAGGCGGCGCTTTACTTGCCGTGCCCGTTGGCCGATAGTACCGACAGGGTCCGCGGCTGCGCCCGGGCACATTGGGGTGGTCGGGGTCAGTGGAGCCAGGCTGGCTCTCCCTATCATTGTGGAGAAGGAGTGTGCGCGAACCCGCGGTCGTGAGTGATGTCGCGCCGTTGGGGCGGGTTTGGCGCTGGCGCATGGGGCCGGTGGCAGGGCTGGTGATCGCGGCGACGGTGATTGGCCTGGGCGTGGGCCTGTGGCCGGCGTCAGTCGTTCCGTCGGCGGCGCTGATCGTGCCGGCCCTGCTCGTCATCGCCGTCAACCTGCGCGCCCGGCGAAGTTTGCCGGACCACCCGCTGCGGCCGGCATGGTCGCTGCTGGCAATGGGCATGGCGCTCTCGCTGACCGGCGAGTTGGTGCGCATCGTCGGTGAGTTCACGCTGGGCTGGCCGCTCACCCTCGTCGCGATCGGGTTCAATCTGGCAGCCTACCCCTTCTATCTGGTGTCGAGTGGGGTGCGCATCCAGCGGGCCGCCGGCCGCAGCCTGAGCGTGGCCGCCATTCTCGACGCGTTGACGTGCGCCCTGGTGGCCGGCGCGTTCGGAGCCCTGGCGGTGGCGCCGCTCGCGGCCGCGGTGCCGCCGGCGCGGCTGCTGAGCGTCGTCATGCCGCCGCTGCTGTGCTTCGGTATGCTGGTGGTGGCGCTCTACTTGCTCTTCCAGTCGGCGCGTGACAGGCCGCAGCCCGCGGCACTGGCGCTGGTCGCGGCGGCGGTGTTGACGACGGCCGGCAACTGGCTGGTCGCGCTCGATACGCTGGCCGCGCCGGTGACGTGGGCTATCCCGCTGGCGATGGCACTGCTGGCGGCCGGCTTTCTGGCGCTGGCGCTGCTGCCGGAGCTGGATGCCCGCGAGCGGCGGCGCTGGCCCGATCCCATCGGCCACCTGCAGTCGGTGCTGGTGCAAGCGCTGCCGCTCGGGTTGCTGGCGCTGCTGGCGGTCCAGGTCATCGGCCAATACTGGGACGGCCGTGACAGCACCATCACCCTCCTGCTGATGAAGCGGGCGCTGGCGGCCGGCACGCTGCTGGTCGTGGTGCGCCAGTGGCTGATGTTGCGTCTCAACGTGCGACTGCTGACCAGCTTGCAGGCGACGAACGCAGCACTAGCGCAGGCCCATGCCCACGCTGCCCGCGAGGCGCGCACCGACAACCTGACCGGCCTGCCGAACCAGCGGCTGATGCGGGAATATCTGGCCACCGCCGTCGCCGCACACCGGCGGGCGGGCCTGCCGCTGTCCCTGCTCTTCGTCGACCTCGACCACTTCAAGGCTGTGAACGACCGCCACGGGCATGCCGCCGGCGACGTCGCACTAGTGGAGGTCGGCCGCCGGCTGCGGCAGGCGCTGCGCGAGGGCGACGTGGTGGCCCGGTTTGGAGGCGAGGAGTTCGTGCTGCTGCTGCCGCACACCGATCGCCGTGATGGCGAGGCGGTGGCGGAGCGGCTGCGGCAGGCGATCTCAGCCGAGCCGGTGGCGGTGCTCGGCGTCGGGTCGGTCGCGCTGACCGTCAGCATCGGCCTGGCGACCGGGCGTGGATTGTCGATGACTGCCGACGGCCTGCTGCGCGCCGCCGACGCCGCCATGTATGCGGCCAAGCAGGCCGGCCGCGACGGCGTGCGGGTCATGGCCGACTGAGTGATGCGTTGAGGCGAGGGCAAAATTAAGGCTGCGCCCCTCGGAGTACGACACCTAGCAGGGAGTTGCGCCGCCCCACTGGTCCTCAGTCGGCGGCCTGGTCGGCGCGGAACTGCATGGCGTACAGGTTGAAGTAGTAGCCACGCTGAGCCAGCAGCGCCTCGTGAGTACCCATCTCCACAATCTGGCCGTGGTCCATCACGACGACCGTCGTCGCCTCTTTGATCGTCGATAGGCGGTGGGCGATAACGAACGAGGTGCGACCGGCCATCAGTGTTCGCAGCGCCTCCTGGATCAGTCGCTCAGTGTGGGTGTCGACACTGCTGGTCGCCTCGTCGAGGATGATGATGCGCGGGTCCGCCAGCAGGGCGCGAGCGAACGACACCAACTGGCGCTGGCCGACCGACAGACGCGAGCCGCGCTCCTGCACCTCGGTGTCGTAGCCATCAGGATAGCTCATGATGAAGTCGTGGGCATTGACGGCGCGAGCCGCGGCCTCGATCTCTTCGGTTGTGGCGTCGAGGCGTCCGAAGCGGATGTTCTCGCGGATTGTGCCGGCGAACAGAAACGTGTCCTGCAGGACAATGCCCATCTGCCGCCGCAGGGACGCCTGAGTGACTGTCCGCAGGTCGTGACCGTCGATCGTGAGCGCGCCGGACCAGATATCGTAGAAGCGCATCACCAGGTTGATCATGCTGCTCTTGCCGGCGCCGGTCTCACCAACGAGCGCGATCATGTCACCCGGCTCGGCCACCAGATTGACACCCTTCAAGATCTCCGTCTGGCCATAGCCGAAGCGCACGTCCTGGTAGACGACACGGCCGGAGATCGGCGGCAACTCGCCGGCGTCTGGCGCGTCCTTGATGTCGACTTCGGCGTCGAGCACGTCGAAGATGCGCTCACCAGAGGCCATCGCCGCCTGGAGCGTGTTGTAGCGCTGGCCCAGGTCGCGCAGGGGTTGGAAGAAGCGATCGACCAGGCCGATGAAGGCGACCAACTCACCAACCGACAACCCGCCGCCGAGCGACTGCAGCCCGCCGAAGTAGAGTACCAGCGCCGTCGCGAGGGCGCCGATGAGCGTGACGCTCGGGAAGAGCAGCGATGACAGCCGCGCGGCCGTCGTGTGGGCATCAAGATTCTCGCGGTTGATGCTATCGAAGACGCCGAAGTTGACTGCTTCGCGCACGTAGGCCTGGATGACGCGCACGCCGGAGATGCTCTCGGCCAGGTTGCCGCTCAGGCGGGAGGCCGTCAACCGTGTCAGCCGGAAGGCCGCCATCGCCCGCTTGCGCCAGAAGCCGATCAGGATGATCATCAGTGGTAGAACCGTGAAGGTCAGCAGCGCCAACTGCCAGTCGAGGACCAGCATCAGGATGATGATGCCGACCAGCAGCAGCAGGTCGGTCACCACGCCGAGCAGACCCATCGTCAGCATCTCCTGGATGACGCTGACGTCGCCGACCAACCGCGCCATGATCCGGCCGACACCGCGGCGGTCGTGATAGCTCAGGCTCAGCCGCTGCAGGTGGTCGACCATCTGCGAGCGCATGTCGTAGACGATCTGCTGGCCGACCCAGCCCATGAGATAGAGCTGACCGCCACGGGTGGCGAGGTTGATGACGAGGTTGAGCAGGTACAGACTGACGATGCCGAGCAGCACGCCGAAGTCGCCCGACTTGATGCCCACGTCGATCGCCCAGCCGAACATCCACGGCACGGCCAGGTCGCTGGCGGCGGTGAGGATCATCAAGGTGAGCGCCAGCCAGACGCGTACCTGGTAGGGCCGCAGGTAGCCGATCAGCCGCTGGACGATGCGACGATCGACGGCGCGGGCGACCTCATCCTGGGCGTCATGGTAGGCGGTGGCCACATCCTCGCCTTTCCGGGCATCGGCACAGCGGCGACTATGGCGTCAGCAGCACCTGCTCCTGATCGCGCAACTGCAACTCGTAGATGTGATGGTACAACCCTGTGGTCTCGACCAGCTCGGCGTGCGTGCCGCGCTGGACGATCCGGCCGCCGTCCAGGACAATGATCTCGTCGGCCTGCTTCAATGTCAGCAGGCGCTGGGCGATGACGAAGGTCGTCCGGCCGCGCATCAGCTCCTTGAGCGCTAACTGGATCTCGTGCTCGGTCTCGGTATCGACGCTGGCGGTGGCGTCGTCGAGGATGAGGATGCGTGGGTTGATCAGCAGCGCGCGGGCGATGGCCAGGCGCTGCTTCTGGCCACCGGAGAGGTTCACGCCGCGCTCGCCGATCATGGCGTCCAGGCCGTCCGGCAGGTCCATGATGAAGGACTCTGCCTGGGCGGCACGGGCGGCGCGGATGATCTCCTCCTCAGTCGCGTCCGGACGCCCGAAGGCGATGTTCTCGCGCACGGTCGCCGAGAACAGCAGCGTCTCCTGCAGGACAATGCCGATGTTGCGACGCAGGCTGTCCAGCTCCAACTCGCGCACATCGTGGCCGTCGATCAGGACGCGCCCAGCAGTGACATCGTAGAAGCGCGGCAGCAGCGCCGTCAGTGTGGACTTGCCGGCGCCGGTCGGCCCGAACAAGGCGACGACGCTGCCCGGCGGCGCATCGAGGGTGATGTCGGTGAGCACCGGCTGGCCGCGCTGGTAGCTGAAGTCGACATGCTCGAAGCGCACGTGGCCGTGCATGTCGCTGACGTCGCGCGCGCCGCCGCGGCTGACGATTTCCGGCTTGACGTCGAGGATGTCGTAGATACGCTCGCCAGAGGCCATCGTGCGAGCGATGATGTTGACGATCATGCCCAGGTTCTGCAGTGGCTCGGCCAGGATCGCCAGGTAGCGGCTGAAGGCGACCAGCGTGCCGACCGTGGTCAGGCCGATGATGGCCAACCAGCCGCCGTAGAGCAGCACCGCCACCATCGACAGCAGCGACAGGAAATGCAGCAGCCCGTTGCGGAACGCCCAGATGCGAATGACAACCATGTTCGCCTGGTTGAAGCGCTGAGCAGCGTCGGTGAAGCGCTCCATCTCGTACGGCTCGCGGGCGAAGGCGCGCACGACACGCACGCCGGACAGGTTCTCCTGCATCAGGCCGGTGACGATGCCGAAGCGGTCCTGCACCTGGCGAAAGAGCGGCCGCAGCTTGACGCCCATGACGACGGCGAGAACGGCGATGACCGGCATGACCGCCAGTGAGGCCAGGGCCAGGCGCCAATCCAGCACGAACAGCACGGCTGAGACGCCGACCAACAGCAGGCTGGTGATCAGCACTGACCGGATTGCCATGCTGAAGAACTGGCGGATGACCGACGTATCCTCGAGCACCTTGGTGATGATCTGCCCGGTCTGAACCTGATCGTAGTAGCTGAAGGACAGCCGCTGCAGGTGACGGAAGATGTCGTTGCGCATGTCGTAGGCAACGCGCTGCGCCAGCGTTTCCAACAGATAGGTGCGTCCGTAGTTGAAGATGCTCTGCAGCAGCGTCAGGCCGACGACGGCCAGCGACGACCACAGCAACACCGTGACGTCGCCACCGAGGATGCCATGGTCGATGACCTGGCGGATGAAGAGGGGCACCGTCAACTGCAGGCCCAGGCCGAGTAGCAGCGACCCGATGCCGATGGCCGCGAAGCCGCGGTGCCGCCCTAGATAACCGAGCAGCCGCCAGAGTATCCGCATCAACGCCACCCCACCGCGCTCACCATCCCATTCCGGCTACCGCGATGAGGCGAGTATAGCATATGCGGTGCTGGGCGCTGGTGCCTCTCATTGGGGAGATGCGCCCTGTTTGTCGGTCCGTATGGGAACCTCCACTTGACGATCTTCGACTCGCCACTCCTACTCCTACTGGAACTGGGCCTGCTCGGGGGTGAGGTGGCGACCGCGCAGGTAGTCAGCGTAGGGCATCGGGCGCCGGCCGGCTGGCTGGACGAGCACGGGTTCCAGGGCGCCGGCGCCGGCGCCGATCGCCGGCCGGCCGGCAACCGTGCCGCCGGCGCCGGGCGCTAGGGCGCCAGCCGGCAGCGCACGCGCTGCCTGGATGACGAGGCGCTCGCCACTGGCATCGACCGTGAACGCGGCTGGCCAGGGGTGATAGGCGCGCACGTGCCGCTCGATCTGCTCGGCCGGCAGGCGCCAGTCGATGCGGCCGTCCTCTTTCCGCACCGGTCGCGTCAGGGTCGCCCGCGCCTCGTCCTGCGGCTGGGGCGACAGCGTCCCGGCGAGCCAGGCGGGGGTAGTCTGCGCCAGCAGCTGCGCGCCCAGGTCAGCCAGGCGCACGGTCAGCGATGCGGTCGTGTCGTCGGATCGGATCGTCTCGACGATCGTGGTCAGCACCGGCCCGGTGTCGAGGCCGGCATCCATCAGCATGATCGTGACGCCCGTCTCCCGGTCGCCGGCCAGCAGCGCGCCGGCAACCGGCGCTGCGCCGCGGTGGCGGGGCAGCAGCGACGCATGGACGTTCAGCGAGCCACGAGGCGGCACGGCCAACACGGCCGGCGACAGGATCTGCCCGTAGGCGGCCACGACGCACAGGTCGGGGCGCAGCGCCTGGTACGCCTCAACGGCCGCCGGCCGGCGCAATCGCTCTGGCGTCAGGACCGGCAAGCCCAGCTCATCGGCCGCCAGGCGCACCGGCGACGGCTGCACCGCCCGCCCGCGACCGGCAGGGCGGGATGGCTGGGTGATAACGCCGACGAGCTGCGCCCACGGCGCGGCGGCCACGGCCCGCAGGCTCGGCACCGCGAAGGCGGCCGTGCCCATGAAGACGACGCGCGTTGGAGGCGCGGGTGGGGCATCGAGCCGAGCAACCGCCATGCGCGTGCGCTCTCCATCGCCGGCCGCCGGCCCACTGCCGGCCCGGCGACAGACTACACGGACGCGGCAGCCTTGGCTAGCGCCAGTTGCGCCAGCGTTTCGAAGGCGAGGCTGACCCGATCGCCGGTCTTCGCCGACACCTGGACTGGTCGGCCGGCCCCGACGTACTGAGCCAGTGTCTCCGCCCACTGCATTGGCACCGTCGGGCCAAGATCGGCTTTGTTGCCGATGATGTGCAGGGGCGCGTCTGGGCAGTACTTGCGACAGCGCTCGACCCACTCAACGAGCGCCTTCAGGGTTGGTGGCTCGGTCACGTCGTAGACCAGCATCGCCGCCTGCGCGCCCAGATAGAAGTTGGGCCGGTTGCCAGCCTGGCCCTCGATATCCCAGATCGCCAGTCGCAGCGGTTCATGATCGATCGAGAACTCCTGGGTCGTGATGTCGATGCCCAACGTCAGGTTCCTGGCCTCGCTGAACTTCCCCTTGGCATACTGGCGGATGAGCGAGGTCTTGCCCACGTTGCCTTCCCCGCCGACGATGACCTTGAGTGTGCGCATCATGACCTCTGACCCCAGTGCTAGGCCGCGAGTGACACCGCTGACGACAGAACCAGACCCCGTGGCTGGTGCGTCTTCACTTCTGAGTATCGGCTGTCCTGCCAATGGGCGCGGTAGCTCGGAAGTACCGGATTCGCGCGTTGCCCGGTCTTCACCGGCGCTGGTATCATCGCGGGGGAGCAGGAGCGTTCATGGAGCAGACGTCGCCGATGTCTGACAAGCCGCGCGCGGTCGACCGCTTTCTGCTGGCGCTGGCGGCGATCTTGCTGCTGGCGGCAGGGTTGCGGCTAGTCGGCCTGGATTGGGACAGCGGCACCCACCAGCATCCGGACGAGCGCCACATCAGCGATGTCCTCAGCGGTCGGCTGTTCGTGCCGCCGCGCCACGGCCTGGCCGAGCTGTTCGACCCGGACCGCAGCGACCTCAACCCGCGCAAGCTCAATCCGGAGAGCGGCCGGCCGTATCAGTTTGCGTACGGCAGCCTGCCGCTGCTCCTGACGGATGCCGTCGCCTGTGCCATGGATGTGGTGACCGGCCGGGCCTGCGCGCCAGACAGCAACCGACCGCAATATTGGACGACCTACAACCAGCAGTATCTGGTCGGCCGCTTCCTGACCGTCCTGGCTGACCTGGCGCTGATCGTGGTGACGGCATTGCTGGCCCGACGCGCCTTCGGTGACCTCGCTGGCCTGGTGGCGGGCCTGTTCTTGGCCGTCAGCGTCGTCCACATCCAGCTGGCGCATTTCTTCGCGACGGACACCTGGTCGGCGCTGTTCGCGACGGCGGCGCTGTGGGCGCTCTACCGTGCCGCCGATGACGGGCCGTTCGCTCGTTGGCGGGCCTGGGCGCTGGCCGGCGTCTTTGCCGGCGCTTCCGTCGCCAGCAAGGTCAATACCCTCGGGCTGGCGGTCCCGGCGCTGGTGGCACTGTGGTACAGCGTGCGCGGTGAGCCGACCGACTGGCTGCCGCTGGTCGTCCGGCGCGCGGCGGTGCTGGGTGGCGCCACGCTGCTGGCGTTCGCGGTGTTCGAGCCATACGCGCTGTGGACGATGGGGACCTACCTGCGCGACCTGAACGAGCAGGCCAATATCCTGGGGTCGGGCGTCGCCGACGTGCCCTACACGCGCCAGTTCACCGGTGCGCTGCCGGTCTGGCACTATCTGTGGAACCTGTGGGGCTTTGGCCTGGGACCGGGACTGACCCTGCTCGGTCTGGTCGGGCTAGGCGCCTCGGCCTGGCGTGCCTGGCGCCAGCGCAGCCCGATCGACCTGATGCTGCTGTCCTGGTTCCTGACCTACGGCCTGCTGATCAACACCGTCTTTGCCAAGTTCCTGCGCTACACGCTGCCGCTGGCGCCGGTGCTGGCGATCCTGGCCGGCGCGGCGGTCGCGGCGGCAGTTGCCTGGGCCTGGCCCCGCTGGCGGGCCGGTGCCGCGCCCGCGCCGACCACGGATGCGGCCGGCGTGGAAGTGGCGTGGCTGGCCCGCCGGCCCCGGTTGGCCGCCGGCATCGCGCTGGGCGCCATCGGGCTGGCCCTGGCCAATGGCCTGATCCAGGCGCTGACCTTCATCACCATCTACACCCAGCCGCATACGCGCGTCGCCGCCTCCGAGTGGATCTACGACAACGTGCCGGCCGGCGCGCGCCTCGCCGCCGAAACCTGGGACGACTCGCTGCCGCTCGGCCTGTCGGGTGACCGCAACCCTGGTGCGCGGCGGTACCGGTTCGTTGAAGCCAACCACTATCAGGACCGCACCCCCGAGGAGGGTGTGCGCGACATCGGGCGCATCCTGCGCGAGAGCGACTACATCGTCCTCGCCAGCCAGCGCGTGGCCGGCTCGACCGACAAGTTGCCCTGGCGCTATCCGGTCGTCAACCGCTACTACGACTTGCTGCGGGCCGGCCGGCTCGGGTTCGTGCCCGTCTACACCAACCAGCTGCAGCCACGCCTCGGCCCGTTCCACCTCGACAGCCGCCTGGCTGACGAGTCGTTCTCCGTTTACGATCACCCGCCAGTCGAGATCTACCAGAAGCAGGCGAGCCTGTCCGACGATCATCTGCGGGCGCTGTTCGCCACCGCGCTGGAGACGACGCCGACGCCGAACCGCACGGCGCCAAAAGACAAGTCGCTGATGCTGACCGAGCCGCTGTGGACGCTGCCCGACCTCAACCGCGAGTCCTGGGGCGGCGTGCCCGGCAGCTCCTGGGTCGCCTTCGGCCTGTGGCTGCTGGCGCTGGTGATCCTGATGGCGGCTGGCCTGCCCTGGGCGCTGCTGCTCTTCCGGCCCCTGGCCGACGTCGGCGTCGGGCTGGCGCGGCCGCTGGCGATGCTGGTGATCGCCTGGCTCGTCTGGCTGGGCGCTAGCCTGCGCTGGACGATGTTCAGCACCGGCACGGTCGTGCTAACCACGCTGGCCGTCGCCGTCCTCGGCTGGCTGCTGGTGGCGCGGCAGCGCCCACTGCTGGCCCATCTGCGGGCGCAGCGGGCAGCGATCATCACCAGCGAGGCAGTCTTCCTGGCCGGCTTTGCCTTCGCGCTGGGTCTGCGGCTGCTCAATCCGGACATGTGGGAGCCGTGGTTCGGCGGCGAGAAGCCGATGGAGGGCGCGTTTCTCAACGCCGTGCTGCGCAGCGCCTACTTCCCACCCTACGATCCGTGGTTCAGCGGTGGTTACATCAACTACTACTACTTCGGCTACGTGCTGGTCGGCGCGGTGATGAAGCTTGTCGGCGTCGCGCCGGCGATCGGCTTCAACCTGGCGCTGGCGACGCTGTTCGGCATGGTCGCCGCTGGTGCGTGCAGCCTCGGCCAGACGCTGGCACGGGCGCTGGCCGGCCGCGAGCGAGCGCCGGCGTCCTGGCTGGTGAGTGCGCTCGGCGTCAGTAGCGCCGTGCTGATGGTCGGCATCGGCAATCTCGATGGCTTCCTGCAACTAGTGCAGCGCCAGGTGGGCACGCTGCAGAGCCTGGACTTCTGGCGCAGCAGCCGGGCGATCCAGTTCACGATCACCGAGTTTCCCTACTTCTCATTCCTGTACGCGGACCTGCACGCTCATGTGCTGGCCATGCCGCTGGCGATGCTCGTCGTCGGCTGCGGCCTGACGCTGGTGCTGGCCGACACCTGGAAGGCGCCCGGCCCCCTCACCTGGCGCCACCTGCCGTGGCCTCCGCTGGCGCTGAGCGGCCTGGCGTTGGGCGGCCTGGCGGTGACGAACGCCTGGGATGTGCCGGCCTACGCGGGCGTCATCGCCGGCGCCAGCTTCATCGCCGCGCCGTTCGCGCGCCAGTCGGTGATCAAGCGGGCGGTCTGGGCCGGTGTGATGGGCCTGGGGGCGGCCGGGCTGGCCTATCTCCTCTTCCTCCCCTTCTTCCTCAGTTTCCAGTCGTTCTACGGCAGCATCGGCCTGACGCGCATCCCCGCCCGGTTGGGTGAGTTCCTCACCATGTGGGGCTATCTGCTGGCGCTGGTCGTAATCGTGACAGCGGTCCTGCTGCTCGTTTTCTACCGAAGCGGCGGCTTGCGCCGGCTGACCTGGCCGGTCGTGATGATCGTGTTGGTCACAGCGCTGGCGACGGGCGCCGTCCTGGCGCGCGACTTGCCTGGCGTGGTGATCGTCGCACCGCTGATCGGCCTGCTGGCGCTGCTGTGGGTCGCCAATGGGCTGTCGCCGGCCGGCGAGTTCACACTCATGCTGCTCATTGGCGCGCTGGCGATCATCGCCGGCGTCGAGTTCGTGTTCATCGTCGACTTCCTGCAAGGCGGCGAGATGTACCGGATGAACACGGTCTTCAAGCTCTACCTGGAATCGTGGCTGTTGCTGTCGGTCGGCCTGGCGGGCGGCGCGGCGCTCGTCCTGCGGGAGTGGCGCGGCCTGGGCAGCACCACGCGCGGCGTGATCGGGGCGGTAGCCATCGGCGGTCTGCTGGTGTCGCTGGCCTATCCCGTCGCCCTCACCCAGGACCGCCTGCGACACCGCTTTGAGGTCACGACCGGCCCGACGCTGAACGGGCTGACCTACATGGAATCCGGCACGCTGCGCGATCCCAACGGCGCCCTGCTCCGCCTCGATGAAGATCTGGCGACGATCTCCTGGATGCAGGCGAACCTGACTGGCGCGCCGGTCGTGCTGGAAGCGATGATCGGCCCGTATCGCGGCAATGGCTCGCGCATCGCCAATGCGACCGGCTTCCCGACCGTCCTGGGCTGGGATAACCACGAGGGCCAGCAGCGCTGGCCCGACCAGATCGGCCCACGGGCGCGCGACGTGCGCACGCTCTACAACAGTCGCACGCCGGACCAGGCGCTGGCGCTGATTGAGAAGTACGACATCGACTACATCATGCTGGGCCAGGTCGAGCAACTGACGACGCTGAACCAGGGACAGCTCGGCGCGACGCGCCAGGGCGAGCGCTACGCCTCACCGCAGGGGGTGGCGACGCTGCGCGGTTTGGCCGACAGCGGCCAATTGGTCGAGGCCTTTCGCCAGGGTAACACGGTGCTGTACCGGGTCGTCCGGCCGTTGACCTTCCCAGGTGATCGGTAGCGCCGGGATGAGGAGCCGCACGCTGGCGCGTCACTCGACCGCGGGGGAGTTGCCGATTCGTGCATGGGGCACGGGGCCAGCGGTTGAGTCCACACCTCGGAGACGCTGCGGCGCCACGACGTCCGCCATCCCGGACCGGGTGCGAACCGGGAAGCCCACGCCGGGGAGTGTCGCGGCCGAAGGCCCCCCAGGCTCGATTTCAGGCGCCGGCTTGCTCCGCGTTGCTGCCAGAGTACTGTCACCATGACCGAGCTTGAGGCGGTTAGCCGCTGGCTGGGGGTGGTGCTCGCGCTGGGCTGGCTAGGCGCGCCGATCGTCGGTCGCCTGCTGCCGGCGCTGCCGATGGGCGCATTCTTCCTGGCTCGCCCGTTCGCAGTCCTGCTGGTCGGCTACGCGGCCTGGCTTACTGCCTCGCTGCGGCTGCTCGCCTTCGAGACGGCGCTCTGGGCGGTCGGGCTGCCCCTGCTGGCGGCTCTGGCTGGTCTGGTGGTGGCGCTGGCGCTGCGGCGCGGTCGCTCGGTACGGGCACTGTTGCCGGCGCGAGCCACCGTGCTGGCAATGGCGTCCCACGAGGCGCTCTTCATCGCGGTTTTCGCCGGGTTCGCCTGGCTGCGCGGCTACACTCCCGACATCACCTTCACCGAGAAGCCGATGGAGCTGATGCTGCTCAACAGCGCGCTCCACGCCCAGACGATGCCGCCGCCCGACGGCTGGTTGGCCGGTCACACCGTCAACTACTACTACCTCGGCTACGTGCTGGCGGCGGCGCTGACGCACCTGGCCGGCGTGGGGGTCGGCTACGCTTTCAATCTGATGCTGACGACGATCGTCGCGCTGGCGGCGGTGATGGCGTTCGGGCTGGCCGCCAGCCTGTGGGCCTGCTGTCGCGATGACCGTCAGCCCCGGCTGGACATGGCCGCCGGCGCGGTCGGCCTGCTGGCCGCCTACCTGCTGGTCGCCGCCGGCAATCTCGTTGGTGGCTGGCGCTGGCTGGGCGACCCGGCCGGAACGGCGGCGGCGCCCTGGTGGGGCGGCATCGGCTGGGCGTCGTCGCGCGTGATCGTCGACCACATGGCCGGCGGCGGGGAGCGACCGACGATCAACGAGTTCCCCTGGTTCAGCTTCATCCTGGGCGACCTGCATCCGCATGTACTCGCGCTGCCGTTCGGACTGCTGGCCCTCGGCGTCGTCGTCGATTGGTGGCGCTGGTCGCCCGCGCCCGATCTGGTGAAGCGTGACTGGTTGGCGATCGCGCGGCTGACCGCCGGCGCGCTGGCCGTCGGCGCGCTCTATGCGATCAATAGCTGGGACTTCCCGCTCTACCTCATGCTGGCGGCGGTGGCGCTGACGCGACCGGCCTGGTGGTCGCTGGTGCGGCCGCACCAAGTCGCCAGCGCCCCGCCGATAGCCGCCGTCGAACCGCCGGTGGCCGCCACCGATCTTCCAGCGGCCGAGGCTGACCCGGCGCCCGCGCCGCTGCGCGGCCGACCGGTGTGGATCGCCCTGGCGGCCCTGGTTGGCGCGAGCGTGCTGCTGCTGCTGCCATTCTACCTGTCCTTCACCTCGTTCGCGGGCAATGCGTCCGTGCGCGCGCTGGGCGGGCTAGATCGCGTGCCGCTGGTCGGCAGCCTGGCGCGCATGATCGGCGTCGTCACCTGGGAGCGGACGAATCTGGGTGAGTACCTCCAGATCTGGGGCTTTCTCAACGTCGCCGGTGTGGCCTGGCTGCTGTGGCTGGCGCGGCGCGGCCTGAGCATCACACCGAACATCGTCGGGCTGGCGACCATCGGCGTGGCGCTGGTCGGCATCCTGATCGGCTCCGCACCACTGGCGCTCGGCGGCGCGACCGCCGCGCTGGCGCTCATCGTCTGGCGCTTTGGCCGCGTCAACGCCAGCGAGGGGCTGACGTGCCTGCTGCTGACGGTCGCCTTCGGGCTGGTGATTGGGCCGGAGTTCGTCTTTTTGCAGGATGTCTTTGCCGATCGCATGAATACCGTATTCAAGACGTACTACCAGGCCTGGACGGTGCTGAGCCTGCTCGGCGCGCTCGGCGTCGGCGCGACGGTGACGGCGCTCGCCGGTGTGCGCCGGGACGGCGCGCGGGGCTGGGAGCGCGCTGTGACCATCGGCACAGCCGGGGCGGTGAGCGTCACGCTGCTGCTGACGCTCGGCTATCCGTTGCTGGCGACGCCGGCGCGGGCCGATCGCTTCGCCAAGCGCCCGGGGTTGGATGGCCTGGCCTACATCAGCGCGCAGCCGGATGAGCAGCGAGCGCTGGCGTGGATGGCGGACAACATCGCGCCCGGAGCGATCGTCGTCGAAGACCCCGGCCACTCCTACGGCGAGCATTTCGGGCTGCCACACGCCCGCGCGGCGACGATTGTCGGCACACGCACGCCGGTGGCCTGGCCGGGCCACGAGACGCAATGGCGGGCCAACCAGCCAGCGCTGCTGAGCGAGATCAACGCTCGGCTGCGTGACATCCAGGAGTTGTACGGCACGACCGACGTGGCCGTCGCCGGGCGTATCCTCGACCACTACGACGCTGAGTACGTCTACGTCGGCCTGTGGGAGCGCGCCGCTGAGAACCGGCAGCGCGCGCGCCAGCCAGTCTACAGCCCTGCGGCGCTGGCGAAGTTCGACCAGTTCATGGACGTCGCCTATCGGCAGGGTCAGGTGACGATCTACCGGCGGCGTTGACCGGCGGCGACGGTCCATGGGTCGACGGTCGCCCTGGCCCAACGCTGCCGTGTGATAGACTCGGGTGAGGCCTAGTGGTGGCCGGTCGCGGGCGTGCTGACCGAGCCACGATGGGGCGCACCGGAGTCAAGCGACGCATGCCGGCCTGGTCCTGGACTCGAAGCGACGATCACGGCCTGCACACGATCGTCGTGGGTGGCCGGCGCGTCCGGTATCTGGAGCGCGGCGCGGGCGAGCCAGTGGTGCTGGTGCATGGCCTCG
>JADLAZ010000083.1 GCA_020849725.1 Chloroflexota bacterium
CTGGCGCCGGGCGAGGCGCTGGCCGTGCTGGCCGACCCGACGCCGGCGCCCGCGCCGCTGATGCTGCGCCCGGGCGATGCCGTCAGCTATGGTGGCACGGACTACATCGTCGATGCCGCGATCGACTATCAGGGCGAGCGCACCTGGACTGAGTATCGATTGCGCGACGGCGACGCGGAACGCTGGCTCATGATCGAGCCAGCGACGACGAGCCTGCTGGCGCCCGTTCCGGTTGGGGAGATCACGCTTGAGAACGATGGGACGGCGAGCTACGCGACGCGGCGCTGGCGCGCTGGCGCGCACGGGCAGGCCACCGCCAGCATCACCGGCCCATCCGGCAGCCGGCGTGGGGTGAGTGTCGCTTATCGCACCTTCTATGCTGAGCCGGATGGTGTGCTCGCCTTCCGTGACTGGAGCGATGAGCAACGCCGCTACGTGGGCACGACAATCGACCACGATCTGTTGTCCGTCTTCCCGCGCGCCTGACCCTGGTTGCCGGCTCTGGGCCGGTGATCGCAACAACGCCCACCGACTGGTGGGGAGGAGGCACGACCACATGGGGATCCTCGATCGTATCTCGACAATTCTGCGGGCCAACATCAATGACATGCTCGATAAAGCCGAAGACCCGGAGAAGATGCTCGAGCAGATTCTCCGGGACATGGAGACGCAGATCGGCGAGGCCCGCAACGCCGTCGCCACCATGATCGCCCAGGAGAAGGAACTGAAGGCGGACATGGAGGAGAATGACCGCCTGGCGGGTGAGTGGCAGCGCAAGGCCGAGCTGGCTCTGACGCGCGATCAGGACGACCTGGCGCGCGAGGCCCTCAAGCGCAAGAACACCTATGCCTCGAATGCCGACACCTACCGGACGCAATGGGCAGCCCAGAAGGAAATGGTCGTCAAGCTCAAGGACCAGTTGCGGATGCTGGAGTCGAAGTACCAGCAGGCCCTCAGCCAGAAGGATGTCCTGATTGCGCGCCGTCGCCGCGCCCAGGCGCAGCAGCAGGTCAGCAAGACCATCTCCGGCTTGCCGAAGATGGACGCCACCTCGGAGCTGGACCGGATGGAGCGCAAGATTCGCGGCGAGGAGGCCAAGGCCGAGGCTCTTGCAGAGCTGGGCACCGATTCCCTGGACGCCCAGTTCGCCGAACTCGAGCGCGATGCCGGCGTCGACGACGAACTGGCCGCGCTCAAGGCTCGGGTTAAGGGTACTCCCGCCAGCACCGCCACCGTGCCGCCGGCGCAGTAGCGGGCGCAGGCGGTGGGAGCCGCGCGGGCGTGTCCGCGTCGCTTCCACCGCTGGCCTGGCGATCCGGACGCACTCGTCGTGTCGTTTCCACCCGGTTGAACGGCTGCGGACCGCCCGCAGCATGAACCGGCCGGCGAAAGGAGCAGCGATGTCGCCGATTCTCGATCTCGTCGAATGGGTGGATGAGTCCGGGGGTGAGATCGTCCATCGCGTGCCGGAGGTCGGGTCGGGCGAGTTCCGGCTCGGCTCGCAGGTGGTCGTGCGCGACAGCCAGCGGGCGGTCTTCGTGCGCGATGGCCGAGGTCTCGACGTATTCCAGCCGGGCCGGCATACCCTCTCGACCGCGAATATCCCGCTGCTGGCCGACCTGATCGGCATCGTGTTCGGCGGGCGCAGTCCGTTTCGCGCCGAGGTCATCTTCGTCAGCATGCGGCAGTTCCTGGACATGAAATGGGGCACGGCGCAGCCGATCATCTATCGCGACAGCGAATTGGGGATGGTGCAATTGCGCGGTTTCGGCCAGTACGCGATGGAGGTGGCCGACCCACAGTTGTTCGTGACGAAGATCGTCGGCACGCAAGGGGCATTGACGACCGCCGACGTCGCCGACTACCTGCGCGGCATCATCGTCGCCGAGGTGACGACCACGCTCAGCGCGATGCTCACGAGCATCGTCGATCTGGCTGGGCACTACACCGAGATCGGCCAGGCGGTCAAGGCCGGGGTGCAGGATGACTTCGCCGCGCTCGGCCTGACGCTGCGCACCTTCGTTGTCGGCGCGATCACGCCGCCGGAGAAAGTGCAGGCGATGATCGACGAGCGCAGCAGCATGGGTGCGATCGGCAACATGCAGGCGTACATGCAGTTCAAGGCTGCCCAAGCCCTCGGCGACGCAGCGCGCGCCGAGGGCGGCGCGGCCGGCGCGATGGCCGGCCTGGGCGCCGGCGCCGGCCTGGGGGCAGCCTTCGGCCAGATGATTGGGCAGGCGGTGCAGCAACCGGCGCCAACAGCGCCACCGGCGCCACCGGCGCCAGCCGTCACGCCGGCCACGGGCGGCAGCTCTGATCGTTTGCAGCAACTCAAGACGCTCGGCGAGTTGAAGGCCGCGGGTGTGCTGACCGATGCCGAGTTCGAAGCTGAGAAGCAGCGCATCCTGGGCGGTGGCTGAGGCGCCGCCGGTCAGAGCCACGGCACTGGTTGGATCGACGTGACGCGCGCCGGTGGTACCATAGTCACCGGCGGCGTCGCTGTGCCGCGGGTGGCCGCTGGTCGGGATGGAGTGGGCGCACGGTCGCGGTGGATGACCAGGCTCAGCGCCTGTGCCCGCGGGAGACGGCATGGCCAGCACCATCCTCGTCATCGACGATGACGAGAAGATCACCAGCTTCCTGCGCAGAGCACTCGCCTACGAAGGCTATCGGGTCGATGTGGCCGCCGATGGCCCGACCGGGCTGGCACGGGCGCGCGAGCGGCATCCCGACCTGGTGATCCTGGATGGGATGATGCCGGGCCTCGATGGCACCGAGGTCGCGCGCCGCCTGCGTGGCGGCGGTGACGTGCCGATCCTGATGCTGACCGCGCGCGACGAGGTGGCCGATCGCGTGGCCGGCCTGGACGCGGGCGCGGACGACTATCTGGTGAAGCCGTTCGCGCTCGAGGAATTGCTGGCGCGCATCCGGGCACTGCTGCGCCGGCGCGAGGCCGAGCGGCCGGAGGTGCTGCGCTATGCCGACCTGGCGCTGGACACCGCTAGCCGTGAGGCGCACCGCGGCGACCGCTCGATTGAGTTGACGACGAAGGAGTACGAATTGCTGGCGCTCTTCATGCGCCACCCGCGCCAGGTGCTGACGCGGGACCAGATCATGGAGGAGGTCTGGGGTCTGGACTACGATGGCGAGAGCAACGTCATCGAGGTCTACGTTGGCTATGTGCGCCAGAAGCTGGAGCAGGGCGGCCAACCGCGACTGATCCATACGATTCGCCACGCCGGCTACGTGCTGCGCCAGTGAGAACGCTGTCGTCGCCGGACCAAGCGGCGGCGCCGCTGCCGCCCCCAGCCGACCAGCCGCCACCGACCGCAATCGTGGCGCCCGAGCGGCCCGTGATGCCCGCGGCGACCGGGCGCCGGCAGCGCGGCCTGTCGCTACGGGTTCGGCTGACGCTGTGGAATGTCGCCATTCTGCTGGTTGTGCTGCTCCTGTTCGGCACATCGGTCTTCGGCATCCTGAGCCTGACGCTCAACAACGAGATCAACGAGTCCTTGCCGCAGCAATACAACCAGATTCGCGATAGCACGCTTTTCACCGAAGTGCTCGATCTGAGTGGGCGGACCTGGCCGTTCACCAATCTGCGCCCGGACAACTTCGGCTCCGACCAGCTTGACGTCTACGTGCAGATCGCCACGTTGAGCGGGACGGTGCCAGAGTGGGGACGCTCCTCGAATCTGACGGGGCGCACGCTGCCGCTGTCGCCGGAGATGCTGGAGACGGTGCGCGGCGGGGGCGTAGTCATGGATGACGAGGTCCTTGTCGATGGTCAGAAGATGCGCCTCTACAGCGGCCCGCTGCTGGCCAATCGGCCGGGGGAGCGGACGCCGCGCATCATCGGCGTGATTCAGGTGGCGCGAGCGCTCGACCGGTTCGAGCAGACCATGGCGCTGCTGCGTGCCTTGCTCGTCACCATCGGCGTCGCCAGTCTGGCGGTCGCGGCGATGGCCGGGCTGGTGGTAACCGGGCGGGCCCTGGCGCCGCTGGCGCGGTTGTCGCAGGCCGCGCGGGCCATTGGCGCCTCGCGTGACTTCAGCCGGCGGGTGGAGACGCCGGACAACGACAATGAGGTCACGCGCTTAGCCGTCACCGTCAACGAGATGCTGGCGCAACTCCAGGCGGCGCACAACCACCTGGCCGTGACGCTGGAGACGCAGCGCCGCTTCGTGGCCGACGCCTCGCACGAGCTGCGGACACCGCTGACGACGATCAGGGGCAATGTCGGGCTGCTGCGCCGGGTGGCGGACGTCGATCCGGCCGACCGAGAGGCGGCGCTGGCTGATATCGAAGCCGAAGCTGAGCGGATGTCGCGCATGGTCAGCCAGCTCCTGTCGCTGGCGCGGGCCGATACCCCCTCGGGCGTCCTGCTAGCGCCGCTCGATCTGGCGCCGTTGGTCGAGGACAGCGGACGGCAATTGCTCGTGCTGGCCAACGCGGCCGGGCTGACGGCCACGATCGGCCCACTGGAGCAGGTGCGCGTGCGCGGTGACGCCGACGGCCTGCGTCAGTTGCTGCTCGTGCTGATCGACAATGCGGTGAAATACACCCCCGAACCCGGTGAAGTGCGCCTCCGCCTCGACCGAGATGGTGACACCGCCGTGATCGCCCTGAGTGACACCGGCATCGGCATCGCGCCCACCGATCAGGCGCGGGTCTTTGAGCGCTTTTACCAGGCTGATCCGGCTCGGTCCAGCGGCGGAGCCGGCCTGGGTCTGGCAATCGCGCGCTGGTTGGTCGAGGCGCACGGTGGCCAGATCGAGCTCCAGAGCGCGTTGGGATCGGGCAGCGTCTTCCGCGTGTCACTGCCGCTCCTGACCGACGCCGCGTCGGCGGACTGAGCCAAACCGCGCCCGCAGCGGGGCCGTAGATGACTCGGGTATGGCCAACAGCGCACAGGGCGCCATGGGTCAGCCCCATTCGGGTCGGGCGCTCGTGGCTGCCAGCGGCTGCCTGAGTTGTCCCACGGGGCGAGGCGCGACGACGCATTCACGGATTCACAGTTTCGGAGGAAGTGCCATGGACGACACCACACAGCAGCGAGAACCGGCCTATCGACCGAGCGACTGGTACGCGCCCGCGCCGGCGGAGCCGGTCCGGCCGCCAGCGCCGGCGCCCCGGCGGCGCGCTCCGATGGGCCTGATCGTGCTGGCGCTGATCGGCGGCCTGCTGCTCGGCTCTGTCGGCGGGGCGGTGTCGGGCGCGGCCATTGCCCGGTCGATGCTCACCGCGGCGACGCCGGTGGCATTGGTCGCGGCCGCGCCGACGGCAGCCCCGGCCCTGGCGGCGGCGCCGCCGCAGCCGGCCACGGCGACACGTGTCCCCGCGCCGGCCGCGCCACTGCCGACCGCCGCGCCACCGCAGCCGGTGGCGGCCACCGCCGCAGCCGGCGGTGTGGTCGCGGACATTGCCGCGCGCGTTGGCCCGGCGGTTGTCAGCATCAGCAGCCGTAGCGGTGGGCGCGGTGGCATTGGCTCCGGTTTCATCATCGATGGCCAGGGCCACATCCTGACCAACAACCACGTCGTGCAAGGTGCGACCAGCCTGCTGGTCACGATGGCCGACGGCTCCAGCTATCCGGCGACTGTCGTCGGCACCGCGCCGGGCAACGACCTGGCGCTGATCAAGATCGATCTGCCGGCCGGTGAGCTGGTCATCGCCCGGCTCGGTGACTCCGACGCGGTCGTGGCTGGTGAGCTGGCGGTCGCGATCGGCAGCCCGTCTGGCCTGGAGCAGACGGTCACCTCCGGCATCGTCAGCTCGACCGGCCGCACCTACGGTGGCGGCGGGCAGCGGCCCTTGCGCGGGCTGATCCAGACCGACGCGGCGATCAACCCGGGCAACTCTGGCGGGCCACTGTTGAACGGCAATGGCGACGTCATCGGCATCAATACGCTGAAGGCGCCGGATACTCAGGGCATCGGCTTCGCCGTGCCGATCAACACCGCCAAGCGGCTGCTGCCGCAACTGCGGACCGGTGGCCGCGTCAGCTCGCCCTACCTGGGCATCAGTGGCCGTGCCCTCAACGCTCAGATCGCGCAGGCGACCCGGACGAGCGTGACCGAGGGCGTCGTCGTCGTCTCAGTGGTCGAAGGCGGACCCGCCGCCACGGCCGGCATCCAGGGCAGCGCTACGACCCAGGGCGATGCCGCCGGCGCGGGTGGTGACGTCATCACCGCCATTGACGGCCAGCCGGTGCGGCGCGTGGAGGATATCGGCGCTATCCTGGATAGCCGCAAGGTCGGCGACACGGTCGCGGTCACGATCGTGCGGGGCGATCAGACGCGGCAGGTCAACGTCGTGCTGGCCGAGTGGCCGAACTCCTGATAGCGTGGGCGGCGTGGCGGCTCGCCCGTCACGCCGGTCGCAGTTGGTCCAGTGGCGACTCATCTGGCGCGGCCGGTGGTACGTATGCTGAACGGAGATGGCTGGGTCTGGCACTGCACCGGTTGGCCACGGGAGCGGATGGGCGCTGATGTCGCGGTCGTTGGCGCACCGCCGGCCGTGTTGAGTGGGTAGGCGCGCATGAGCCTCAGCACCTGGATCAACGACGAGGACTACGTCGTCTGGCTGTGGCAGACGAGCCACGCCACCCTCCGCCGCTCGCCCCCAGGGACACGTCCCTTCGCCGAGGCCGCCGTGCATGCCCTGCTGTCGCAATTGCGCACAACCAGGGATGTCCCGAGCCTGCGGCGGCACTACGAGCGAGCCGGGCCGGCATCGCTGGCACTGATCCGAAGCGTCCTCCCCTGCGGCCCGGGCAGCATAGGCATGGACCCGCTCACCGAGTCCGACTACGAGTGGCTGCTGGTCCTGGAAGATGCGGCCTACTACCTGCGCTACTGCGAGCTGGCCGGCTGTGAGCCGGCGCGTCCGCCGGCCGGCGAGCGAGAGACCTAGCGCCGGGGACGGTCTGACACGGGCTCGATCCGACGCCAGACCAACTGGCCGACGATGGCGCTGCCCGGCGCGATGTGCGCGGCCCGGCCCGGCGGCGTGGTCAGAGTGAGGAGGCCATGGTCGAGGGTCAGATGGCGGCGCTGGTCGGTGCCCTCGTAGGAGGGCATCGAGGCCACCGTGACACGATGGACGACCGTGTCGCCCTCCAACCACCAGTGTCCAGCGTAGGCATGGACGGTGTCGTAGGCAGCCGCCCGGTCGGCGAGGGAGCGGAGCGCTGGGTCGTCGGCCAGGCGCGGCCGGGCGCGCGCGCTGATGACGACACTCATGTGTCCGTCGTCGGTGTAGATCAGGCGGCCGCGCGGCGCAGGACCGAACGGCTCGACAACGGCGTCGTTCGGCCCCAGCAGCCGCCAGCTCACCAGCTCCCACGCGCCGGCAATGGCTGCCCGGTCAGCCGTCGATGATGACATCGGACTCGCTCACCATCGCGTCACGGATGAGAAACGCGCGGATGACCGGCGCTGCCCAGTCGGCCAGCGAGCAGATGACATACCATGTGTCCGGGTAGATGGCCTCGGTTGTGTCCTCGTAGCAGGCGTGCGTGATGTCGGTGCGGGACGGGTAGGCTTCCGAGGCCGGGTGCGAGTGATAGATGCCGATGAGGTCCCAGCCGGTATCGTCGATCTCACGCAGCGCCTGGTATTGCTCGCGCGGCTCCATCAGGTAGAAGACGTTGGTCTGGTCCATATTCGTGATCGGATACCGGCGCAATACCTGGCCGTTCCGGCCGGCCAGGAGGCCGCAGCACTCCCGCGGGTGCAGCGCGCGAGCGTGCTCGATGATGGCGGCTGCGACCGCCGCTGGGAGATTCAGCGCCGGAGACGTCACCCAGCGCTACCGCCGGCCATTGCCGGGATGATGCCGATCTCGTCGCCATCCTTGACCTGGGTCGCTTCCGCCTGCAGCGCGCGGATATCCTCGCCGTTGAGGTAGACATTGACGAAGCGGCGCAGGCGACCCGGCGCCTCGAAGATGCGCGGTTGCACGTCCGGATGCTGCTCGGCCAACTGGGTCAGCACGTCACCGACGGTGCCGTCGGCGTCGATGCTGACACGGGCCTGGTTGCCGGCCAGGCTTCGCATCGGCGCCGGGATTAGAATGGTGATGGCCATGACTTCCTTCTCTCCTCACCGGTGGTGTCTGGGTGTGCGGTTGATCGCGTGCTGACCGTGCCGCCATGGGCTGACGCGGAGCGTGCCCAGCCTACGTGGCACTCGGCGGGCCGACTAGATGGAGTAGCTCTCGGGACCCTCGAAGAGCGACGTGCTGAGGTAGCGCATACCACTGTCGGGCAGAATGGCCACGATGACCGCGTCGACCAGGGTCTCGGCGACTGCCAGCGCGGCGGCGACGGCGGCTCCGCTGGACGGTCCCACCAGCAGCCCCTCGCGACTGGCTAGCCGGCGTGCCATCTGGTAGGCCGTCTCGGTGTCGACCAGGCGCACCTGATCGAGCTCCGCCTCCCGGTAGTTGGCCGGCACAATCGCCGACGGCATGTGCTTCATCCCTTCGATAGCGTGCAGACCGTCGTCCGGCATCACACCGATGACCTGGATCGCCGGGCGGACGCGTTTGAGCGCCCGGCCGACGCCCATGACGGTGCCACTGGTGCCCATGCCGGCGACCAGATGCGTCACCCGGCCGCCGGTCTGGGCGATGATCTCCGGCCCGGTCGTCAGCTCGTGGGCGCGGGGGTTGGACGGATTGCTGTATTGGTCGGCGTAGAAGTAACGCTCAGGGTTTTCCTGGACCAACCGGCGCACTTCGAGGATGGCGCCGTCCGAGCCTTCTAACGGGTCGGTGTAGATCACCTGGGCGCCGAGAGCCGCGACGATCGCCTTGCGCTCCTGCGACACGTTGCGTGGCATCACCAGCGCCACCCGATAACCCCGCGCCGCGCCGATCATGGCGTAGGCGATGCCGGTGTTGCCCGAAGTCGAGTCGATAAGGGTCCGGTCGGCTGTCAGGTAGCCGTCGGCCTCAGCGTCGAGGATGATCTGGAGCGCCGGCCGATCCTTGACCGACCCACCCGG
This sequence comes from Chloroflexota bacterium, assembly GCA_020849725.1. The sequence goes on from JADLAZ010000083.1 coordinate 9,012, forward strand.
ATTGAACCACTCGGCCTTCCCGTACAATTCGATGCCCCGGTCTGCCAGCGCCGGTGCGATCCGCTCCAGGCGCAGCAGGGGCGTGTTGCCGATGCGGTCGATGAGCGACTGGCCGCCAGCGACGATGGGGAGTGACGGTGGAGCGGCCATGTACGCCTCCAGGCGCCCCGGCGAGCTATTCCGAGGCACATCGGTCAACATTATCGACAACAGTAGCACGGTCGTTCGGTCCACGCAAGTCCCGCGTGGCCTCGACGCGCCAGCGACTGGCGACAGCGCGATCCGCCGGCTCAGACAGCGAAGGTGGTGGCGCGCGCTTTCAGGACCGCGTAGAGCGGATCGAAGCCAGGCGTGGCCACGCCGTGGGTCCGCGCGCGGCGCACGATCGCGCCGGTGATCTGCTCTAGCTCGACGCGCCGCCGGCGCTCGAAGTCGATCGCCAGCGAGCTGATCGCCGTCGGCGGCATCGTCTCCATGATGAAGCGCAGGA
>JADLAZ010000084.1 GCA_020849725.1 Chloroflexota bacterium
TAGCATACTTCGTATTGCGTAGCGTAGGGGCGGTTCGCGAACCGCCCCTACGGTGGCCTGGGCATCCCGTCTGGGCTTCGGTTTAGATCTGCTCACCGTCTCGATTGCTTCAACAAAGAAGATGCCATTGTCCTGGTCGCACGGGCCGTCGAGCTTGCGCTGATGCGCGGTTAGTGATACTCTGTTCCAATTGCAGACGAGACAGGAGCTCGTTTGGTCGGGTGGGCGATGGGATGGGACAGTAGTGGCGCGGCGCAGTCTTGGGGTAGGAGCCATTGGCCTGGTGGCCGTCGTGGTCGGGCTGGTCCTGATCGGTCCGCTGGCGCTGGCGGCGCGCGCCGGGCTGCCGGCTGCTCGCGCGAGCGCGCCCGTGGCGACCACCTCGGCGCCGCCGCCGCTGGTCATCGTCGCCAGCCTGAGCGTCCTCGGTGATCTGGTCGGACAGGTCGCTGGCGAGGTCGCGCCGGTGGCGGCGCTGGTCGGCCCCGGCATCGAGCCGCACGACGTCGCCCCCGCGCCGGCCGATGCCGCCACCATCGCCACGGCCGACGTCCTCTTTGTCAACGGCCTGGGTCTGGAGGGCTGGCTCGACGATCTGGTCGCCAGCGCCGGCCGGCCCGGTCTGCGCATCGTCACGCTCAGCGCTGGCCTCCCGACGATCCGCCCGGCCGGTGATGCGACGGCGGCCGGCAACCCGCATCTCTGGCTCGACCCGTCGCTGACGATGGCCTACGTGGCGACCATCCGCGACACGCTCGGTGACCTGGACCCGGCCAACCGCCCGACCTACGAGGCCAACGCCACCCGCTACCTGGACCAGCTCCGCGACCTCGACCAGGCCATCGCCGCCGCCATCGCCACCATCGCGCCGGAGCGGCGGACGCTCGTCACCTTCCACGACGCCTGGCCCTACTTCGCCGCTCGCTACGGCCTGCGGCACATCGCCGTCCACCCCGCCAACCCGGAGGCCGATCTGACGGCGCAGGAGTACGCCGCGCTGATCGACCTGGTCCGGCGCGAGCAGACGGCGGTGGTCATCGGCGAGGCCGGCTTCAACCCGAAGCTGATGCAGCAACTGGCGCGCGACACCGGGGTGGTGTTCGTCGACGGTCTGCATGGCGACACGCTGGCCGACAGTGGCCCGGCCGCGACCTACCTCGGCATGATGCGGCACGACGTCAGCCTGATCGTTGACGCGCTTCGCTAGCGGGGCAGCCATGCACGCGCGCCCGGAGACACACGCCATCGCGCTCGACGGCGTGTCCGCTGGCTACGCCGGCCGCGGCGGCCCCTTTGCGCTGGTCGACCTGACGCTGACGGCGCCGGCCGGACAGCGGTTGGGCATCATCGGCCCGAACGGCTCCGGCAAGAGCACGCTGTTCCGCGTCATCCTCGGGCTGCTGCCGCCGGCGACCGGCCACGTGGCGGTGCTGGGCGGGCGCCCGACCACTGCCTATCGCCGCCGCCACCAGATCGGCTACGTGCCCCAGCCGCGGGTGGCCGGCGATGTGCCGATCACCGTCGGCCAGATGGCGATGACCGGCCGGCTCGGGCGCGTCGGCCTGCTGCGCTGGCCGGGCGCGCGCGACCGCGCGGCGGTGGCGACGGCCCTGGCGCAAGTGGGGCTGGCCGACCAGCACGACCGGCCGCTGGCCGATCTCTCCGGCGGGCAGCGTCAGCGGGCCTACCTGGCGCGGGCGCTGGCGCAGGAGGCCCGGCTGCTGCTGCTCGATGAGCCGATGACCGGGCTGGACCTGCCTAGCCAGGAGGCGATCTACCGCGCGCTGGACGAGCAGCACGCCGCCGGCGTGACGATCCTGGTGGCGACCCACGATCTGCTGGGCATCGAGCGCTTCGGCTTCGACCGGCTGCTGTGCCTCAACCAGCGGCTGCTGGCTGACGGGCCGCCGGCGGTGGTGCTGGACGAGGCGACGCTGACGGCGACCTACGGCGAGATCGTGCCGGCCATCCAGCGGCTGCTCGGCGGCGCGCGCCCGCGGTCAGCCTGATGGACCTGATTGAGGCGGCGATCGCTCCGCTGCGCTACTCCTTCATGCAGCGGGCGCTGGCGGCGGTGATCGTGCTGGGCGCCGTCTGCGCCGTCCTCGGCTGCTTCGTCGTGCTGCGCCACCTGACCTTCATCGGCGAGGGGCTGGCTCACGGCTCGCTGGCCGGGCTGGCCATCGGCGCCAGCTTGCGCGGCGACCTGACCGTATTCGCGGCCCTGTTCGCCATTGGGCTGGCGCTGCTGATCGGCTACCTCCACGAGCGCGGCCGGCTGGCCGTCGACGCGGCCATCGGCATCCTGTTCGCCACGGCGGCGGCGGCCGGCATCCTCATCATCAGTCAACTGCGGCTCTACACCGACCTGACCAGCTACCTGTTCGGCTCGGTGCTGGGCGTCTCCGCCACCGACCTGTGGCTGATCGGCGGCGGTGGCGCGCTCATCCTGCTGCTGGTGGCGCTGCTGTACAAAGAGCTGCTGGCGATCACGTTCGATCCGGAACTTGCCGCTGTCAGCGGCCTGCCGACGCGGGCGCTCACCTACCTGCTGCTGGTGCTGATCGCCATCGCCGTCGTGCTGGCGATGCAGACGATCGGGCTGATCCTGGTCACGGCGCTGCTGGTCATCCCGGCCTCGGCCGCGCTGCAGATCAGCCGGCGGCTGGAGCGCGCGATGGGATGGGCGGTCGTGTTCGGCATCGGCGGTGGCATCGGCGGCCTGTATCTCTCCTACTATGCCCGCGCCGCCTCCGGTGCGAGCATCGTGCTGACCGTGGCGGCGATCTTCCTGGTCTGCTTCCTGATCGGCCACCGGCGGCGCGCGCTGCCGGCAGCCTGAGCACTCGTCGCGCCGGCCGGCTGGAGATGGCCCGCCGGGTGATGCATAATGCCCCCGGCAAGGCGCCCCGCGATCGGGCGCGCGCCACCCCACCGGCTGACGACGAAGGAGACGCCCCATGAGTCCCGACGGACCCGGCCTCAACCCGGCCAAGGCCCAGATCTTCGAGGCGGGCGCGACGATCATGCGCCAGGGCGAGCCAGGCTCGTCCGCCTATGTCGTTGTCGACGGCGTCGCCGATGTGCTGGTCGGTGAGACACGCGTGGCCACGGTCGGGCCGGGCGGCATCGTCGGCGAGATGGCTGTCCTCACCGGCCAGCCGCGCAGCGCCACCGTCATCGCCCGCACCAAGTGCTGGCTGGCGCCGATCGACTCCGAGCAGTTCGCCGATCTTGTGCAGCACAACCCTCACTTCTCGCTGCAGGTCATGACCCAGATGAGCGAGCGCATGGCCGAGCGCGCCCGCCTGACCGGCGAGGAGAAGGGTACGTAGCGGTCGGCCCGGCTCGGCGGAGACGCACCCGATGAACCCGATGAACCTGACATGGACGTAGCCCAGCCCATGCGGCGCCTCCCGGCCCGGTCGACCGATCGCGCACTCTACCAGTGGGCCATCATCGCGGCGGTGCTGACGACGCTCGCCTTCGCCGGGCTGGCGGTGGCGACGCTGCGCGACACCGTCGACGGTGTGCCCGTCAGCGCCATCGACGCCGCCTGGCCGTTCTGGCTTGGCACGGCAGTGGTGGCGGCACTGGCCGGCGCGCTGGCCCAGGCCGTCATCCAGATGGCGCGCCCGCGCCTGCCCCGGCGCCCGGCCGCCACGGCGGAGCTGCCGCTGCTGGAGGACCAGCGGCGCGGCAACCTGGCCTGGGTGCTGCCGGCCGTCACCGCCGTCAGCAGCATCCTGCTGGTGCGCCTCTACCACACGCCGCTGGCGGCGGCGCTCGGAGGCGTGGCTCTGTTCGTCGCCACCGCGGCCACCATCATCACCCACTACCACCTGCGCGACGAGCGCGCCAGCGCGCAGGCGCTGGCCAGCATCGTCCTGACCTTCACCACCCACGCCAGTGCGTTTTTCCTGCTCACGATGATCTATAGCAACAAGTGGCGCAGCATGTACTCGGCTACGGCGATCGCGCTGGCGACGCTGCTGCTGCTGCTGCAGATGACCGACGGCGAGAGCACCGCCTGGCTGCGGCGGCTGCTGTACGCGCTCGTCGGCGGGCTGCTGCTGGGCCAGGTCACCTGGGCGCTCAACTCCTGGCCGGCCACCGGCTGGAGCGGCGGCGGGCTGCTGCTCGCCGTCTTCTACCTGTGCGCCGGCCTGATCACGCAGCACAGTCGCAACACGCTCACCCGGAGCGTCGTCGCCGAGTACATCGCCGTCGCCGCGCTGGCGTTCGTCATCGTCACCGCGTCGGTGACGATGATGCGCTGACGCGGCGGCCGCCCGCGCGGGAGACGACCCCATGACCGACGCCGCGCCGACCGCCGACCCCCTCTACGCGCTGTTGGAAGAACTGGAGCGCCTGGAGGAACTGCGCGAGGAGCTGGCCGAGGGCGATCCGGCCGCGCTGGCCGAGCTGCGGGCACTCGGGCTACCATCGCCGTCCGCCCTCGACGCCCGCATCGCCACCCTCCATCACCAACTCGACGCGACGGGCGCTGCGTGATGGGTGAGGGCTGCCTCAGTAGCGAAAGAACGAACTGCCCGAACCCAGCAAGCGCCGGGGAACGATGCGCACCGTTCGGTCGGGGTCGCTGATCGCCTGGCCAATCACCCGGGCCGCGTGCCCGGCCTCCTGGGCGAGCCGAACGACGCGGTCCGCCGCGTCGGGCGCCACGACCGCGCAGAAGCCGACGCCCATGTTGAAGACCTGGAACATCTCCTCGTCGCCGATGTGGCCGTGGTGCTGGAGCAGATCGAAGATGGGCGGGGCATCGAGGAGGTCATCGATCACGTAGCCGACGGGCGCCGCAACCCGGGTGAGGTTGAGGAAGCCATCGCTCGTGATGTGAATGAACGCCTTCACCGGCAGGTCGGCCCGCAGGCACGCCATGGCGAACGCGACATAGATCGCGGTGGGAACGAGCAACTCCTGACCGACGGAGCGGCCGAGAGCCGGGACGTGGTCCGTGACCTGGAGACCGGCGCGATCGAGCAGCACCCGCCGGGCCAGTGTCAGGCCATTGCTGTGAATGCCCGAGCTGGCCAGCCCGATCACGACATCGCCGGCCTGGATGTCCTGGCCAATGACGATGCGGTCGGTCGGCACGACGCCGACACAAGTGCCGACCAGATCGAACGCCCACTGGTCCCGGATGCCCCGCACCATCTCGGGCACCTGGGCGATCTCGCCACCAGGGATCGTGATGCCCGCTTGCCGGGCGCCTTCCAGCAGCCCGACGCCGATCTCCGCCAGCAGCGCCGGCTCGGCCACCTGCACCGCGATGTAATCCGTGAGCGCGATCGGCTCGGCGCCAACGCAGATGATGTCATTGACATTCATCGCGATGAGGTCGATGCCGATCGTGTCGTACGTCTCCAGCGCCTGGGCGATGAGGATCTTGGTGCCGACGCCATCGGTGGAGATGGCCAGGCCATGGCCGTCACCGAGATCGAGGACGTTGGCGAAGTAGTGCAGCGGCAGCAGAGGTCGCCCCAGCCCGCGCCGGACATCGAACGTGCGCCTGACGGCGGCCAGCAGCCCGCCCGACACCGAATCATCGCCCGACGTGCTGACGATCCCGACATCGGTGTAGCGCAGTTGGTCAGACGTTCGCCCACCACTCACGGCTCGTGGCCCTCCTGTCTCATGGGACCTGGATGGGTGGCGCCGGAGGCGCCCTGGGCGCCTCCGGCAGCCGCTCCCCCCCACCATCACCTCGCCCCTACCCGGCGCGGACCACGATTCTAAACGGGGCGCCGACCGGGCGCAATCGTCAAACCATGCCGGATGCCGGTGAGCGCCAGCGGGCGGCGTCTGGTTCCTGAACGCACGGGCGCTGGCCTGGTGGCGCCCGTCCCGGCACGGCCGGTGCGCCTGCGGCGGGTGGCCCCTGTCTGTCACAGAACTGGGCGCGCGCGTCCGACCACGAGCATCAGTGGCGCGCTGGGAAAACCCCAGGTCGACAACCATCGGAGAATGCGTCTCACCACAAGACCCCGCCTGGACCGTGACGGGCCGGCGCCGGGATGACGGCGTCCCCGGTCGCCGCCACCCCACCGCCGACCCGCGCGCGGGGGGCGGTACGGACGCCAGGCCGTCCCATGTTGGCACGGATGAGGCAGCACGATATCGATACGCAGTGCAGACGCCCGAGAACGGGTCGGCGCGGCCATGCTCACACAGCCGGCATTGCAGGACCGCAAATTCTCGCGCGGCAGACGTATCAAATTCATATCAAGCACGCGGCCGGCGTCACTGCTCGGCCAGCGCGGCACGACCGGTGGCGGCTGGGTCGGGCAGGCCGTCATCGCCGAGCGTCACGACGACCCGGTGCAGCGTGCCGGTGAACGCGAACGGCAGCGCGTAGGCATCGCTGACCGGCGCGCCGCCGTCGCCGCACGATGCGCGTACTGACGGCGTCTGACGAGCGCGGCGGCTCCGCCCTGGTGGTACCATACCCCTCGGCAACGACCTCACGACTACGCGTGGCTGAGGCGCGAAGGGGACGGGGCATGGCGCTCACGCTGGCGGCAACGCCCGCACCGCTGGAGATGACCAGCAGCGGCAGCGTCCGCGTGCGCGGGAGCCGGGTCACGCTCGACACGATCGTGGCCGCGTTCGAGCGCGGCGCGTCCGCCGAAGAGATCGTCTTGCAGTACCCAACGCTCCAGTTGGCCGACGTCTACAGCGTCATCGGCTACTACTTGCGCCATCAGGCGGCGGTCGCCGTCTACCTGCGCGAACAGGAGGCCCGCGCCGATGAAGCTCGACAGCGGGTTGAGCGACGCTCGCCGCAGGCGGGTATCCGCGCGCGGCTGCTGGCCCGCACGGGCGGCGTGGCTGACGGCTGAGCGTGGTCGCGCTGCTCATCGACGAGAACTTCAATAACGACATCGTGCGTGGTCTGGTGCGGCGCCTCCCCAGCGTCGATCTGGTACGGGTGCAGGATGTCGGTCTGGCTGGGGCAGCTGATGCCGCGCTCCTCGATTGGGCCGCGACGGCCGGCCGCCTCATCGTGACCCACGACGCCGCAACGATGATCGACCGGGCCTATGCACGCGTGGATGTGGGGTTGCCGATGCCCGGCGTCATCGTGGTCGGCGCGCGGACGAGTATCGCCCAGGCGATCGACGACCTGCTCCTTCTGGTCCAGTCCAGCCAGGACCAGGAGTGGGCCGGCCAGATCGTCTACGTACCGCTTGGCTAGGCGACCATCGGCCTCGTCCCGCCGCCACCGCCATCACCGTGGCATCCCGTCACTGCTCGGCCATCGCGGCCCGGCCGGCGGCGGCTGGGTCGGGCGCGCCGTCATCGCCGAGCGTCACGACGACCCGGTGCAGCGTGCCGGTGAAGGTGAACGGCAACGCGTAGGCATCGCTGACCGGCGCGCCGCCGTCCCGGCCGCAGCGCAGCCCGCCGGCCAGTCCGGCCACCGGCCAGGTCTTTGGGATGACCGCCGTTCCGGCTGGCTGGCCGTCGATCAGGAGCGTCGCCTCGCCCTGGCGCCGGCCGGTGCGGCGGAAGGCGAGCGCCAGCGTCGCCGGCCCGCCGCTTGGCAACGGCCGGTCGGCCACCAACCGCGTGCGCGCGTCGTCGTCGTAGACGTACTCGTAGACCAGCCGGCCACCCTGCACGTAGAGCACCAGCCCGCCGAAGCGCGTCCCGATCGCCAGCAGCACCCCCGCCGCCCCGCCCGGCGGCGTCTCGATCTCGGCCACGATCTGGAACGAGCGATCAGTGAGGTCTGGCACGTGGTAGCGGTCGAGCCGGGCTGCGCCGGGCAGCAGCACCGTCTCGCGCCGGCGCCGGGCGGCGATGTTGGCCGCCACGCGCTCGTACTCGCGGTCATCGAGCGGCAGCACGTCGTAGCGGCCGGCCTCGGCCCACCAGCGCTCGATCAGGGCGCGCAGCCGCTCCGGCTGCTCGGCCGCCAGATCGCGGTTCTCGGCGTAGTCCTCGACGACGTGATACAGCTCCCAGCGGTCAGCGGCGAAGTCGACGCCCTTGTCGTGGCGGGCGACCGCCTTCCAGCCGTCGTGCCAGAGGGCGCGGTCGCCGAGCAGCTCGTAGTACTGCGTTGTCTTGCGCGTCGGCGCGTCGGGCGCATCAAACGTGTAGGCCAGGCTGACGCCGTGCAGCGGCATCTGCGGTGCGCCATCGACGGTCGCCGGCGCGGCCACGCCGAGCGCCTCCAGCACCGCCGGCGTCAGGTCGGCGACGTGGTGATACTGCCGCCGCACCTCGCCCCCAGCGATGCGCCGCGGCCAGTGGATGAGAAGCGGGTCGCGGATGCCGCCGCCGTGGACGTCCTTCTTGTACCATTTCAGCGGCGTGTTGCTCGCCTGCGCCCAGCCGACCGGGTAGTGGCCGTAAGCACGCTCGCTGCCGAGCCGGTCCAGCCCGGCCAGCGTCCGCGCCAGCGGCTCCGGCTCGGTGACCAGGTGCTTGCGCCCGTTGAACGCGCCGTGCGCGCCGCCCTCGGGACTGGCGCCATTGTCCGACAGCAGCAGCAGCAGCGTGTTGTCGAGCTGGCCGAGCGCCGCCAGCGCCTCCGTCAGCCGACCGATCTGGGCATCCGTGTGTTCGACGAAGCCGGCGTAGACCTCCTGCATGCGGGCGAACAGCCGCCGCTCGTCGGCCGACAGGTCGTCCCAGGCCCGCACGCCGGGGTTGCGCGGCGCCAGCTCCGTGTCCGGCGGCACGATGCCGCGCGCCCGCTGCCGCGCCAGCCGCTCGGCCCGGATGGCATCCCAGCCGGCATCGTAGCGGCCCCGGTAGCGGTCGATCCACGCGCGCGGCGCCTGGTGCGGCCAGTGGCAGGCGCCGAAGGCCAGGTAGAGGAAGAACGGCCGCCCCGGCGCGGCCACCTGCTGGTCGCGGACCATGCCGATCGCCTGCTCAACCAGATCTTCCGACAGATGATAGCCAGCGCGCGCGGGCGTCTCGATCGTGTGGTTGTCCTCGAACAACTCCGGATGCCAGGAGTCAGCCAGCGCGCCGTGAAACCCGTACCAGCGGTCGAAGCCGCGCCCGAGCGGCCAGTCGTCGAACGGGCCGGCGCCAGTCGCGTCGTCCATCGGCATCAGGTGCCACTTGCCGACCGCCAGCGTGCTGTAGCCGTGCGGGCGCAGCATCTCCGCCAGCGTCGCCGCCCGGCGCGTCACGCGCCCCTGGTAGCCGGGGTGGCCGGTCGCCCACTCGGCGATGATGCCCATGCCGGCAGCGTGCGGCATGCGGCCGGTCAGCAGCGCTGCCCGCGTCGGCGAGCACATCGCCGTCGTATGAAATTCGGTGTAGGTCAGGCCCCCAGCGGCCAGCCGGTCGATCGCCGGCGTGGCGATCTCCGACCCATACGGGCCGAGATCGGCGAACCCAACATCATCCAGCACGACGATGACGACGTTCGGCGCGCCGGTCGGCGGGCGCGCGGGCGCCGGCGGGACCGGCGTCGACTCCGCGACCGGCCGCCCGATGCCACTGCTCACACCGGTGATGCTCATGTCACCCTCCCTCCGCTGCCTCCTTCGCCCGTCGCCCGGGCGCTAGTCTATCCTGGTTCGCGGTCGGACAGGTGCGACCCACACCGACCGTCACCCCGGCGCATGCCGGGGCCCAGCGCCACCCCAGGAACGGCGACTGACAGGGCATTGAAGCCGAGCGATCTGGGTCAACTGGCGGCTCCGCGACGGGCCGATCGGGCCTGACGTGGCGTCCGCCACCAGCGCCGGAACCGGGCAGCCACAGGGGGCTGCCCCGACCGGACCACTGGTTACTGGTTACTGGCCCGGCGCGTACAGCTCGACCTGACCCAGGCTGCCCAGGCGCGGCACGCTCGTGCGCGTGCCGTTGCGGAAGGTGAAGCGCACGAAGCGTGCCTCGACCAGACCGTCGAGCATCGTCCAGCTATTGCCGGCCGGCGCCTGCAGGCCGCCGCCGTCGGTCGCCGCCGGTTGCGCCGGGTGACGGCTCCAGGCAACGCCATCGCTGGAGAGATCGACGTCGTAGTCGGCCGCATACGGGCCGCTGGTGATGAACCAGCGCACCCGCGCCAGCGGCCACGGCGTGCCCAGGTCGACCGTCAGCTCGGCTACCTCCTGGCCAGCGTCCCAGGCGGTGACCCAGTTCGACCACGGGGCGGCGTCGATCGCCAGCGCCGGGTCGCCACCACGCGTCGTGGCGCCGATGGTCGCTGCCACCGGTGTGACGCGGGCGCCAACGGTCCACCCACCCGACGGGGTCGCCGTCGCCGGAACGGGCGTGCCGGTGGGAGTTACGATCGAAGTGGCTGTGGCTGGCGGCGGCGAGGGCGTCCTGGTCGCCGTCGGGGTTGGCGTGGCCGTGGCCGCCGGTGTGACGGACGCCGTGGCGGTCGGCGGGGCGGCGGTCAACGCCGCATAGACCTCGACCGCGCCGAGGTTGCCCAGGCGTGGCACGTCCGTGCGGGTGCCGTTGCGGAAGAGGAAGCGCACGGAGCGCGCCGTGACCCGGCCGTCGAGCGTGGCCCAACTGCCGCCGGCCGGCGCTTGCAGGCCCAGCCCATCGGCCGCCACCGGCTGCGCCGGGTGGCGCGTCCAGGTGACGCCGTCATCCGACAGCTCCACATCATAGTCGGCTGCGCCGGCGCCGTTGGTGATGAACCAGCGCAGCCGGCCGACTGGCTGGTCCGGCCCCAGGTCGAGGCGTAGCCAGCCGCTCTCCTGGGCGGGGTCGTAGTCAGTCGTCCAGGCCGACCACTGGCTGCTGTCGACGGCCGGCAGCGCCGGATTCACGGCGTCGGTGGTGTTGCTGGCGACCACGCCGAGCGGCGTCAGCCGCGGGCCGATCGTCCAGCCCGGCGTGGCCGCCATGGTGGCGGTGGCGCTGGGCGCCGGCGTTGGCGACGGTGACAGGGTCGCCGTGCTGGTTGGAGACAGTGTGGCGCTAGTGACCACCGTCGTCGTCGCGGTCGGTGGCGGCGTGAGTGTGGCGGTGCTGGTGGCGCTCGCCGTCGCGGTGGCGGTCGGCGTCCACGTCGGCGTGATCGTCGGCGTCGCCGATGGGGTCACCGTGGGCGTGTTGGTGGGTGTACTGGTTGGGGTCACGGTCGGGGTGTTCGTCGGCGTAGTGGTCGGTGTCGGGCTGGGTGTTGGGCTGGGCGTCGGCGTCGGCGTCGGCGGTTGCTGCGTCGGCGTGGCGGTCGGGATCGGCCCGAGCGTGGCCGTCGGCGCCAGTGGCGTGCCCGGCGCCTCGACGATGAAGATCGGCGCCTCGGTCAGCGTCAGCCCGACCGCGCCGCCGGTGACCGGCAGCGTTTGGGTCGTGCCGTCGAGGCGCACGAGTTGGACGCTGGCGACCGGCACCGCCAGGCTGTAGCCGGTCGACTTCGCGCTCAGGTTGCCGAGCGGCGCCTTGCCGTCCGGCAGCCATAGCGCCCAGACACGCCGGCCGGTGGTCGCGTTGACGAAGCCATAGACATGCGCGCCGCTGCCAACTGGCCGGCGCTCGCTGAAGGTCGCGCCGCCCAGCGTCTCGGCCAGCACGCGCTGCGCGGTATAGGCGGCCTTGCCGACCAGGTTGCCGCCGGCATCGGCGTCGAAGCGCAGCAACCCCAGGTTGTACTCGTAGTCGTGGATCGCGTTCGGCTCAGCCGGCGTCGAGATGCCGTCGTCGCGCAGGTCGTATTGCACCGCCGCCGTCACCAGGCCGGTGCTCATCAGGTTGAGCGTCGTGCGCGACAGCAGCGCCGCCTGCTTGGTTTCGCTCACTCGCCGGTGATAGACCGAGGTCGCCCAGCCGCTCTCGGTGTGGAAGTAGCCTTTCGCGCCGCGCTCGGGGCCGTACTTCCAGCGCAGATACTCGTCCAGCCGGGTGTAGTAGGTCGCCATCTCGAAGCCGGTGACCGCCTCGGGAATGCCGCCGGTGCGGTCGGGATAGCTGTGGCCGGCGATGATGTCAACGGCGTCGATCACCTGCACCGCCTGGCCGTCGCTGCGCGTCACGGTCGTGTCGAGCAGTTGGGTGGTGAAGGTCCCCTGGCTGGCGTTGCCGAGCGACGGTCGGATGAGATGGTCGAGCGCGTGGACGTCGAACAGCACTCGCGCGCCGGGGTCGGCAGCCTTGATGCGGAAGCTGGCCTCGACCAGCAGCCGGGCGAAGTCGTCGCGGCTCCAGGCCCAGAAGTGGCCGGCCGGATCGGACGGCTCGTTCCAGATCTCGTAGTAGCGCACCTGCCCCTGGTAGCGCGCGGCGACGGCGCCGGCGTAGGCGCTGAAGCCAGCGACGAACTGGTCGACATCGGCCGGGGTAGGGTCGGGCACGATCGGGTCCGGCAGCCAGGGCGTGCTGTACAGCAGCAGGAACAGCGGCTCGACCTGGTAGCGCCGCAGCGTGTCGACGAAGCGATCTTGCGCCGTCCACTGCCAGGTGGCCTGATTGGGGCCGAGCGGCGCGACGGCGTCGAACGGCTGGGCGCCGCGCAGCATCGTCAACCCGGCCAGCCGCGCCGCCCGCACCTCCCGCTCCAGATCATCGATCGTGCGCGGGCCGGGCTGGGTCACGTCGACGTGGGTGGCGCTGGGTCGGTGGTAGATCGCCTCGGGGTGGAAGCTGCTGGCGAAGTAGAAGGGTGGCTCGACCGGCGCCGCGCGCGACGGCGCAACGCGCGGCGCCGCCGCTACACCCAGCAACACCAGAACAGCCAGGACAGTGGCGCACCAGCGCCAGACGCGCGGCCCCGACCGCCGGCCGACGAGCACCAGGCAGGCTCCCCACGATCGGTCACGGCGCATGGCCGACACGGCCACAGCCATCATCGCGCACGACGGCGGGCGCAGGACCCACACCAGTGTAGACGACCGGCGCTCGCCGGAGGTTAACACCCGGTGTGAAAATAGTGAGAACCTCGTCAGCCGCCGGCCCGCACCGCCGGATGGTCAGGGACGACGAGCGGGCCCCACTCGGCCAGCAGCCGGCGCAGGTAGCGCATGTCGGCAGTGGCGTGCTCCAGGCTGTCGCCGCCGCCACTCTCGATGCTGATCCAGCCATCGTAGCCGACCTTCAGCATCTGCGTCAGCGCCCAGCGGTAGTCGATCTCGCCGTCGACGATCGACGTGCCGCGGCTGTACGTCCGCGCCTCGTCAATGACATAGGTCTTGGCGTTGCTCTTGACGTGCCAGAAGTTCGTGTGCGGCGCCAGGTTCAACAGCGCCCGCCGCCAGTCCTCGCACGGGTAGGGCACGCGGTACAGATTCTGCAGGTCGGGGTTGACGCCGACATTCGGCCGGTCGACCAGCCGCCAGACACGCAGCACGGAGTCGGAATCGTCGGTCATGCCGTCGTCGTGCAATTCAATGGAGAGCGCCACGCCAGCGGCGGCGGCCTGATCGGCCATCGCCTGCAGGCTGGCGGCGGTCGTGGCGAAGTCGTCGTCACTGTAGTCGACTGCCCGCTTCAACTGCAACTGTCGCGCCGCCCGCGCCGCCTCGCTCCAGACAGCCGGGAACGGCACCGACAGCGGGATGTTGACGACCCTCGCGCCCAGCAGCGCGGCCACCTCGATCGTGCGCCGCATCCGCTCGGCGTTGCGCGCCGCCGACGGGTGGCCGGCCAGGATGCTCCGATACGGGTTCAGCCCGGCGACGACCAGCCCCTCGTCCTCGATCTGCCGGCGCAGCACGCCCAGGTCGGCGTCGGACAGGGCGAACCAGTTGAGCTGGCTGTCGGCCAGGTCGACACCATCGAAGCCGGCGCGGCGCGTGAAGCGCAGCAATGGCGCCAGCTCCTCTGCTGTCGGCACGGCGTCGAACATCGGCTGGGGGTAGTTCCAGCCGCCCAGGACAGTGTAGCCAAGCGCGAACTGCATGCGCGAGCGCCTCCATGAGCCGTGAGTGCCGCACCGGCCGCACCGGCCGCATCGCCGCCGGGCAGGTTGGGCCATAATAGGCGGGCGCGGCAAACCGGGCAATACGAGCGCGGGGCCGGACGACAGGAGGGACGAGCGATGCGGCTGGCAGGCAAAGTGGCAATCATCACCGGCGCGGGGTCGGGCATCGGGCGCGGCACGGCCACCCTGTTCGCTCGCGAGGGCGCGACCGTCGTCATCGCTGAGATCAACCCGGAGACCGGCCAGCGCACGGCCGACGAGATCACCGCCGCTGGCGGCACGGCGCTCTTCCTCCGCACCGATGTCCATGAGGAGGCCGAGTGCCGGACGATGGTCGAGCAGACCGTCGCCCGCTTCGGCCGGCTGGACGTGCTGATGAACAACGCCTACTACAACGCCGGCGGCACCGTCGTCGACCTGCCCATCGCCGAGTGGGACCGGTCGATGAACGTGATGGTGCGCTCGATCTACCTCGGCTGCAAGTACGCCATCCCGGAGATGATTGCGACCGGTGGTGGCTCGATCATCAACATCGCCTCGGTCCACGGCCTGCTGGCGGCGGCGCGCGGCGCCATCTACGAGCCGGCCAAAGCGGCCGTCATCAACCTGAGCCGGGAGATCGCGGTCGACTTCGGGCCGCAGGGCATCCGCTGCAACGCCATCTGCCCCGGCCTGATCATCACCGAGCGCTCCGAGGCCCGCTTCGCCGACCCGCAGGTGATGGCCAAAGCCGCCGCCGTCTACCCGGTGCGCCGCGGCGGCAAGCCGATCGACATCGCCTACGGCGCGCTCTACCTGGCTTCCGATGAGTCGACCTTCGTCACCGGCACGGCCCTCGTCATCGACGGCGGCCTGACCTGCTGGCTCCAGGACAGCCTCGCCCACCACCTGGAGGAGTTCTTCACCGGCGAGACGCGGTGAGTCGACAGAGGCAGCAGCGATCACATGGGGTGGAACCCAGCAGAGGCAGCCCATGGGCGACTGGCTCAGGCGCGAGACGGAGGGCGGGCCTGACGGTGCGCCGGGCCTGCCGGCTCTCATGCGCGGCTGCGCGCTCCGGGCAATCAGTTGGTCGATCGTGGCCGGCAGCGTCCTCGGCGCCTGCTACGTCGTCCTTGTCGTTGCCCTGTTCGCGCTTCCCTGGGACGCTCCTGGCTCGGTGATGACCAGCACCGTCCGTCTGACCGGTGTGCTGCCCTTCCTGCCCATTGGCACCGTGCAGGGCGCGATCGTCGGCCTGGTGGTCGGGCTGGCGAACGGCTGCGCCCTGGCGATGGCAGTGCGTTGGCTCGTTCGTCGTCGCCCGATCCGCCAACATGGGCGTCTCTTGAGAGTCGTCGCCACGGCGACCAGCATCCTCGGTCTGTGGGTCGGGCGGCCGGTGCTCGGTGTGCCAACCCTCCTGACGACGACGGGAGCGGGTGCGATCGTTCTGGGGCTGGCGCTCACCGGCCTGGGTGGCTGGTGGGTCGGCGACCGCGTCGCCCGGTGGTATCTCAGCGAGGCCGCCAGTGAGATGTGAGCGTGTGGTGCGCGTCACTTCCTTGCGTCAGGCGCGGGACGGGGCCGGCGGTTGAAATCGCCGGCCTTCACTCTCTCACTCTCCGGCCTTGACCCATGGCGAACCGAACTATGCGACAATACCGTTCGGTCATCCCCCGCCGGCAGTTCGGCCGCCAATCGATCGCTCGCATACGGTGAGGACGAGGATTCCGTGAAAGACTTTGCCTATCACACCCCGCTATCCCTCGATCAGGCGCTGGCGCTGCTGGCGGAGCACCGCGGCACGGCCAAGATCGCCGCCGGCGGCACCGACCTGATGCTTCAGCTTCAGGACGGCCTGTGGGCGCCGGACCACGTCATCGACGTGCGCCGCGTGCCCGAGCTGGGCGTGCTGGCGTTTGACACAGCGGCCGGCCTGACGGTCGGCGCAGCGACGCCACTGCGCCGGATCGAGACCTCGGCCGTGGTGCGGGAGCAGTACCCGCAGTTGGCCAGCGCCGCTGGCGAGGTTGGCTCGATCCAGATCCGCAACGCCGCCACGCTCGGCGGCAACATCGGCACCGCCACACCGTCGGGCGACACACTGCCCGCGCTGGTGTCACTCGGCGCGACCGCTCGCATCGCCAGCGCGCGCGGCGAGCGCACCGTGCCGGTTGAGGCAGTGTTCACTGGCGTGCGTCGAACCGTGCTGGAGCCGGACGAGTTGCTGGTCGATCTGCGTATCCCGCCGCCGCCACCGCGCAGCTCCGGCGCCTATATCAAGCTGGCCACGCGCCCGCAGATGGATCTGGCGATCGTCGGCGTGGCCGCGACCGTCACCCTGAACGGCGACACGATCAAGGCCGTCAGCATCTGCCTGGGCGCGGTCGCGCCGACTCCCGTCCGAGCCCGCGAGGCCGAGGCTATTCTCACCGGCCACGCGCCAACCGAGGAGCGGCTGGCCCAGGCTGGGGCGGCGGCGGCCGGCGCCGCCCGACCGATCTCCGACGTGCGCGGCTCCGCCGAATACCGGCGCGAGCAGTGCGACCTCCTGACCCGGCGAGCGGTGCGCCTGGCCGTCGAGCGCGCCGCGACCCGCTAGCATGATACCGATGGCCACGATGCGTAGAGGCGCGATGAACGAACGACCACCGGGCGCGATGATGCGCGCCCCTGCGAATGGAACGGCACGCCCGCTGCCCGGCATGGCTGACGAGGAGAAGCGATGAAGACGGCGATCACCCTCACGATCAACGGCGAGCCATACGATATCATCGTCGAGGGCCGAACGCGGCTGCTGGACGCGATCCGCGAGCAGTGCAATCTGACCGGCGCCAAGGAGGGCTGTTCGACCGGTGACTGCGGCGCCTGCACCGTGCTGCTGGATGGCCAGCCGGTGGCATCGTGCATGACTTTCGCCCAGGCCGCGCAGGGCCGGCACATCACGACGATTGAGGGGCTGGCCCAGAACGGCACGTTGCATCCGCTCCAGCAGGCGTTCATGGAGTTCGGCGGGCTGCAGTGCGGCATCTGCACCCCCGGCATGATCCTGTCGGCCAAGGCGCTGCTCGACCAGAACCCACGCCCGACCCGGCATGAGGTCCGCTTTCATCTAGCCGGCAACCTGTGCCGCTGTACCGGCTACCAGAAGATCGTCGACGCCGTCGTCGCCGCTAGCGAGCGGCGCTAGCGATCATCGTGGAGGAGGTTGGCATGGCGACCACCGTCGTTGGCCAGAGCGTGGCGCGCGTCGATGCGCTGGACAAAGTGACCGGCCGCGCGCAATACACCGGGGACATGAAGGTGCCCGGCATGCTCCACGCGGCGTTCCTGCGCAGCCCGCACGCCCACGCCCGCATCAAGAGCATCGACACGAGCCAGGCTGAGGCGCTGCCGGGCGTCAAAGCCGTCCTCATCCAGGCCAAGCTGGCCGGCAAGGTTGCCAAGGTCGTCGACGCAGCACACGGCACGTCGATGGACTTCCAGGCTTTTGCCGACAAGAAGGTGATCTACCAGGGCGAGAAGGTCGGCGCCGTCGCCGCCATCACTCGCGCGATCGCCGAGGAGGCGGTCCGGTTGATCGTGGTCGAGTACGAGGTGCTGCCGGCGCTGATCGACGCGCGGGCGGCGCTCCAGTCCGACACGCTCATCCACGCCAACCTGACGCCCGTCGATGGTCCCGACGGCCGGCCGCTGCACAATGTCCTCAACGCGACGCACCGGGTCGATGGCGACGTCGAGGCCGGCTTTGCGCAGTCAGATCACATCTTCGAGGATACGTACTCCGTACCGCGGGTGCATCAGTCGTACATCGAGCCGCATGTGGCAATCGCCGAGGTCAGCCCGGGCGGCAAGGTCACCTGCTGGACGAGCACGCAGGGCATCTTCTCGGTACGCAGCAACCTGACCAACACCCTCGACATCCCGGCCCATCAGATCAACGTCATCGGCATGACCATCGGCGGTGGGTTCGGCGCCAAGTGGGGCGGCGTAGTCGAGCCGTACGCAGTGCTGCTGGCCCAGGCAACCGGCCGGCCGGTCAAGGTCGCCTACAATCGCGAAGACGAGATGCTCGACGGGCGGCCGGCGCCGGGCGCGGTGTTGACGATCAAGACCGGCGTGCGTCGCGATGGCAAGATCCTCGCCCGGCGGGCAATCGCCTACTGGGATGTCGGCGTCCGCGGCGCCGGCTCAGGGGCGACGGTGCGTGTGCGCGGTGTCTACAACATCCCGAATATCGAGGTCCACGCCTACGACGTGGCGACGAACAAGCCACCCACCGGCGCCTATCGCGCGCCCGGCGCGCCGCAGGCCAGCTTCGCTTCGGAGGCCCAACTCAACAAGATCGCTGGCGCGCTCGGCATCGACCCGATCGAGTTTCGGCTGATGAACATGCGCGAAGGACCGGAGGTCGACTTCAAGGCGACGCTGCGGGCCGCCAGCGCGAAGGTAGACTGGCCCAACCGCACGAAGGGTCCAGACGAGGGCTGGGGCATCGCTATCGGCGAGTGGACCAACGGCAACGCGCCCGGCAGCGCCGTCTGCGCACTGCAAGACGACGGCTCGGTCAAGGTCCACTCGGGCCTGATGGACATCACCGGCACCGACACGGCCATGGCCCAGATCGCTGCCGAGGTGACCGGCCAGACCCTCGACAAAGTGACGATCGTGCGCGGCGACACCGACTCGGTGCCGGTGGCGCCGGGCAGCGGCGGCAGCATCGTTACCTTCAGCATGGGCAATGCCGTCAAGCGCGCCGCTGAGAACGTGCGCCAGCGCATCCTGGCGGTAGCCTCAGACATGCTCGAAGTGCGACCGGACGACCTCGAGATCATCAACGGTCAGGTGTCGGTCAAGGGAGCCGCCGGGCGGGCGGTCACGCTGGCCGAAGTCGCCACGCAGGCCGCCAAGACGACGGGTGGGCCGATCACCGGCAACGGCAGCTTCGCCCAGCAGCCCAGCGCGACGTCGATCGCCGCCCAGATCGTCCAGGTGAAAGTCGATCGCGTAACAGGCAAGATCTGGCTGCGCCGGTCGGTGCAGTCGCTTGACTGTGGCAAGGCGATCAACCCGATGGCGATTGAAGGGCAGATGGAAGGCGGCGCGACGCAGGGGCTGAGCTGGGGCCTGTGGGAGGAGATGGCCTACGCCGGCGACGGCCGCAATCTGAACCCAGGCTTCCTCGACTATCATTTGCCGACCGCGCTCGACATGCCCGACCTCGAGTCAGTCCTGATCGAGGTGCCGACCGGGAATGGCCCCTTCGGCGCCAAAGGCGTCGGTGAGCCGCCGATCGCACCGGGCATCGCCGCTGTGCAGGCAGCCATCGCCGACGCCGTCGGCATCCAGCTCCACGAGGCGCCATTCACACCCGAGCGCCTGCGCGCCGCCTTGCGCGCCGCCGGAAGCTAACCCCGAACGACGTTATAGGAACAGGCCCCCGGCCCCCCGCCCACGCGGGCGAGGGGGTCTTTCTCGTGGGCTGAGCACCGCTGGTGTCAACGCCACAGCTCCCAGCCCCGGCACTCTACAGATGCGGTACCTTGAGCGTCTCGACCAGGAAGCGATGGTTGATCGCCAACTTGTCGGCCGGGCTGCCCTCGCCCTCGTTCGGGCGCGGTGGATCCAGGTCGAGTGTCACCCAGGACTTGAAGCCGCGCTCGTTGAGGATGCGCCAGTTGGTGGGGATGTCGCAACCACCGGCGCCAAGGTCCTTGTAAAGGATCTCCTCGGCATGCATCGCCTGTGTCGGCGTCGGGCCAGTGTAGCCGCGGTAGCTGAGCTTGCTGTCTTTCCAGTGCATGGCGACGATGCGGGCGAAGTACTGCTCGGTCATCGCGTTCGGGTCGCCGCCACCGAGGTTGATCTGGGCGGTGTCGATGATGAGCGACAGCGCGTTCGGGTCGGTCAACTCCATCAGGCGGGCCACCTCGTGCGGCCGCTCGATCGGCCCCCAGATGTGCGGGTGCGCCGCCAGCCGGATGCCCAGGTCGGCCGTGCGCCGGCCCAGGTCGTTGAGCGCCCCGGCCAGCGCCTGGATATCGGCGTCGGTCGTCCCCTCCGGCCGGCGCCGGCCCATGTTGATCTTGAAGTGCTTGCAGCCGAAAACGGCCAGGAAGTCGCGGGCGAAGGCGACGTGGTCGTCAATCGACTGCTGGCGCACGGCCGGGTCGATGAACTCGGTCGATTGCCCCGCGCCGCCGTTAGAGCAGGTGATCAGCGCGATGTTCTGCCGGTCGAGCAGGTCCTTCAGCGCCCGCGGCCGGTCGAGCCAGGCGGCGATGCCCGACCGATACGGCTCGAAGCCGGGGAAGCCGTAGCGACCGATCAGCGCGATGTCATCCTCGGTGACGGTGCTGAAGATGGCCGAGCCGACGGCGAAGTGAGGGGCGTCCAGCCCGATGATCTCGTGTGCCGGCATTGGTGGTGCTCCTCCCAAGTGCGTGCCAGGCGGTGGGGCCGGCCAGCGGCAGCCGGCAACCGAGCATAGCCTACCACTGCCGGCACGGTGGCGGAACGCTCGCGCGGCCACTCGACCGCGACCCGGCCGCCGGCACGGCGTCGGTGTCCAGCGTCGTAATCGGGGGGGTGGGCCTACTGACCGGCGGCGACGGCCGGTCGGTCGACGGCAGCGATCTGACCGGTCGATGTGGCGCGTGGCAGCGTCACCGTGAAGGTGCTGCCCTGGCCGGGGCTGCTCACCACGCCGATGCGCCCACCCTGCGCCTCCACCAGCCGCTTGCTGATGTACAGGCCCAGGCCGGCGCCCTCGTGCGCGCGGCGGGCGGTGCCGTCGAGCTGGTGGAACATGGTGAAGATGGTGGCCACTTGCTCGGTGGTCATGCCCACGCCGCGATCGATGACGCGGAGCTGCAGCAGCGCCGGGTCGCTGTCCGGCACGACATCGACGGTGATCGTCGTGCCGCGCGGGCTGAACTCGATCGCGTTCTTTAGCAGGTGCGTCAGCACCTGACGCAGCGCCTGGGCGTCGGCCTGCACCGCCAGCCCGCTGCCGGCCGTCGGCCGCACCAGCGTCAGGTCCTTAGCGGCGAACGCCGGCTGCAGCGCGGTGACGACATGATCGATCTGGCGCTCGGCGTCGAGTGCCTGTGGATGGACCGCGATCGGTCCCTTTTCCATCGACGCCACCGCCAGCAGGTTCTCCACCAGCGCCTGCAGCCGCTTGCCGTTCTGGCGGATACCGCCGGCAAAGGTCGCCTGCTCCGGGCTGAGCTGGCCACCCAGCCCCCCGGTCAGCGCCTCGGCATACCCGAGGATCAGCGTCAGCGGCGTGCGCAGCTCGTGGCTGGTGTTGGCCAGGATCGTCGTCTTCAGATGATCGACCTGGCGCAGTTCGACATACGACCGGTTCAGATCGATCAGCAGCCGCAGGTTGTCGAGCTTGACGGCGACCTGACCGACCGCGCCGGCCACCTCGCGCACGTCATCGGGATCGAACGGCGCGATCGTGCGCGTGTCGGCCAGATACAGCGCGCCCAGAACGCGGTCGTCGCTGATGAGCGGCAGGCACAGCGCGCGCCCAGGCGCGGCCGCGGTGGCGGCCGCGGCGATCAGGCGGCGCTCGCTCAACGCCTGCCCAATGATCGGGTCGAGGCTGCCGACCTCGATCGGGTCGGCCACGATGATGGTGTCGTCGTGGCTGGCGCCGGCCAGGACGCGCGCCGTCACCCGTGTGACGATCACCTGGGCACGGGTCAGCGCCAGCTCCTCGCGCAGTCGCTTAGCGACCAGCAGCAGCAGGTCGGTCGGCTCGGCCGTAGCATTGATGATCTCCGACAGCGTGCTGCGCAGGTGCAGCAGATGGTTGAGGCGCTGCAATTCGGCGTTGCTGCTGGCCAGCGTGTCGGCCTCGCGCACCAGCAGGCCAGCAAACACGCTGACGGCGGCGGCGAATGTGACCCGCAGCAGGAAGTGAATGTAGATGCCGACCCAGGTCGGGATGACGCCCACGGCCAGCGCGGCAGCGATGGCGAAGCAGGCGCTGTAGAAGATCGTGCCGAGGATCGCTCCGCGCAGTCCACCATAGACGGCGGCGGCGATGCCGATGGCGATGTAGACGCCGGCCGCCGTACTGGTGACGCCACCGGTAGCCCAGACGACGACGCTGACCAGGATCGTATCGCCAGCCACCGACGCGACCGCCTGGACCGGTCGCGTCGCCAGCGGGGCGTAGCGCAGCGCCAGCGCCAGCAGCGTGGTGTAGACCAGGCCGGCGCCGATGACGCCATAGACGATCGCCTGCGCCCCCTCCATGACGGTCGGGACGATGGTAACGACCACCGTCGTGACGATCAGGATCAGGTAACGCAGGCGGATCATCAGGGCCGCGACGCCGCCAA
>JADLAZ010000085.1 GCA_020849725.1 Chloroflexota bacterium
ACCTCGATCGAGATCGTGACGCCGAGGTCAGCGGCCAGGTCGGCCACCTCCCGCAACTGCCGGGCGTTGACCTCGAAATCGCTCTGCAACGCGTGGCGGGAACTGCCCTGCGGCTTCGGCTCGCCGGTCAGGTACCCTGGCAAGCGCTGGTCGCGCTGCCCGGCGCAGACGGTGCTGTTGACCAGGTTGGCGCCAGTCCAGGCAGCCAGCTTGATATTTGCCTCCCAGGCCGCACGGTGCTGCCGGGCGGTTCTCGGGTTGTCGAAGCCACCGCCGCCGCGGATGCACAACACCGGCGTGCCGCTGTCGGCCAGCCGGCGCGCCAGCTCTTTCGCCGATGCCTCGGTCACGCCGTCTGGCCCGCCGAACGAGGTGATACCCAGCTCCAGGCCGTCGACGCCGAGTGTCCGCACTTTGGCCAGGAAGGCGTTACGGCTCTCACCGTCGGGCAACTCATTGCCCGGCCCCTGCCCGTCAAACGGGTAGATGCGATTGGCGCGGAACGCGTAGCAGATCTTCACCGTGCCCTCCCGAGTGATGAGTGATGAGTGATGAGGGGTACTCGTCCTACTGGCCCACCGCGACCAGGTTGCGCGGCGGCTCGCCGGCGGCGACGCGGCGGATGTTGTCGGCCATGACATCGACGCGGCGCTCGACGGTGCCGGCCGTCCAGCCGGCGACGTGGGGAGTCATCACCAGGTTGTCCAACTCCTCGAAGGGGTAGTTGCCGGGCCGCCCGATGGGGTTGCTGCCCGGGTGGTTGTACCAGACATCAATCGCCGCCCCGGCGATGCGGTGGTCGCGCAGCGCCTCATAGAGTGCCGCTTCGTCGACGACCGGGCCGCGAGCGATGTTGATCAGGTAGGCATCCGGCTTCATCTGGGCGAACTGGGCCGCGCCGATGAGGCCGCGGGTGGCGTTGGTCAGCGGCGCACAGACCGCGACAAAGTCGGACTGCGCCAGCAGGTCGGCGAGTTGATCGGAGCCACCGAGCCAGTCGAGACCATCCTCGGCCGCCAGCGTCGGATCGGGGCGGCTCTTGGTGGCGACGACGCGCATGCCCAGCGCCCGCGCCAGCCGGGCCGTCTCGCGCCCGATGCGGCCATAGCCGACGATGCCCAACGTGCGCCCCCGCAGCTCGCGTTGGGGAATCCCGCCGTAGAAGCCGGACGGTGAGAAATCCGCTCGGGTGCGCAGGTTGCGGTCGAACAGCACGATATCCCGGCTGGCCGCCAGCGCCATGCCGATGATGAATTCGGCGATGGAGATGTCGTGCTCGTAGCAGTTGGCGACGTAGCAACCGCGCGGCAGCGCGGCGCGATCGATGCCGTCCGTGCCAGCGCCCTGGGCCTGGACGAGCTTGACGTTGGCGCCCGCCTGACCCATCGCCGGCGTGTAGGTCTGCCCGATCACCATGTCGGCGGTGCGCAGCGCTGCCAGCAACTCCTCCGGCGGCCGGCCGCCAAGCTCGAACACCTCGAAGCCGTCGCCCAGCCCGGCGCGCAACTGGCTGACGGCGACCTCCGGCAGCGACTGGCTGATAACGACTCGGACCATCGGCGCCTCCTCCCACCCTCCAACCGTGTCGTGACCCGCCCTGGCGGTAGCGCGCATGGTAGCACAGCCGCTACCAGGCAGTGTAGGCAGCCGACCTGCACCGCCACGCGGGCGCGGAGACTAGCCGGTAATCAGGAGGTCGCGGATAGTGGCGATGAACGCGGCCGGCTTGTCGAGCCCGCTGACGTACCCCACGCAGATCGCGGCGGCAGCCGCGGCGGCCGTTCCCTGTCTGGCGCGTCCTCAGCCGTGTTCGACTCCCTCAACCCACGCCCGGCGCCAGTGCGGCCCAGCGGGCGGCAGCATCGGCGACGACGCCATCGACGTCCTCAGCCAGCAGGAACCGCTGCTCGACCAGCGCCAGCGCCGCGGCGCGCACGCGAGTCAGATAGTCGTCGCGGTCGCGGTACCGGTCGGTGATGGCCCGGCGCGGGTCACCGGCGCGGGCGCGCTCGGCCGACGTGCGCGGAAACGGCAGCGTCGAGCCCTGCATATCAACGATCTGGCCGGCGCCGCCTGTGGCCGGGTCGCGTGGACTCCAGCCGGTGTGCGTGCCGAGCGGCACCGTCAGGTCGGGCAGGCGAATGCCGGCGACCTCGTTGCCGTCGGCATCGAGCGCCGGCACGTAGCTCCGGTAGGGCGCGCCCATGGCTGGCGGGAAGGGACCGCCGGCCCGGTCGGCGTCGGGACCGAGGTCGAGCCGGTGCAGCGTCGGCAACACCGCCGTGTCCGGCAGCACGGCCGCCGGAATCTCGCCGAGTTGATCGAGCGCCCGCTCGCGGCTGATCGCGGTGCCATCAGCGAGGCGTGGCACGGCGCTCAGCGGCGGCTCGACGCCGGCCGTCACCCAGCGGTCGAGGTTGACCAGCGCCGCCCGCACCAGCGAATGGTAGTTGACGATGTTGTCGTCGTTGGCCAGCCGCGCCCCGGACGGCGTCTCTTTCGTCAGCGGCAGCGTGCCCGGGCCGTGCTTGGTGCCGGCGAACAGGTACCAGCGCGCCTCCGGCGGCTCCGGCAGATCGCGCTGGCCCAGCGGGTCGGTGTGGAGCAGCGAGGCATCGATGCGCCAGTACTCCGACGATGTGTTGGTGGTGAAGATGCGCGGCACGCCGCCGAGCGCCCGCTGCCGGCGCAGCAGACCGTCGCTCCAGCCACCGACCGGGTCGGTCTGCTCGTCGTCGGCGAACGGCGGCAGGTGACCCGGCCCAGCAACGTGCTGCACCGACGGCTGCCCGAAGCGCTGGTTGAACTCGCCTCGGCGCGCGCCTGCCACCTGCGGGATCAGCCCGTCGAAGACGACCCGGCCAGCCTCGTCGAGGTTCAGCCCCTGGTAAATATACTCGCGCAGGAAGCGCCCACACTGGGAGATGCCGAAGCCGAACGTGTAATCGATGCGCCCGGCGCTGGGGTTGCCGGCGGCCGCGTCGGCGTAGCGCCAGAAGGAGACGGCGTCGCGCATCGCCAGCAACCCCGTGCCGACGACCGGGCAGATGCGGGTGCGGTAGATCACTTCGTACAGCCGGCCTGGCTCAAAGCCGCCGTCGAGCCAGACGAACGTGTCATCCGGCACGGCGCGGCCGCCGTCGTCGCGTGCGAAGCGCCAGTCTCCACGCGGGATGGTCGTGCGTGGGCCGTCGGGCGTGTCGCGCACGGTCAGCACCGCGTCCGGATCGTCGACGTCGGCGGCCGGGTAGGGGCGGTGAATGAAATCGGGATCACCAGGCGGTGGGTGCAGCGGCCAGTGGGCCAGCATCTGCGTCTGGTGTGGCTCGTTCGGCTGGAACTGGACGACGATGCGCCCCTGGATCGGCCGGCCGTCGTCAGCCAGCGCCTGCGGCGCCTCCAGCCCCAGGTAGCCGGTCCGGCGCACGACATCCCATTGCCAGCCGACCATCAGCACCGTCCAGCCATGGCGCAGCAGGAAGCCATTGCCCGGGTCGATGCGGTCGGTCAGCGTCTGCGGCACGACCGCGCCGCTCATCGGCACGCCGCCCATCCGGCCACGGTTGACGACGTAGAAAAGCAGTCGCCGGTTGGCCCGCGTCGCATCGGCCGGCTGCAGCAGGCAGACATCGGCCTCGAACTCGACCTGTCCGGCAGGGTTGCGCGCCGCCCGGTCCAGATCGACGATGGCGGCATTGGCCGGGTAGGTTGGATCGGCGGCGAAGCGGATGATGCCGTCCAGCCGCTCGTAGGCGCTCGTGTCGCCAAACGACTGACCACCTTCGTACAGACCACGGGCGCGGATATCCAGGCGGGTGACGGCCACGATCGCCTCCTTGGCGCGACACGAGCGACGCGACGACCTGATCCTGCGAACGCTGGCAGCCTAGTGATCGGTGTGCTGCCTGTCAAGCGGCCAGCGGGCCAGCGGGCCAGCGGGCCAGGGCGCGGAATCAGGCGAGCAGAGCAGGGTGAGGACCCTCTGACGCCTTCCCGATCCTCCTGGTCTCCTGGCCCACTGGCGCGCTCCCTCACGCGCGCGCTTCCCGGCGCATGATGGCGTAGGCGTGCGCCACGGTTCGCAAGTCGTCAGGCGGGAGCTGGCCGATCAGGCGGCGCGTGTGGGCGCTGCCGGCCTCAGCCAGACCGGCGATCAGGTCGTGGCCGGTCGTGGTGAGGCGGGCGATGATGACGCGCCGGTCGGCGGCGTGCTCGGCGCGCTCCACCAGCCCGGCCTCCACCAGCCGGTCGACCAGGCCGGTCGCCGTCGGCTGAGCCTTGCCCAGCGCCTCGGCCAAACTGGACATGCTCAGGCCACCGGCCTGCTCCAGCAGGAAAAGGACCCGCACCTGGGGCAGCGTCAACTCGCCGGTGATGAGCTCCTTGGTCCAGTCGGCGCGCATCGTCCGGAAGATCGCCGACCGATCGCCGACGATCTGCTCGATGAGCGCGCGCCGCTCTTGCTCGTCCATCACCCCGCACTCCCGTCGCTCTGCTGTGCGCTCTGCCCTCGCTCCCATTGTATAGCGTGTCGCGCCAACCGGTTCGCCCGTGCGCGGGTGACCGGTGACAGTTCTCCACCAGCAGAAGGAGTCAGGAGTCGTGTTCACCGTAGGCCCGGTGGAAAGTGGTGAAAGCCCCAGAATCGGCCGGTGTGGCGGTCGATCCGGGCGTGGAGAACCGGTGGAAAACGACTCCACCTTTCCACCGTGGCGGTGTTGCCTCACTGGCACGGGCTAGCCAGCGGGCCGCCTGTCCACCGCTCATCCACTTAGTTATCCACCGTCTGGCGTGGTTATCCACCGTCAGCGTGCCGTTTTCCACATTCGATCCGTCAAGTTGCCGGCAGGTCGCCGCGGCGATCGCCGGCGGATCGCGGCCGGCCGGAGGGGGAATCGCCACGATGGCGCCCGCGCGCTGCCAGCTGGCGGCGTCGGAGCGTTCGGTCGCCTTATCCACCAGGGTGTGGAGAAGTGGAGAAGCCCGTGGACTCGCGGGCACACCATCGGCTCGGTGGCCGCGCAACCGTATACTGGGTCGCGAAGGCGCGCGGTGGCGATGCGCTGCTGGGGCGTCGGCGGGAGGTAACGCCCACACCGGCGAGGCGCACCGGCGAGGCGCACCGGCCGATCATTGTGCGCCGGTCGGTAGGGCGTGATGGGCGAAGGGCGCCAGATGGATGACGGGACAGCCCGGCCGCTCGACGCCGCCACCGCCGCCCGGCTGCGTGCCTGGGCGGCCGGCTGGCCCGAGTTGCGGCAGGTGCTGGAGCGGCGGCCTGAGATGCCGGTCTACCTGGTCGGCGGCTCGGTGCGCGACCTGCTGCTGGGAGGGCTGCCGATCGATGCCGACCTGGTGCTGCCCGGCGGCGTCGGCGGACTGGCGCGGGCGCTGGCGGCCCAGCTGCGCGCCGCGCGCGTGCCGCTGCACGACGACCCGCCAACCGAGCGCGTAGCACTGCGCGACGGCCGCACGCTCGATCTGGCGGCCTACCGTGGCCCGGACCTGCCCGCTGACCTGCGGGCGCGCGATATCACCGTCAATGCGCTGGTGTTGGACCTGGCGGTGCTGCTCGGCGACGGGCCGCTGGCGGTCATCGACCCGACCGGCGGCCTGGCTGACCTGCACCGCGGGCGGGTGCGGCTGACCGGCCCCGGCGCGCTGAGGGCCGACCCGCTGCGCGTGCTGCGCGCCTACCGCCTGCTGGCGACGCTGCCGCCCCCGCCGGCCGGCGGCCGCTGGCGACTGACGGCCGGCACGGTGGCCAGCCTGTGCCGCGCCCGCCGCAGCCTGCGCCGGCCGGCGCGCGAGCGGGTCGCCGCCGAGGTGCTCCAGGTCCTGGCCAGCCCGCGCGCCGCCGGCGTCGTGCGTGCGCTGGAGCGGGACGGCGTGCTGCTGGCGGCGCTGCCGGCGCTGGCCCGACCCGCCCGCGCGCCGGCCGGGAGCCGGGCGGCTGCGGCGCGCCGGGCGCGGCAGGCGACGATGGGTCGGCTGGGGTGGGCGCGGCGGACGCTGCCGGCGCTGGTCGAGCCGGCGCGGGCCGGGCCGCTGGCGGCGGTGCTGGCCGAGGATCTGGCTGCCGGCCGGCCGCGGGCGGCGCTGCTCGGCTGGCTGGCGCTGACGCGGGCGACCGCCGTCGCCTGGCGGCTGGACCGACCGGCGACGGCGGCACTGGTGGCGACCGTCGCCACGTCGCTGCGCGCCAGCCGGCGCGAGCAGACCGAAGCGGCCATCATCGCCCGTGTCCTGGGGGCCCACGACCTGCTGACGCCACCGACCACGCTGACCGATGAGCGCGACCGGCGCGGGGCGCTGGCGGCGCTGGCGGAAGCCGCGCCCGGTGCGCTGCTGCTGATCTGGGCGCTGCGCCGCGACCGGCCGACAGAGGCGCTGCGGGCGGAGCTCGACCGCTACTGGGCGGCGATCGCGCCGCTGCTGGCCGCGCCGCCGCTGCTCGACGGCGCGACCGTCATGCGCGAGTTGGACCTCCCAGCCGGCCCGGCTGTCGGCCGGCTGCTGGCCGCCGTCCACGACGCCCGCCTGCGCGGCGAAATTGCCACCACCGCCGAGGCGCTGGCGCTGGCCCGCGCGCTGCGCCGTGCCCCCGGCGACGAATCGACGGCCTGACTCGACCTCGCCGCGTGCCCCAGCACGCTGTAGCTGGCGTCTCCGCCAACGGTGCTGCCACGGTCGGCAAAGTCCATCGGGCGCTCACCGACGATTCCGCCGGTGGTGGCAGTCGTCTCAACTCCGGCGCTGACCTCCGTGCCCCGGCCCACGCTCAGGGCCGTCTTGTGGATAGCGGCGGGCGCGCGGCGGATAGTGGCGACGGTCAGGGCCTGCTGTACCGTCGAGCCGCCGCCGAGGTCGATGGATAACCGGCGCCCAACAGGTCAATCCGTCCGCGGCATATCGCACGTACGAGTGTTGGAACGTGCTGTCGGTTCTGGTAGAGTCAGACTGCTGGCCGTGGGCGGCGCGCTCGGCCGGCGAGGACGGTGCAACGCCTGGCAGACGAAAGGGGTGATGACGTACGACCAGCGAGGGCGAGCAGAACGCCGAGCGAGCAACCTATCGCATCAGCGAGCTGGCGATGCTGTGCGGCGTCAGCTCGCGCACGATCGACTACTACACCCAGCGCGGCCTGCTGGCGCCGGCGACGCGCTCCAGTGGTCACCAGCGCCGCTACGATGCGCGCGCGGTGCGGCGGCTGCACCTGATCAAGGAGTTGCAGGCCGAGCGGCTGACGCTGCGCGAGATCGCCGAGCGGCTGGCGGCGGCCGAGAGCGGTTCGGCCTCGGCGCCGGCACTGGCGGCGCGCATCCGCTCGATGGACGAAGATCTCGACCGGCTGAATCATGAGTTGGCCGATGTCGCGCGCCACCTCGAGCGCGCCGGCTCCCCGGACGACCGGCGGGCAGTCGCCCAGATCGCCAGCCTGGCGCTGGCCAAGACGCTGGCGCTGGCGCAGTGGCTCGCCACCGTCGCCCGCGACGGCCAGCCGCCGCTCGTGTGAGGCGATGAACCCGTTTCCGCCGCCGCTACGAAGATTCAGTGCGACGGTCCAGTACACGATCGAGTGAATCCGGTACAATGGGCTGGTTCCACACGCACCCCCGCGGGGTGAGGAGTTCAAGGATAGATGACACGAGTCAAAACGGCCCTGTTGCTGACGGGGTTGACGGTTCTTTTCGTGGTGGTCGGCAGCGCCATCGGCGGGCGATCCGGCATCCTGATCGCCTTCGGCATGGCGCTGGTCATGAACGGCATCAGCTACTGGTTCAGCGACAAGATCGCGCTGAAAATGTCCGGCGCGCGCGAGGTCAGCCCGGCCGAGGCGCCGGAGCTGCACCGCATGGTCGACGAGCTGGCGACCTATGCCCGCATGCCTAAGCCGCGCGTCTACATCATCGACGACCCGTCGCCGAACGCCTTCGCCACCGGGCGCGACCCGGAGCATGGCGCGGTGGCGGTCACGACCGGCATCACCCGCATCCTGGACCGGCGCGAGCTGGCCGGCGTCATCGCCCACGAGCTGGCCCACATCCAGAACCGCGACACCCTCATCGCCACCGTTGTCGCCGTCATCGCCGGCGCGATCACCTCGCTGGCGCACATGGCGCAGTGGGCGCTGATGTTCGGCGGCATGCGTGGTGACGACGAGGAGGGCGGCAGCCCGCTGGCGGCGCTGGCGATGATCATCGTCGCCCCGATCGCGGCGCTGCTGATCCAGCTGGCGATCTCGCGCCAGCGCGAGTTCGCCGCCGATGCGCTGGGTGCGAAGTTCACCGGCGACCCGCTGGCGCTGGCCGATGCCTTGCGCGGGCTGCACCGCGGCGTCGAGATGGTCCCGTCGCACCAGGCCCAACCGGCCCAGGCGTCGTTGTACATTGTGAACCCGTTCAGCGCCGGCGGCATCGGCAAGTGGTTCAGCACGCACCCGCCGGTCGAGGAGCGCGTGGCGAAGTTGGAGGAGTTGGCCCGCAACCCGGTCAGCCTGCAATCCTGGGCCTAGCGCCCCGCGGGCAGCCGGCCGGCCAGGGTGGGATCGTCGCCACCACGGCCGGCCGGTATCGAGTTGGCGGGCCTCGTAAGTAGGGGGAATGGACGACGGGTTTCTTGGGACGGCGTTCCGCCTGGCGGCCGTCGTCGCCTTAGTTGGGGCCAACGCCTTCTTCGTCGCCTCTGAGTTCAGCCTGGTGGCGATGCGCCGCTCGCGCGTCGAGCAGCTCGTCAACGAGGGCAACCGCCGCGCGCGCCGAGTCAAGCTGGCGCAAGAGCAACTCGACAGCTACATCGCTGCCACGCAACTCGGCATCACGCTGGCCAGTCTAGCGTTAGGCTGGGTCGGTGAGCCGGCGCTAGCGCATCTGGTTGAGCCGCTGTTTGCCAGCCTACCCGGCATCTGGCCGCAAGTCAGCGCCCATGCCGTCGCGGTCGCGATCGCCTTTACGGCCATCACCGTCCTGCATGTCGTGCTGGGCGAGCTCGTGCCCAAGACGATCGCGCTGCAGCGAGCGGAGCAGACCGCGCTCGCCATCGCCGGGCCGCTGCGTGTCTTCCTGGTGGTTCTTGGCCCTTTCATCAATGCGATGAACGGCCTGGGCAACGCCGTCGTCCGCCTGATTGGCATGCAGCCGGCGGGCGCGCACGAGGCGGCGCACTCGGAGGAGGAGTTGCGGCTGCTGGTAACGGCTAGCCAGGAGAGCGGCGTGCTCGAGCCGGCCGAAGAGGAGATGATCCACAAGGTCTTCTCCTTCGCCGACAAGGAGGCCCATCAGGTGATGGTGCCGCGCACCGAGGTCGCCGGCGTGCCGGCTGACATGTCGGTGCGTGAGTTCGTCGACCACGTCGCCGGCCAGCACGCTCACACGCGCCTGCCGGTCTATGAGGGCTCGATCGACAGCATCATCGGCATCATCCACCTGAAGGACGCGGTGCTGGCGATGGCCAGCAAGGAGATGGATCAGCCGGTGCGGGCGGTCATGCGGCCGGTGCTGGTCGTGCCGGAGTCGATCCACATCGACGAGCTGATGCGCCAGTTGCGCCGCCGACGCATGCACATGGCCGTGCTGGTCGACGAGTTCGGCGGCACGGCCGGCATCGCCACCATGGAAGACCTGCTGGAGGAGATCGTCGGCGAGATCCAGGACGAGTTCGACGACGAGCCGCCGGGGTTGGCCGCGCGCCAGGACGGCACCTACAGCGTCGACGGCATGATGACGATCGACGAGTTCAACCAGCGTTTCGGCCAGGACGTCAACGACCCGGCCTACGACACCATCGCCGGCTATGTCTTCGGCCAGCTCGGACGGGTGGCCGAGGTAGGCGACGAGGTGCCGATCGACGGCCTGCTGCTGCGCGTCGACGCGATGGACGGCCTGCGCATCGCCAGCCTGCGCGTGCTGCCGGAGTCC
This sequence comes from Chloroflexota bacterium, assembly GCA_020849725.1. The sequence goes on from JADLAZ010000085.1 coordinate 9,918, forward strand.
GGCGAGACGCTGACCGTGGCCGGCGACGACCTGGCCCAGGATGAGCCGGTCGTCGCCCTACCCGACCGCGCCAGCGGGTAATCGCGGGTTCAGATTCGGCGTCGACGCCCCGATGTGAAAGAGCGAGGCCCGGGCGCGGGTATAGCCGATGGCGTGGCATCGCGACGCCGTCCCGAGCCGCCGTTGCCCGGGCACAGCTGACCGGCTGGATACGGAGTCAACCCCCGCCCCCCGTATCAGGGGGAACTCCCGCCCCCGACCGGAATCTGTTCCCTCCTGACCAGGGGCCAGGGGCTAACGCTCACCACCCGAACCATCATCTCATCACCACAGGGAGCTTGACGTATGACACTGGTCGAAGTCACCGAGCCGGCGGCGCCGGAGCAGCGGCCGGCGCCCTGGCTGGCGATCGGCCTGGGCGCGGCGGTGCTGGTGGTCGTGCTGATCGTCCTGGGGCTGGTCGGTGAGCTGGCGCCGTTCCTGTCGCAGGGCGCGAACGTGCTGCCGTTTGTCGCACTGGCGGTGCTGGCGGCACTGGGCGAGCGGCACGGCTGGGCGCGTTGGCTGGCCTACCTGTACCTGGCGCTGGTGCTGAACGCCGGCCTGCTGCTCGTCTCGTTCGGCATGGTCGTGCTCGGCTCGCTCGGTGGGCGCTTGCCGGTGATCGGCGACGTACCGCCGGCGGAGGTGCTGACGCTGCTGCGGCCGGCCTTCCTGTTCCTGCTGGTCGGGCTGCTGCTGTACGGGCTGTCGCTGGTCGTCCTCCTGCCGGCGGTGCGGCGCGCACTGGCGCGGGTGCTGCCGCTACGGCCCGAGTCGACGATGAACGCGGCCGGGCTGTCGGCGGCGGTCGCGCTGGCGACGCTGCCGCTGGCGGCGCTGATCGCCCTGGGCGGACAGCCGCCCCTGCTGACGCTGATCAGCCTCCCTGGCGCGGGTGAGATCGCCGTCCGGCCGCTCGACCAGATCTACTTCCTGGTCTGGCTGTTGCCGGCCGCGCTGGTGCTGGTCGGCTGGCCGCTGCTGCGGGCCGTGCCGAGCGCGCTGACGCGCCTCGGACTGGTGCGGCCAACGCTCGTGCAGGTCGGCATCGGCATCGGCGCCGGCATCGCGCTGGTGCTGCTGGTGCAGGTGCTGGAGCCGGCGCTGACCGGCCTGTGGCAGGCGCTCGGCCTGCCGCAGACTGATAGCAACGCCTTCTCCAAGCTGATGGCCGGGCTGATTACCCCGATCGGCGCCATCGTCATCGCCATCACCGCCGGGCTGGGCGAGGAGCTGGCGGTGCGTGGCGTCCTCCAGCCCCGTCTGGGCCTGGTGCTGGCCAACCTGGCCTTTACGGCTGCCCATGCCTTCCAGTACAGTTGGGATGGACTGCTGATCGTGTTCGTGATCGGGCTGGCGCTGGGCCTGCTGCGCCTGCGCACCAACACGACCACCTGCGCCATCGCCCACGGCGTCTACGACTTCATCCTGGTGATGCTCGCCGTCATCACCGCCGGCGCCTCCTGAGCCAGGCTGACTGTGTGGCACGCCGCGTGCGCGGTCAGCCATCGGGCTGACTTACACGATACCGCTCGGTCGAGTGGGCGCCGCTCGCGCTGGCTTCTATCCAATCGCCTGGGGCCCGCGGCCGTGCATAATGGTGCGTGCCGTTGGACTCAGGACGAGGCCGGACTCAGCGATGACTCGGCGATGACAATGACCGGCGGCATGGCGGCGGTGTCGCGCTCGTCGCCGCGCTCGCGCAACTGTTGGTAGACCTGGGTGGTAGCGATGCTGACGTGCCCGAGCATCTGCTGCACATCCTGCAGGTCGGCGCCACGGTCCAGCATGTGGGCTGCGAACGAGTGGCGCAGCGTATGCGGGGTGATGTGGGCGATGCCGGCCTGCTGGGCATAGCCCTTGAGGATCAGCCAGAAGCCCTGGCGCGTCAGGCGCTGGCCCCGGTGGTTGAGGAAGAGCGCCCGCGTGTCGCCACCGCGGGCCAGCGCCGGCCGGCTGCGCTGCAGATAGTCGCGCACGGGTTCAAGTGCCCGCGGGCGGATAGGAATTGTGCGCAGGCGGCCGCTCTTGCCCTTGCAGCGCACGGCGCCGTCCTCGATGTTGAGGTCGCCCACATCGAGGGCGACTAGCTCGCTGACGCGCATGCCGGTGCCGTAGAGCGTCTCCATCATCGCGCGATCGCGCACGGCTTCCGGGGTGATCGTGGCGCGCGACAGCTCCAGCAGGCGGTTGATCGCGTCGGCCGAGATGGCGTGCGGCAGGTCCTTGCTCACGCGCGGCGAGTCGAGTCGCTCAGCCGGGTCGGCGGCGATCACCCCCTGGCTGGTGAGGTAGTGGAAGAAGGATTTGACGGCGGCCGTCTTGCGGGCGATGGTGGAGTCGGCATACTGTCGCTCGCGCAGGTGAAGCAAGAAGTTGCCCACGATGACCGGTGTCACCGCCTCCCAGTGCGGGGCATCGTCGGCCTGACGCAGAAAGCCAATGAACTGGGAGAGATCGTTGCGATAGGCGGCGATCGTGTTTGGTGAGAACTCCTTCACCATCTCCAGGTAACGCAGGAATTCATCGACCTGATGCTGCATGTGGGCCGCCTCTCCTCTCTGCTGCCGGGGGTGGCAGCCGGCCCGGGCGCCCGGGCCGCCGGAGGCGGTGGGACACGCGGGCACACAGTCATTAACGATGCTGGCTCTGACCGGGCGCGGCGATCGTGGCGCCGAATCTGGCCGCGCCGGCTCGGTGGTGATGGCCCGACCCGCCTCGGTGCGTGGCGGTAGCCCAGGATAGCACAGGGCTGGGTAGACTGCGCCCTTGTCGCGCGGGCCGGCCGTCGGCTAGACTGCGCGCCACGATCGGCGGGAATGACGACGACCAAGGAGGCAGCCCATGGCGCGATCGGCGGACGTGGTCGTCATCGGCGCGGGCGCGTTCGGCGCCAGCACCGCCTATCACCTGGCGCAGTTGGGCCGGCAGGTCACGCTCGTCGATCGTCACGAGCCGGTGTCGCAGACGTCGCCGCGCGCCGCCGGGCTGTCGGGCCACCTGCGCGGCAGCGACGAGCTGACCCGGCTGGCGACGCTGAGCATCGACAAGCTCGAGCGCTTCCAGGTGGAGACGGGCGAGCCGCTCGTCTACGAGCAGCCGGGCAGCCTCAAGATCGCCCGCCGGCCGGAGCACGTCGAGCAACTGGAGGAGGAGGTCGCCCGCGCCCGCCGGCTGGGGCTGGACGTGCGCCTGATCGCGCCGGCCGAGGCCGTCGAGCGCAACCCGTTCCTGCAGCCGGCGGGCATCCTGGCCGCCAGCTATGCCCGGCGCGACGTCTACCTGGAGCCAGGCCAGATCCCGCGCGGCTACGTCAAGGCGGCCGTCCGGCTGGGCGCGACGCTGCTGGCGAACACGGCCGTGACCGGCGTCGAGATCGACGGCGGCGCGGTGCGCGGCGTGACAACCGATGCCGGCCCGATCGAGGCGCCGGTCGTCGTCGACGCCGCCGGCGCCTGGACGCGCCAGGTGGCGGCCAGCGTCGGGCTGCGCATCCCGATTGTGCCGACGCGCCACCAGCTGCTGATCACGACGCCGCTGCCGGGTGTTCACCCCCATCAGCCGATCACGCGCATCATCGACGCCAACGTCTACGTCCGCCCGTGCGAGGGCGGGCTGATGCTCGGCGGCTACGAGCGCGACCCGGTGCAGGTCGACATCGACGCGCAGCCGCCGGGCTTCCAGATCGCCGATCTGCCGCTCGACCTGACCGTGCTGCGCCGGCTGGCCGACCAGGTGGCCGACCAGTTGCCCGTCTTCCAGCAGGTGTTCGCCCAGAACGCGATCCGCGAGCACCGCGGTGGCCTGCCGACGATGACGGCCGATGGCCGGCCGGTGCTGGGGCCGCTGCCGGGCGTGCGCGGCTTCTTCGTCGCCAGCGGCTGCTGCGTCGGCGGGCTAACGCCGTCGCCGGGCAACGGCTGGGCGCTGGCGGAGTGGATCGTCCGTGGCGAAGCGCCGCCGGACGCGCTGCCGATGGCGCCGGCCCGCTTCGGCCCCGAGTTCCGCGACGAGTCGTACCTGCGCGCCGCCTGCTTCCGCCGCTACGCCAACCAGTACGTCCGGCACTGAGCGACTACGAAGGAGCGCCGAGGCAGGTCGAAGTAGGGGCACCCCTTGTGGGTGCCCGATTCACCAACCCCACGGCGGGCACCCACAAGGGGTGCCCCTACGCTGCCCAGGCGGCGCCCAGCAGCTCAGCCTGCTGGAGGACGGTCTGGGTGGCCTGCTCCTGCTTATCGGGCGGGTAGTTGTATTTGCGCAGCAGGCGCTTGACCAGCAGGCGCAGCTTGGCGCGGGCGCTCTCGCGCACGGACCAGTCGATGGTCGCGTTGCGGCGCACCGTCTCGACCAGCTCGCGGGCGATCTGGCGCAGCGTCTCGTCGCCCAACTCGTGGACGGCGCTGTCGTTGACCTCCAGCGCGTCGTAGAAGGCGAGTTCGGACTCGCTCAGGCCCAGCTCCTCACCCCGCTGCTGGGCGGCGCGCAGCTCTTTAGCCAACTCGATCAGCTCGGCGATGACGGCGGCGGACTCGATGGTGCGGTTCTGGTAGCGCCGGATCGCCTGCTCCAGCTTCTCGGCAAAGGAGCGGCCCTGGACGATGTTCGACCTGGCGCGGGTCGTGATCTCGTCGTTGAGCAGCTTGCGCAGCACCTCCAGCGCCAGGTTGCGCTGCGGCAGGTCACGCACCTCGGCCAGGAACTCATCGGACAGGATCGACAGGTCAGGGTGCTTCAGACCGGCGGCGGCGTACAGGTCAACGACTTCGTCGCTGGTGATGGCGCGACTGATGATCTGGCGCACGGCGGCGTCCAGCTCGTCCTCCGGCTTGCCGTCGGTGACGGTTGCTTTGACGAAGGCGGCGCGCACGGCCTGGAAGAAGGCGACATCGTCGCGGATGGCGAGCGCGGCATCGGCGGGCACGGCCAGCGCGAACGCCTTCGATAGCTCCGTCACGACCTTCAGCAAGCGAGCCTTGCCGTCCTCGTGCGTCAGGATGTGCTCCATCGCCGGCGGGATGAGTTGCAGGCGCTCGGCCGGCGTGCCGGTGATGAAGGCGCTGTGGTCGAAGCCGTGGAAGAGGGCGGCGGCGATCTCGTGCTTCTCCAGCAGGATGGCGACGGCCTCGGCCTGGTCGATGGCGACGCCGCCCTGGCCGCCGCTCTCGGTGTAGGTCGCCAGTGCCTTCTTGAGCTGCTCGGCCAGGCCAAGGTAATCGACGATCAGCCCGCCGGGTTTGTCCTTGAAGACGCGGTTGACGCGCGCGATCGCCTGCATCAGCCCGTGGCCCTGCATCGGCTTGTCGAGGTACATGGTGTGCATGACCGGCGCGTCGAAGCCGGTCAGCCACATGTCGCGCACGATGACGAGCTTGAGCGGGTCCGCCTCGTCCTTGAAGCGGTCGGCGAGCGCCTGGCGCGCGGCCTTGGGGCGGATGTGCGGCTGCCAGGTTGGCGGATCGGCGGCCGAGCCGGTCATGACGACCTTGATTGCGCCCTGGCGGTCGTCGGTGCTGTGCCAATCCGGCCGCAGCTTGACGATGGCGTCGTACAGCTCGACGCAGATGCGCCGGCTCATGCCGACGATCATCGCCTTGCCCTCGATCGCCGCCAGCCGGTCCTCGAAGTGCGCGACGAGGTCGGCGGCCACCAGCCCGATGCGGCGCTCGTTGCCGACCATCGCCTCCAGCCGCGCCCAGCGGCTGCGCAGGCGCTCTTTGACCGCCGCCTCTTCACCTTCGGTGACGTCCTCGAAGGCCGGGTCGATCTTGGGGCGCTCCTCGTCTTTCAGCGCCAGCTTGGCCAGGCGCGCCTCGTAGTAGATGCGGACGGTCGCGCCATCGTCGACGGCGCGCTGGATGTCGTACACGTCGATGTAGTCGCCGAAGACGGCCTGCGTGTTGCGGTCGGCCGCCTCGATCGGCGTGCCGGTGAAGCCGATGAAGGAGGCGTGCGGCAGCCCGTCGCGCAGGTGGCGGGCGAAGCCGTCGATGAAGTCGTACTGGCTGCGGTGGGCCTCGTCGGCGATGACGACGATGTTGCGCCGGTCGGACAGCAGCGGGTAGCGCTCGCCTGGCTCGGGCGCGAACTTCTGGATGGTCGTGAAGATGACCCCGCCGGAGGCGACGCGCAGCAGATCGCGCAGGTGCGCGCGGCTGTCGGCCTGGACCGGCGTCTGGCGCAGCACCTGGGCGCAGCGGGCGAAGGTGTCGAACAGTTGGCCGTCGAGGTCGTTGCGGTCGGTCAGGACGACCAGCGTCGGGTTGGCCATCGCCGGGTGCTGGGCGATCGCACCGGCATAGAAGACCATCGACAGGCTCTTGCCGCTGCCCTGGGTGTGCCAGACGACGCCGATGCGCCGGTCGCCGGTCGGCGCGGCGGCGCGGGCGGTGCTGTCAACGGCTTTGGTGACGGCGTGGAACTGGTGGTAGGCGGCCAGCTTCTTGTCGATCGTCGTGCCGTCGTCCTCGAAGACGATGAAGCGGGCGACGAGATCGAGGAAGCGGCGGCGCTCGAACATGCCGTTGATGAGTACCTCTAGCTCCGGCGTGGTCGGCGGCGCGAGCGTGACCCCATCGACCGTGCGCCAGGGCATGAAGCGCTCCCAGGCCGCGGTGATCGTGCCGGCGCGGGCGGCCAGGCCGTCGGAGATGACCAGCACGGCGCTGTACGGAAACAAACTGGGGATGTCCGTCTGATAGGTCTGGAGTTGGTTGAACGCGCCCTTGATCGTGGCGTTCGCGTCGGCGGCGTTTTTCAGTTCGATGACGGCCAGCGGCAGGCCGTTGACGAAGATGACGATGTCGGGGCGGCGGTTGTGCTTGTGCTCGATGACGGTGAACTGGTTGACGGCCAGCCAGTCGTTGGCAGCGGGCCGGTCGACGTCGATGAGGCGGGCATTGGCGAAGACGGTGCGGCCGTCGGCCTGGTAGTCGACCGGCACGCCGTCAGTGAGATAGCGGTGGACGTGGCGGTTGTGCTCGATCGGGCTGGGGCTGTCGGCGCGCAGGAGCTTGCGGGCGGCCTCGTCGAGCGCGGCAGCGGGGATGGCGGGGTTCAGTCGGGCAAGGGCGGCACGCAGGCGTTCGACGAGGACGACATCGCCGTAGGTGGCGCGCTCGGCCTGCGGTTGGCCAGGGGCGATGTCGGGGCCGTGCAGGACGGTGTAGCCCAGCTCGGTGAACCAGCCGAGGGCGGCGTCTTCGACGATGGATTCAGTCAGGCTCGGCATGAGGAGTGCCTTTACGGGGTCATGGTGCGATGAAGTCCGGCCGGATTCTCGTCATCCTCTGCCCACCGAGCCGGGTTCTCGTCAATATAGCGCCGAATGCGGTCCAGTTCGGGTTCATCACGAATGATGTGCTCATAGTAATTGAGCTGCCACACTCGCCCACGGAACTCCGGCCACCCGTTCGCCTTCACGCCCCGCGTGTAGTGGAGCGTGACCAACGACTTGTACGCGCCAACGATATCTCCTAATGTCGGGGCACCCCTCCCGACGCCGCTCCCCGATGTAGGGACACCCCTTGTGGGTGTCCTCCCATCCGTTCCCCCGGCATCCGTTCCCCCGGCATCCGTTGGTCCATCGTCGGCTGACCCGGTGGCCGCCGCGCGTTCCGGTGTGGGGGATTGGGCGTTGACGGGGAGGACACCCACAAGGGGTGTCCCTACAAATGCGGGCGACGCCACTACCATGATGGCGTGGACATGATTGGGCATGACGACGAATGCATCGAGGTCCAGTCCAGGGAACCGTCCCGGTAATTCAGTCCATGTGATCTCCACCATCCGCCCGGCGTCGTTCAATTGCATGCCGCCATCGATCGCCTCGCCGAACAGGCAGGCCCGGTCCTGGGTGACGATGGTGACGAAATACGCGCCGGCCTGGCGGTAGTCGTAGCCCTTCAACCGGATGGAGCGCCGGTGGTGACGGTCCGGGTCGTACCTCACGCGCCCGCCTCCGCCACCGTCCGCGCCGCCTCACCCACCCGCACCTCGCCCGAGATCAGCTTCGGCAACAGCGCATCGCGCATGGTGGCAAGAGTGCGAGACTCGACAGCCCGTTGCCATAGGCTCTCAGTCATTGGAGTAAGAATTGGGCCGAACTCTGCCAACCTCTCGGGTGACGGGACAGCGAGCAAGGCTTCGGACAGATGGTGGCGCTGGATGTGTCCCATCGTCGTTGCTTTTCCAGCCGCTATGTAGCGGAAGTCGTCCAGATGTTGATGAATACCCCAATATGCAAGCCATCGTGGATAGCCAGCTTTGGGCGTCACTTTGAACAGGTGCTGGTTGAGTGCGCCACCGCCACCAGCCCAAAGCACGCATTCAAGTGAGCCCGACCATGAAAACAGAATGTCCCCATCATTCACGACATACGCAGGTGCGATGTCCGCGCTGGCACGGTCAGCCCCGCCCACGTTTCCTGTCCGCAATTGTACGATCTTGATGACAGGCAGTGATGGCCCATCTCCGGGCGTGTACTTCTGGAGAGCCAGGCCGTTGAGGAAATGCGCGACCTCATCCAGCGCGCGTACCACCCACCCTCGCGGCACCACCCCCAGCGCCGACTCCTCGAAGCCGTCCGGGAACAGCGCCGCCAGGTGCGGCGGCAGGCCCGGGTCGCGCCCGGCCGCCCTGGCCCGCACCGGGTCGAAGTCGACGAACCAGGACTGGAACAGCGCCCGCGCCATCGCCTCCAGCGTCGCGCTCAGGCGCCGGTTCAGCTCGATCTTGTCGTCGAGCGTGCCGAGGATGTGGGCGATGGCGCGTTGCTCAGCGATGTCGGCAGGTACTCGGACCTTGGCTTGGTGGAGATGGTTCCGATTCAGACCGGGCACCGCTGCCTTGTCCGAGTAAGCAAAGAAATCAAGGGAACGAAGGAAGTAACCAATGAATCGCGGATCGTTGCCCTTGAAGTCGCGGACGTACAGCGTCGTATTTAGTGGCCAGAAGTCCTCAGAGATATAGAATACTTGTCCTAGAGTGCCATAGCGTCCCGTGACGACGCCTGGCCCCTTCACCATCGCTTCGGAATGATGGTCCGTTACGCCTGACGATGAAACCAGTGGTACATCTCCGGGCGTGCGGTTCTGCTGTGGAAGATCGTAACCACGCTTCAGTTCGACGACATCTCCCAAGGTCACATCGCACCACTCACTCGCCATAGCCACGCTCCCGCAGGTAACCGGCGATGGCAGCGTCCGGCCGTGCCGCCTGGGTGGTCACGCTCCGGCCGATGCCCGTCATCGCCGTGTAGGGGCAACCCTTGTGGTTGCCCGGTCGGTGGTTGCCCGGTCGGTGGTTGCCCGGTCGGTGGTTGCCCGGTTCTGGTTGGTCGCCGGTGATGGGATGGGCCAGGGACCGGGCAACCACAAGGGTTGCCCCTACGCGGGGGATGGGGGTGGCCCTGCCGTATTCCCACGCGGTTGTGCTGTCAGCCGCCATAGCCAAGCTCCCGCAGGTTGGCAGCGATGGCCGCGTCCAGCCGCGCCGCCTCAGCCTGCTGTTCGCGCAGCGTTGCCACCAGCCGCACCATCTTGTCCGCGAACGGCTCGCCATCATCGTCCACATCAGCCGCGCCTACGTACCGCCCCGGCGTCAACACGTAGCCGTGCGTCTTGATCTCGGCCAGCGTCGCGCTCTTGCAGAAGCCGGCCACGTCGGCGTACGCGCCCGCCTCTGGCTCGCCGCGCCAGGCGTGGTAGGTCTGGGCGACGCGGGCGATCTCCGCCTCCGACAACTCACGGTGGACGCGATCGACCAGCGTGCCGAGTTTGCGCGCGTCGATGAACAGCGTCTCGCCGCGCCGGTCCCTGTAGGGGCGGCCCTCGTGGCCGCCCGCTCCCCATCCCCCGTGGCCGCCGCCCTTGCCGCGCGTCAGGAACCACAGGCAGACCGGGATCTGCGTCGTGTAGAAGAGTTGCCCCGGCAGCGCGATCATGCAGTCGACCAGGTCGGCCTCGACGATGCGCCGCCGGATCTCACCCTCGCCGCTCGTGTTCGACGACATCGAGCCGTTGGCCAGCACGAAGCCGGCCACGCCGGTCGGGGCCAGGTGGTGGATGATGTGCTGCACCCAGGCGTAGTTGGCGTTGCCGGGCGGCGGCGCGCCGTAGGCCCAGCGGGCGTCCTCGCGCAGCCGCTCGCCGCCCCAGTCGCTGATGTTGAAGGGTGGGTTGGCCAGGATGAAGTCGGCGCGCAGGTCTTTGTGCCGGTCGTCGTGGAAGGTGTCGGCGTGGCGCGGCCCGAGGTTGCCGTCGATGCCGCGGATCGCCAGGTTCATCCGGCACAGCCGCCAGGTGGTCGGGTTGCTCTCCTGTCCATAGACGGCGATGTCACCGATGCGGCCGCCGTGCGCTTCGACGAACGACTCGCTCTGGACGAACATGCCGCCACTGCCGCAGCAGGGGTCGTAGACGCGCCCCCGGTACGGCTCCAGCATCTCGACCAGCAGTCGCACGATGCCCTGCGGCGTGTAGAACTCGCCGCCGCCCTTGCCCTCGGCGCTGGCGAAGCGGCTCAGAAAGTACTCGTAGACGCGGCCGAGGATGTCTTTCGACCGGCTGGCCGCGTCGCCCAGCCCGATCGTGCCGATCAGGTCGATCAGCTCACCGAGCCGGGACTTGTCCAGGTCGGGACGGGCGTAGTCCTTCGGCAGCACGCCGCGCAGGGTAGGGTTCTCGCGCTCGATGGCGACCATCGCGTCGTCGATGAACGTGCCGATGGTCGGCTGCCGCGCGTGCGCCTGCAAGCCGGCCCAGCGCGCCTCGGTCGGCACCCAGAAGACGTTCTCGGCGACGTAGGCGTCGCGGTCCTCCGTGACCTCGAAACGCGCCGCCGGCTCCTTGATGTACCAGTCATTGCTGGGGTCGGCCGTCCAGAGTTGGAGTTGCTGATGGCGCTCCTCGAAGGCATCGGAGATGTACTTGAGGAAGATCAGGCCGAGGACGACGTGCTTGTACTCGGCCGGGTCGAGGTGGCCGCGCAGCTTGTCGGCGGCGGCCCACAGCGTCTCGCGGAAGTCGAGCGGCGTGCCCGCGCTGTACGACGATTTGGGGGTCCTGGTGGCTCTCGGCATGGCGCGAACCTGGCCCTCCGTATGGTCGATGCGACGCTGAGCGCCGCGCCACCCAGCGTCGATGGGCGCGGTGTCAACTGCCGCTCGGGTGGTCGGCCATCTCGTGTCGGCTGCACGGTGACGATCTCGCCTGAGGTCGTGAGCACGTGCTATTGCATAGGCAGAGCGTAGGCCGAGGCGAGTCGCGTGTCAAGCGCGGCGCCGGCTCGCCTTGCCGCTGCCGCCGCCGCACCCTATGATGCCGCAGGCCAAGCAGGACGGGTGGCGACGATCGCGTCACGGGCCACGCTATTGCCGCCGTGCCAGACCAGAGGAGCGCCCATGCCACCGACCGTCGCGCCGCCGTTCCGCGACACGATCGACTCCGAGGACGGTATCCGGGCGCTGCTCGGCACGCCCAGCGAACTCGTTATCAAGAAGCAACTGCCGGCGCTCGATGCGCACTGTCGCGCCTTCATCGCGCTGGCGCCATTCGTCGCCGTCGCCACGACCGACGCGAACGGGGGCGCCGACGTGTCGCCGCGTGGCGACGCGCCCGGCTTCGTGCGCGTGCTGGACGAGCGCCGGCTGGTCATCCCCGAGCGCCCGGGCAACCGCCGCGCCGACACGCTGCGCAACGTCGTTCAGACGGGCGCGGTCGGGCTGCTGTTCCTCATTCCCGGCTTCGAGGAGACGTTGCGCGTCAACGGCCGCGCCTGGCTGACGCGCGACCCGGACCTGCTGGCGAGCCTGGCCGCGCGCGGCAAGCCGCCACTGGTGGCCATCGGCGTGCAGGTCGACGAGGCATTCCTGCATTGCGCCAAGGCGTTCAAGCGTTCGCGACTGTGGGAGGCCACTACCTGGCCAGCGCGGGCGACGCTGCCGTCGCTGGCCTGCATGCTCTTCGACCAGGCCAGGCCGCCCGACCAGACGGTGGAAGACTTGGAGCGGCAGGTGGCAGAGAGCTATGCCACCCGCCTGTACTGACGCGATGGCGCGAGACGTGGCGGTGGGGCCATGACGGCGGCGTGGGAGCGGCGGCTCGGTCGCGCGCTGCTGGTGATGGGTGCGCTTGGCTTGACGATGTGCCTGGCCGGCTTCCTGCTGCTCGGGATCGCCCAGCAGCGGGCCGAGGTGGCGTTGCTGCGGCAGTTGGACCTGGCGACGGCCAGCCTGACAGTGACCGCCGATGGCCTGGTCGTCGCTGGCGACGCGCTGACGCGGGCGGGCATCACGCTGGTGTCGACGCAGCGCCTGCTGGCCGAGGTCGGGACCGGCCTCGGCACGGCGCGCGAGGCGACCGACCGCGTCGCCGGTGTCGTCGGCCAGGAGGTGCCGGCCACGCTGCGCTCGGTGCGCACTGGTCTGGCGGCGGCCGAGCAGGGCGCGCGGCTGGTCGACTCCACGCTCGACACCATCAACCGGTTCATTCCCGGCGCTCGACCGGCCGAGCCGGCGCCACCGCTGGCGCCCAGCATCGCTGCCGTCGCCACCAGCCTGGACGACCTGAACGCGCCGCTGGTGGCGATCGAGAAAGATCTGCGCGCCACCGCCGACACGCTGACCAGCACGCGCGCGCAGCTGGCGGCGATGGAGCGCAACCTGGGCGAGCTGGGCGACACGATCACCAGCGCCCGCACCGTCATCACCCGCTACCAGGTGCTGGTCGACGACCTGCGCCGCGAGGTGGCGCGGCTGCGGGCGGCGCTGCCGGGCTGGCTGAGCCTGCTGCGCTGGGGATTGGCGGCGCTGCTGCTGCCGGTCGGCTTCACCCAGGTCGGGCTGCTGGTCCAGGGCTGGCGGCTGACGCGGCCGGTCCCTCAGGCATAGGCTCACCGCCGCACGTCCCGGCTGGCATCCGCTGTCCCATCCCCTGGGGCCACGGCCGGACGCCCCGCCTGTGAGCGGCGCCGCTCACGCGGGTCTTGTCGGTTGACAAGACACCCCGGGCGTGCTACCCTCAGTTCGTGTCGTATCGACACGAAGCTGCGGGCACTCACGCAAGGAGACGCGTTCCATGGCCACCACTGTTCCCGCGACGTGCAGCACCGAGCTAACGACCAAGCCCTGGGCCTTTGACCTGCCGCCGGTTACCCCGACGCGTCGACCACGGCCGACCTACGGTCCCGGCGCCAGCCAGTGGGACGTCGCCCCGGTCGACGCGCCGCTGCAGGGCGCGATCCCCGAGCTCTACACCCGCCTGGACGAGGCCGCGCTGGCTGCGCGCATCGAGGCGGTCCGCGCCGCGCTCGGAAGTCGGCTGGTCATCCTCGGCCACCACTACCAGCGCGATGAGATCATCCGCCATGCCGACTTCCGCGGCGACAGCTTCAAGCTCTCGCAGCAGGCAGCCGGCCGGCCCGAGGCCGACTCCATCGTCTTCTGCGGTGTCCACTTCATGGCCGAGAGCGCCGACATCCTCAGCGGTCCGCACCAGCAGGTGGTGCTGCCCAACCTGGCCGCCGGTTGCTCGATGGCCGACATGGCCAACATCGACGACGTCGAGACCGCCTGGGATGAGTTGACCGCGATCTGTGGACCGGGAACCGTGCCGGTCACCTACATGAACTCGGCCGCCAGCCTGAAGGCGTTCTGTGGCCGCAACGGCGGCCTGGTCTGCACCTCGTCCAACGCCAGGAAGGCGCTGGCGTGGGCGCTGGCGCGCGGCCAGCGGCTGTTCTTCTTCCCCGACGAGCACCTTGGTCGCAACACCGCCGACAAGCTCAACATCCCCCAGGCGCGCTGTGTCGTCTGGAACCCGCGCCTGCCGATGGGCGGGCTGGACGAGGCGACGCTGCGCGACGCCACGCTCATCCTCTGGAAGGGCTTCTGCTCCGTCCACGCTCGCTTCAACACGCGCCAGATCGCCCAGGCGCGCGCCGACTACCCGGGCGTGACCGTACTGGTGCATCCCGAGTGCCGGCGCGAGGTGGTGCAGGCCGCCGACCTGGACGGCTCGACCGAGTTCATCGTCGACGCCGTGCGGCGCGCGCCGGCCGGCTCGAGCTGGGCGATTGGCACCGAGATCAACCTGGTGCGTCGCCTGCAGGCCGAGCAGCCGGACAAGACGATCTTCTGCTTGGACCCAATCATCTGTCCCTGCTCGACGATGTATCGCATCCATCCGGCCTACCTGGCCTGGGTGCTGGAGGCACTGGTCGACGGGCAGGTCGTCAATCGCATCACCGTCGACGCCGACACCGCCGCCCAGGCGCGCATCGCCCTCGATCGGATGCTGGCCCTGCCATGACGAGTGATGAGTGTCGATGAGGATCCGTCCGATGAATCACCTTGAAGCATCCTACGATCTCATCGTCGTCGGCAGCGGCATCGCTGGCCTGGCGACGGCGGTGCTGGCCGCGCCCCACGCGCGCGTGCTGCTGCTGACCAAGGCCGGCCTGAGCGACAGCAACACCTGGCACGCTCAGGGCGGGCTGGCCGCTGCCGTTGGCGCCGCCGACGCGCCGCGCCTGCACGCCGCCGACACCCTGACCGCCGGCGCGGGCCTGGCCGAACCGGCGCCGGTCTACGCCCTGACCGAAGGTGGCCGGGGGGCGGTCCGGCACCTGCTGCGCTTCGGCGTGGCGTTCGATCGCGCCCCGGATGGTACGCTGGCGCTCGGGCGCGAGGGAGCGCACGGCCTCAATCGCATCCTGCACGCCGGCGGCGATGCGACCGGCGCGGCGATGGTCACCGCACTGGAGCGGGCGCTGGCCGATTCTCGCGTCGACGTGCGCGAGCGCCAGCTCGTCACAGCCCTGACGCGCGCGCCGGGCGGCGCGGTCACCGGCGTCACGGCGCTCGATGAGCGCGGCCAATCGGTCAGCTACCGGGCCGGCGCAGTCGTGCTGGCGACCGGCGGCGCTGGCCAACTCTACCAGCGCACGACCAATCCGCCGGTGGCGACGGCTGACGGCCTGGCGCTGGCGGCGCGGGCCGGCGCGACGTTGACCGACCTGGAGTTCTACCAGTTCCATCCGACGGCGCTGGCGCTCACCGGCGCGCCGCCGTTCCTGATCTCAGAGGCGGTGCGCGGCGAAGGAGCCATCTTGCGCGATGCCACCGGCCGCGCCTTCATGGCCACCTATCACCCGCTGGCCGATCTTGCGCCGCGCGATGTCGTGGCGCGGGCGATCCTGGCGGAGATGCAGGCCGGCGGCCAGCCGTGCGTCTCCCTCGACCTGCGCCACCGGCCGGCCGACTGGGTGCGGCAGCGCTTCCCGACTATCGCCGCCACCTGCGCCGGCTTTGGCCTCGACCTGGCCCGCGACCTGATCCCAGTCGCGCCGGCGGCGCACTACAGCATGGGCGGCGTCCGCACCGACCTGTGGGGCGCGACCAGCCTGCCCGGCCTGTACGCCGCCGGCGAGGTCGCCTGCACTGGCGTCCACGGCGCCAACCGGCTGGCGAGCAACTCGCTGCTGGAGGGTGTCGTCTTTGCTGAGCGCATCGTCACCCACCTGCTGGCGGCGCGGCCGGCGGCGATGCCAGTGGCGCTGGCCGGCGGCGCGACGAGCGATGACGCTGAGGGACCGTGGCAGCCGGACCAGTCCGTCATCGCCGCCGTGCCTGTCCTGTCCGGTGCGGCCGGCGCCGCTACCCCGGACACCGTCCGCGCCACCGTCCAGGCGACGATGTGGGAGCGCGCCGGCTTGCAGCGCGACGGCGCCGGTCTGACGACCGCCCGCGCCGACCTGGACCGCCTGCTGACCACGCAGCCGGCGCCGGCGACGCGCGCCGAGCATGAGACGGCCAACCTGGCGCTGGCCGGACGGCTGTTGGTCGAGGCGGCGCTGCACCGCACCGAGAGCCGCGGCGCCCACTACCGCACCGACTATCCCGAGTCATCGCCGCACTGGCGGCGGCACATCAACGTCGTGCTGCGCGCCGGCGCGGCAACGGGAGGACCACGCGATGGCTGAGGCGAAGATGGTAGCGCCGGCGCGGGTCGCGACACCGAGCGCGCGGGAGATGCGGCCGGTGGTCGAGGCGGCGCTGGCCGAGGATCTGGCCTGGGGCGACATCACGACCGACACGGTCGTCGGCCCGGTCGGCGGCGGCCAGGCGGCGCGCGGCGATCTGCTGGTCAAAGTCGAGGGTGTGCTGGCCGGGCTGCCGGTGGCCGCGCTCGTCTTCACCACCGTCGACCCGGCTGTCGTCGTCACGTCGCTGGTGTCCGATGGCACGCCGGTGATGCCAGGCACGGTCGTGGCCCAGGTGCGCGGCCCGGCCGGCAGCCTGCTGCGTGCCGAGCGTGTCGCGCTCAATCTCCTCCAGCGCCTGAGCGGCATCGCCAGCATTACCGCCCGCTACGTGGCGGCGGTCCAGGGCACGCGCGCCCGCGTCATCGACACGCGCAAGACGACGCCGGGTCTGCGGGTGCTGGAGAAGTACGCCGTGCGCGCCGGCGGCGGTCACAACCACCGCTTCAACCTGGCCGACGGCATCCTGATCAAGGACAACCACCTGCTGGCCGCCGCCGCTGAGGGGCTGACTATCGGCGCGGCCATCGCCCGCGCCCGCGCCGCCGCGCCGCACACGCTGCGCGTCGAGGTCGAGGTCGAGACACTCGACCAACTGGACGCGGCGCTGGCCGGCGGCGCCGATGTCGTCCTGCTCGATAACATGTCGATCGAGATGCTGCGAGCGGCGGTCGCCCGCGTGGACGGGCGGGCGCTGACCGAGGCCAGCGGCGGCATCACACTGGCGACGATCGGCGCCGTCGCCGCCACCGGCGTCGACCTCATCTCGGTCGGCGCGCTGACGCACTCCGCGCCGGCGCTCGATATCAGCCTCGATCTGGCCTTCGAGTAGCCGCGCTGCCGGGAGTGGGAGGCCGCCATGAGCGATCTGATCTACCTCGATCACGCCGCCACGACACCGGTCCGGCGCGAGGTGCTGGAGGCGATGTGGCCGTTCTTCAGCAGCGCCTTCCATAATCCCTCCAGTCGCTACGCGCCGGCCCAGCAGGTGGCGGCGGCGCTCGCCGAGGCGCGGGCGACCGTGGCGCGCTGCCTGGGCGCGCGGCCGGGTGAGATCGTCTTTACCGGCGGCGGCAGTGAGGCCGACAACCTGGCCATCAAAGGCGTGGCGCTGGCGAACCGCGACCGCGGCGACCACGTCATCACGACCGCCATCGAGCACCACGCCGTGCTGCACGCCTGCCAGGACCTGGAGCGCAGCCACGGTTTCCGCGTCACCTATGTGCCGGTCGATGGCACGGGGCTGGTCGATCTGGACGCGCTGGCGGCGGCGCTCGACGACCGCACCGTGCTGGTCAGCGTCATGCTGGCCAACAACGAGGTTGGCACGGTCCAGCCACTGGCCGAGATCGCGGCGCTGACCCACCCGCGCGGCATCCCGCTGCACACCGACGCCGTCCAGGCGGCCGGCGCGCTCGACCTGGATGTGACCGCGCTTGGCGTCGACCTGCTGACCATCGCCGCGCACAAGATCTATGGCCCGAAAGGCGTCGGTGTGCTCTACGCCCGGCGCGGCGTGCGGCTGCACCCGCTCATCCACGGCGGCGGGCAGGAGCGTGACCGCCGCGCCGGCACCGAGAACACGCCCGGCATCGTCGGACTGGCGACGGCGCTGGACCTGGCAACAGCCGAGCGCGCGGCGGTGGCGGCGCGACTGACGGGGCTGCGCGGTCGGCTGCTGGCCGGGCTGACGGCCGTGCCGGGCGTCAGCGCCACCGGCCACCCGACGCGCCGCCTGCCGGGTCTGGCCTCCGTTTGCGTCGGCGGCGTCGAGGGCGAGCCATTGCTGATCGAGCTGGAGCTAGCCGGCATCCTCTGTGCCAGCGGCTCGGCCTGCGCCGCCGGCTCGACTGAGCCGTCGCACGTGCTGACGGCGATGGGGCTGCCGCCCGAGATCGCGCGCGGCGCGCTGCGCTTCTCGCTCGGCCGCGACACGACCGACGACGAGATCGATGATGTGATCGCGACCGTGCCGGATGTCATCGCGGCGCTGCGCGGTGTTCCCGTCGCGCACTGAAGCGCACCCGCCGGCATCTGCCAGGTATCAGTTCTCCGCATTGGACCCCGCAAGGACGTCCGACTCGTGGAAGGCGCCGTCAAGGCTGCCAGCCCCGCCCCACCTGCCCCGCTCGCGGTCCCCGGCACGATCGTGTCCGGTGAGAGGAACAGGCCCAGCCCCGGGTCATAGGAGCGCGCGTTGTAGAGCAGCAGCCCCGTCCCATCCCGCCGCTGCCCCGTGAAGTCGCGCGTCGTCTGCGGCAGGTCGCCCGTGCGCACCTCGCCCCACGGCGTGTAGGTCTGGATATTCAGCACCGCCCCGCTACTGCTGGTGGCCGCACTGGCGCTGCCCAGGTGGTCCTGATGCAGATACACCAGCGTGCTGGACGGCTGCCTCACCAGGAACGTGCGCTGGGCGATCAGCTGCCCACCGAACGGGTAGAGGGTCCGCTGCAGGTTGGCCGGCAGGTCGAGCTCGAACAGCCCTAACCACCCGCTGGGTCACGGATTGGAAAGCGCGCAAGGGCGGCCTCAAGGGCAGCAGCGCAGGCCTGCACATCGGCTACGCTGGGGCACAGCCGGACCTGCCACGTCTCAAACGCAGGGAGCCACGGGGGGCGGAACGAATAGGCCAAAGTCACCGTCACGCGAAGCGAGGCTCCATCTCCGTGCGCCGCGAAGACAAGCATCGGCTCAATGAAGGCGAGGCTGGCGGTGTACGCATTACCGGTGGCGACCTCACGCAGCCAGCGACTCAGCTGGGCGACCTCCCAGGTGAGGAGTGCGGCGTCCGTGGCCGCCCACTGCGTCTGTCCATCGGTCGCCTCGACGCCCACAACAAGCCAGTTGGCGTCGTCCACATCGTCGGCCTGCTCAAACTGGTAGCCATAGATGATGAGGGTCATGCGATTGCCAGACGCATCGGTGAGTTCGGCCGAAGGTGGTAGCATTGGAGATTCCTCTGTAGTGTGTCGACCACGGTGTGAACGAGGATAGGAGCAGCGAGCCGAAGGGCTATCGCGGTGGCGATGAGCAACACCCATTTGTTCATCGCGCATTAGCCGGAGAACGTGATGATCGTCCGGCGCTGCCGAGACTGAACGACGCGCCGCTTTTCTCAGCTATCCCGCCTGCCCGTCTGATTCAGCGGGTAGGTTGATACCACCTTTCTAGTTTCCGGGTTTACAACTACGACGGCATCCTTGCCCGTGTACTTGACAAAAGGACGCCCCTGAGAGTCAACGCCCCGGTCGACGCGGACAGGGTTCTGGATGGCATCTGCCATAGCAGCATCCGACACGCCACCGTCACCACGACTTCCCTCTGCCCGCTCTTCTCCATGGCCGGTAAACCCCTCGGTTCCGGGAGGCGCTTTCGCCTGCAATAGGTCAACAAGGCCCGCAGCAGTAGCCGTCCCTGCGTTCACGAGGTCGATGATTCCTTGGCGACAGCTGTCGTTTTCGATGCAGCCGATCACGACGACGGCTGAGCCAATCGCGGCCAGTACCACGGCTGCTGTCTCGAAGGCAGCAGCACCTCCGCCCAATACGACGGCAAGCGCCAGCAGAGGAATGATATGCCCGGTCGGGTCGGTGTAGCGCACTGGGTTATTGAGGACATACGCGTACCGATTGAGCGCCTGCGGATTCGCCGGTCCCGCACTCGGCGGCGTCTCTCGCCCAAAGAACCCGTTGGCCAGCAGCGACCGGTGTTCCTCAGCCAGTCGGGCGTTGAAGCCGGTCTCATGGAAGCCGACCGTCAGCGGTGCAAGCTCCGCCTGGGCATCCGGTCCGACGATGGCTCCATGCAATCCTCGGCCCTACTGATCGCGCCCGACACGTGCGTGTTGGTGCGAAAGACGAGCTATTTCTTATCCTAGCGGCATAGCAGTGGAGGAGTTACAGAGAGCCATGCCCTAGCCTAAGAACCGCGAACAGAGCTTAGGCCAAGCCCGAACCATCCTGCTCCAAATAAGAGGAGAAACAGTGGTGGCACGATGTGCGTCGAGCCAGCTTCGCTAAAGACCGGGATGGCGAGCATGCCAAGGAAGTACGCTACAGGACTTACAAGCGCCACCAAGGGAAGCATGGATGTGCCTGTCATCATACTATAATAGCGAAACAGTACTGCTGTATAGCCAAGGCAGAAGATACCGAGACCACCTAGGGCGAGGGTCGAAGTAAACACGCCATACAGTTGACCACTAACGATCGACGACACAACAGCCACGATGAAGCAGATTGTGCCAGTCATGACGAGGGTGAGGGCAACTATGTCGGAAGAACGAAATGCTCTACCTGACCAAAGGAGGAGCACGGCGGCAGTGAGCCCGATCAGCGACGCGGCGAGGGCGACGAGGGCAAGCGCACCGATCTGACTGGCCCAGGGCTGACCTGAGCCTTGTGGCCAGCGCACCGTGAGGCCCACTCCACACACCAGCCATGGCAAGCTAGCGAGGAGATAGATATTTCCAACAATAGACGATCGATTGGATATGGACGGGGGGGAGGTCGTCACGTGAAACAGCCTGAGTAGAGCACACACTCCTGTAGGTAGGCAGACTTGCCGCGCTTCGGCCCGGGGTCAGTAAAGGCCTGGTAGATCTCTGCATACGTCCAATATGTCACCCCCACAATTGTCCTATCGAGCGGCAAATAGGTTCCGTCAGGCAATCGAATCTTGACATGGGATATGAATCGCATCCCATGACCATCATCGCCCAAGAAGTCAATGCTCTCGTGGTTGCCCACGCGGAAAGCAATGTAATCATCGCCTTCCTCTAAAACCACAATGTCATCAATATCTGCTATTCTATGTTTCAACGATCTTTCTCCTGGCTGCAAGATTATCTCTATATTCGCAACGGCACAGCCGAAGGCATCGCATTCGCACCGAGAACCGAATTGACTTTGGCACGATTCTTCCATAGATCGATCGCCATAACGAATACTGCCAAGAATTTTGACAGGTTTGTCGGATTTGTTGACGACTTCCCCCCCACATCCAATGTAACTGCACGTGCCATGCCCCGTCGGGTCGGTGTAGCGCATCGGGTTGTTGAGCACATAGGCATACCGGTTGAGCGCTTGCGGGTTGGCCGGCCCCGCGCTCGGCGGCGTCGCCCGGTCGAAGAACCCGTTGGCCAGCAGCGCCCGGTGCGCCTGCCCCAGTGTGGCATTGAACCCCGGCTCGTGGAACCCCACCGTCAGCGCCAGCCCAGCCTGCCCGTCCGGCCCCACCGTGGCCGCGGCCCCACCCGCGCCACTGGCCGTGCCCGGCACGATCGTATCCGGTGACACGAACAGCCCCAGCCCCGGGTCATAGGAGCGCGCGTTGTAGTGCAGCAGCCCCGTCCCATCCCGCCGCTGGCCGGTGAAGTCCCGCGTCGTCTGCGGGATATCGCCCGTGCGCACCTCGCCCCACGGCGTGTAGGTCTGGACGTTGACCACCGCCCCACTGCTGCTGGTAGCGGCACTCACACTGCCCAGGTGGTCGCCGTGGAGATAGGTCACCACCCCCGCGCTCGTCCGCTGCGCCACC
>JADLAZ010000086.1 GCA_020849725.1 Chloroflexota bacterium
CATGATGCGCGGCAGGTCCAGGCCCTTGGCGATCATCTGCGTGCCGATGATGATGTCTACCTCGTGTCGGCGCACCTTCGCCAGCAGGTCAGCATGGGTTCGCTGATGCGAGATGACATCCTGGTCCCAGCGCAGGATGCGGGCGCCTGGCCACAGCGCGGACACTTCCGCCTCGACCCGCTGCGTGCCGGCGCCGAAGTAGCGCACCCGCAGGCTGGCGCAGACCGGACACTGCCGAGGTGGCGGACGGCGCGCACCGCAGCGATGGCAGATCATCCGCTCTCCGACTCGGTGGTAGACCATCGGCACGTCACACGCATCACACTGCATGACGTGACCACAGGCGCCGCACAGCACGATCGTGGCCTCACCGCGCCGGTTCAGGAACAGCAGCGACTGCTCGCCAGCGTTCAGCGCGCGCGTGACCGCGGTCTGCAGCGCCTGGCTGAACAGGCCCGTGTTACCTTCGCGTAACTCGCGCCGCATATCGACGATCTCGACGGTCGGCATCGGCAGTGGCGCACCGGTGTCACTGGCGGCCGTCGCGACTCGGTTCGGTAGGTCAAGCCGGCGCACCAGCCCGCGGTGGGAGGCCCAGGTGGTGACGACATCGGGCGTGGCGCTGCCCAGGATGAGGGTCGCGCCTGCCTGCCGCGCCAGGTGATCGGCGAGGGCGCGCGTGTGAAAGCGCGGTGGCGCGTCCTGTTTGTAGGCGGCGTCATGCTCCTCGTCCAGGACGATCAGCCCGAGATCGGCGACCGGCGCGAAGACGGCGGAGCGTGGCCCAACGACCACGCGCCGAGCGCCGTCGCGGACCGCCTGCCACTGCTCGTGGCGCTCGACATCGGTCAGCGCGCTGTGCAAGATGGCGACTTGCCCCGGAAACCGATCGGCGACGCGCTCAACGAGCTGCGTCGCCAGTGCGATCTCCGGCGCGAGTAGGATGCAGCCCCGTCCCTGGCGCAGGGCCGCTGCCGCTGCGCGCAGGTAGAGTTCGGTCTTGCCGCTGCCGGTGACGCCCTGGAGCAAGAGTGGCCGGTACTGCCGCGCGGCGACAGCCGCGGCAATCGCGCTCCAGGCCGCAGCCTGGTCGGGTGTCAGGGTCGGCGCGGGCTGGTGTGTCGGCGCTGGACGGGTCGGACCGGGCGCCGGTCCGGTGCTGAGCGTTGCGTGGCCGGCGCGCACGAGCGCCGTCAATACCGCCTGGCTGACGCCGGTGTGCTGGCGGACGTCGGCGGCGCGGACCGCTCGGGGTGCGTGGCGCAGGATGAAATCGTGGGCCAGCCGCTGCTTCGGGGTGAGGGTGGCGTTAGTCTGCACCGCGGTCAGGCGTGTCTCGGTGCGTCGCACCGGCGTGCTCTCGTGCAGCGACACAACTTGGCGCAGCAGGCCGGCCTGCACCAGCGCTGCCGCCGCCCCCGCCACACCCCGTCGATCGAGCGCGGCCCGGGCGCTAGCCAGCGTGACTCGGCCGCGCGTGGCCACCAGCTGAGCGAGATCACGCTGCACCGGCGGCAGAGCGGCAAGGTCGGCCGGCGCCAGCGGGAGCGTCAGCTCCCAGCCGATGACGGCCCGGTGCGTTGCTCCCGGCGGCAGCATTGGCCGCAGCGCATCGAATAGACTGCACAGGTAGCGCCGGCTGAGCCAGCGGCCGACCCCGATCTGACCCGCTGTCAGGCACAGCGCCGGCTCGGCCAGCGCGTGCACGTCGCGCACTGGAAAGTCCGGCGCGTCTGTGCCCAGCGCCAGCACGACGCCCAAGCGCCACTGCCGCCGCACGGGCACCCAGACGACTCGTCCGACTGCCGTTGCCCCGGTCAGCGGCTCCGGGACGCGGTAGGTGAGTGTCTGGGTTCGCAGGGAGGGTGCATCGACGGCCACCTCAGCGTACTGCTCCACGCCCGCCACCCTCCTCGCCCCGCGGCGCCTGGTGCTACTATAACGAGCCGCCAGGCCGCTGGGCTGGCGTTGGCGCCGAGGGCTGAGCCCGCGATCGACCGGACACGCGCATGACGACAATCGACCTCGTGCGGCACGCCGACGTGTACAATCCCAGGGATGTCTTCTACGGCCGGCTGCCGCGCTTTGGACTGAGCGATCTCGGTCGTCGCCAGGCGACCGCGCTCGCGGCGCGCTGTGCAGGCTGGCCCATCGTCGCCATCTACACCAGCCCACTGCTGCGCGCCCGCCAGACCGCCCTCTTGCTGGCGCGTGGCCACCCGTCCACCCCACCGGTACGTGTCAGCCGGCTGCTCACCGAAGTCGGCTCACACTGGCAGGGCCGGCCGACGGCCGATCTGGACACGATCGGTTTCGATTTCTTCTCTCGGGCCACTGAGGGCGATGAGAGTATTCCGGCGGTGTTCCAGCGAATGGAGCGCCTCGTGCGCCGGCTGGCCCGCCGCCACGCCGGCGGCCACGTCGTCTGCGTCTCCCACGCCGACCCGATTATGATTGCGCGTGTCGGCCTGGCAGACCGCCCGCTCGTCGTTGCCAGCCTCCGCGGTCAGCCCGACTACCCAGCCAAAGCCTCGATCAGCCGGCTGGCGTTCCTCGCGCCGACGGCCGAACCGACCATCACCTACCTGCCACCGCCCGTCGTGACATAACGTCACGAGCCGTCCCGCTCATCGCCGGTAGCGGGCGCGACCAGCGTGCCGGTCCTTGTTGAGCCGGCGCGACAGGTGCAGCCCTTCGAGGACAAATTCGACTGCCGAGGCGACGACGGCCGGGTCGCCCTTCGCGCCGAGCTTGGCGGTCGCATCGCGCATCTGGGGGATGCGACCCGCCTGATGGACGTATTCCATGCTGGCCATGGCGTCGCCGGCCTCCATGCGCTGGCCATTCTCGAACAGTTGCAGCATGTCCCCGAACTCGTCCAGATCGAAGTGTCGCTTGAACACGTTCAGCACCGCGCCCTGCACGAGCTTGTCGATCACTTTCTCTTCCTTGAGATCGCCAACGGATTCAAGCTCGATCTTGCCCGCCGTCGACGCGACGAGCGCCGGCAGGTCGCTGACGCGCGGGGCGCCGGTCTTCTCCCCGAGCCGGATCGCCCGCCGCAGCGCACTGCTCATCAGATTCTCGTAGTTGCAGATCGATACGCGCACACTCACGCCCGAGCGCTGGCTGATATCCGGGTGCTTGCGGGCCAGGTGCGTGACCTCGGCCACGATCTCTTTCATGAATGGCGGTGTCGCCATGGCCACGCCATCGTCGGCGAACTGAACCGACTCGCTCTCCATGATTGCGATCTCGTGATCGAGCAGGCGCGGATAGTGGGTGCGGATCTCCGAGCCGAACCGGTCCTTCAGCGGTGTGATGATGCGGCCGCGGTTGGTGTAGTCCTCCGGATTGGCGCTGGCGACGACGTACACGTCCAGCGGCAGGCGCACTCGGTAGCCGCGGATCTGGATGTCGCGCTCCTCCATGATATTCAGCAGGCCGACCTGGATGCGCTCGGCCAGGTCCGGCAACTCATTGATGCAAAAGATGCCCCGATTGGTGCGTGGGACGAGACCGTAGTGAATCGTCAACTCGTCGGCCAGGTAGCGGCCTTCGGCGACCTTGATCGGGTCGACCTCGCCAATCAGGTCGGCGATGGTCGTGTCGGGTGTGGCAAGCTTCTCGCCATAGCGCTGGTCGCGTTGAACCCAGGCCACGGACGTCCGGTCGCCGCGATCCTCGAGCTGGGCGCGGCCGAAGGCGGAGATCGGGGCATACGGGTGATCGTTGACCTCCGAGCCAGCGATAATCGGCACCTCGTCATCGAGCAGACTGACGAGACTGCGGGCGATGCGAGTCTTGGCCTGGCCGCGCTCGCCCAGCAAGACGATGTCCTGACCCGAGAGAATCGCGTTCTGGATCTGCGGGACAACGCTGTCCTCATAGCCGACAACCCCCGCAAACAGCGGTTCACTGGAGCGGAGCTTGGCAATCAGGTTCTTGCGCATCTCCTCGCGGACAGTCAACACCCGGTAGCCACTCGCCCGCAGTTCGCCGATTGTGCCTGGCTTGGTCATGCCGGTGTGCCCCCTTGTGATCTCTGTCGTGTGTGTACCGAATGTATCTTACCGTCTTTCCCGCCGCGCGGTTCTGGCTGGGCGCCAACGCGGCATGGTATATGACGCTGAGGTCGGCCAGGACGGCGCGGCGGGCCGTCTGCAGGGTCATGGAGGCCAGCGTGTGATCTGCCCCCAGTGCGGAACCGACAACCCGGAGGCCGCGCGCGTCTGTCGTGCTTGCGCGCAAATGCTGGATGGGCCGGCGCTCAACCTGCCGGCCTCGCCTACCAGTCCCTACGCCGCTCGCTCGCGGCGACTGACGATGGCGATCGTCATCGGCGTGGTCGCGCTGATCGTCTTCTTCTGCGTCGTGCTGGGTCTGAGCGCCATTCCCCGTGGCTAACCAGTCTTGTCGCCAGCCGGTCGACGCTGGATAATCGCTGGGGAGCGGCGCCCGGGCGGCGCCCGGCCAGCGAGTGGACGAGGAGCAGCATCCGTGCGCTACCGCGTGGTTGAACGGTCGCAGCAGGTACCGATCCGACTCGTGCTCATCGACGAGTATCAGCAGCGC
>JADLAZ010000087.1 GCA_020849725.1 Chloroflexota bacterium
GCGACGTGCTGGCGCCGCTGCCGCTGCTGCGCATCGTGCCGACCGGCGGCATCGGCCCGGACAATGCCGGCGACTACATCAAGGCCGGCGCGGTGGCCGTCGCCATGGGCGGCAGCCTGGTCGACAACGCCACCGTCCGCGCCGGCGCCTACGACATCATCACCGAGCGGGCGAAGAAGGCCATCGCCGCCGTCCAATCCGCCCGCGCCTGACCGCCCCGCACGGCTGAACCGGAACAGCCGGTCGTTCGCAATGACGCCGGGTGGGCGAACAGGCGGGGCGGTTGCGTACTGGGTACGAAAGCAAAGGAGACCCGCCATGCCCACATCGCCACCGACTGAACCACGGCCGCGCCGCGTTGCCATCGCCTGCCAGGGCGGCGGCAGCCATACCGCCTTCACTGCCGGCGTGCTGAAGACGCTGCTGCGCGCCGAGCCGCGTGTCGGCTATTCGATCTGCGCCCTCAGCGGCACCTCCGGTGGCGCCATCTGCGCGGCGCTGGCCTGGGTCGGCCTGCTCAAGATCGCCCAGGGCGCCTGGGACCGCGAGCGCGCCGTCGCGCCGCTCGACGCCTTCTGGCGCGACAACGCCGCGAACCTGCCCTGGGAGCAGGTCTGGAACGACTGGACCGTCGGCCTGGTCCGGCTGCACATGCAGGGCCGCCTGCCCGCGCTCAAGAGCAGCCCCTACGCGCCCGAGGTCAGGGCGATGGCCGAGGGGCTGAAGCGCCTGACGCCCCGGCCGGAGTTCTTCGATCTGCGGGCGCTGCTGGCGAAGCATCTCCCGCTGCACGAGGTGACGCAGCCGGTCGACGACCCGCGGCTGCTCATCGGTGCCGTCGCCGTGCTGGCCGGCACGTTCAAGGCGTTCGACTCGCGCAACGCCGAGATCAGTCTGGACGCCGTGCTGGCCTCGACGACGCTGCCGACGCTCTTTCCCGGCGTGCGCATCGGCGACGAGGTCTACTGGGACGGTCTCCTCTCGCAAAACCCGCCGGTGCGGGAACTGATCTCCGGCATCCCGGTCGAGCAGAAGCCGGATGAGCTCTGGATCGTCCGCATCAACCCCCGCAGCCTGGACACCGAGCCGACCACTGTTGAGGAGATCGAAGATCGGCGCAATATACTGGCCGGCAACCTCTCTCTCACGCACGAGCTAGATGTCATCAGCAAGGTCAATGACTGGCTGATCGATGGCACGATCGTCACGGCGAAGCTGAGGCCGATCGCCATCCACTGGATCGAGATGAGTCCCGCCCTCAGCGAGCGCCTCGGCTATGTCAGCAAGCTGAACCGCGACCCGGCCTTCCTCGCCGGCCTGATCGCCGACGGCGAAGCGCAGGCCGAGGCGTTCCTGGCGCAGCGCGCCGCCACTGTCGCCGCGTCATAGCGGCACGCTGCTCGGCCGGACGACGCGCCGGCCGCTCACCGGTCGCCGCCGTCGCCCTGGCTGGCGCGCCGGATCATGGCCCGCTCGTTCGCCAGCCGCTCCTGGCGCATGGCGTCGCGCGCGGCATAGTCGGCCGGGATGCGCGCCTCGAAGTTGAGCCAGATGCGATCGTCGGTGCGGCAGTCGTAGCTGCGGCAGGGGGCCGGCCGGTGCTGGTAGACACCGCACGCGCCGGTCGCCGGGTGACAGTGAGTGCAGAAGCCATCCGACCGCTGGGCGATCAGGTACGGCCGGGCATACTCCCAGCGCACGCCGCCCTCGTCCAGGTCCTGGGCGCTCAGCGCGAAGCGCAGCGTGCAGCAGCGCGCCCGGCACAGGTGGAAGCGGGCAGCGCAGTCGATGTCCGGCGAAGCGACGGTGTACTTGTCCTCGACCTCACCCAGCACTGGCGCCAGCGGGTCGGCGGCGAACGCCTCCTGCACCCGCGGCGCGGTCGCCGCGCCCTGCGCCTCCAGCTCCTCCGGTGTGATCAGGCCCTTGGCGACGAGCAACTCCATCAGCGTGTGCACGCCCAGCATCGCCTTCCAGGCATCCTCGCGCGTGCGCGAGGTCCAGACATGCAGGAAGCGCAGGCCACGGCCCAGCCCCGCCTCGACCGGCGTCGCGCCTGTCTCGGCGTCCGGCCCCGACAGCGGCCCACCCGGCTCTGGCACGGTCGGCAACGGCAGCCGCTGTGGCATGTCGGTCATGGCCCGGCCTCCAGGCGCACCAGCGGCGCCGCATTCCATCAGTCGCTCGGCTACACCTGGATAAACGTCGCCGGCGCCACGGGTCCGGCCGCCGGCCCCAGCCGCATCGGTGATACACTCTCTCCCAGGGGCGACGGCTGACTGCGCCATCGCCCAACCACTCCTGACTCGCACGACGGAGATCACCAACCCATGGCTATCCCATCCCCGCTGCGCGGCTACGAGGGCCGCGACGCGCCGAGCGAGCGTTTGATCGACGCCTGCGTCCGCTGCGGCTTCTGCCTGCCAACCTGCCCGACCTACGCGGAGTTAGCGGTCGAAACCTCATCGCCCCGCGGCCGGCTGGCGCTGATGAAGGCCGTCGGCCAGGGCCGGCTGGCGCTGGACAGCCCCGGCTTCGTCCACCAGATGTACGAGTGCCTCGGCTGCCGCGCCTGCGAGGCCGTCTGTCCCTCCGGCGTGCAGTACGGCGCGCTGCTGGAGGCGGCCCGCGATCAGATCGAGCGGCACGTGGCGCGGCCCGGCTGGGTGCGGCTGGTGCGCGCCGTCGTCTTCGGCGCACTCTTCCGCGACTTGCGCGTCTTCCGCGGCGTGGCCGCGACCGCCCGCCTCTACCAGCGCAGCGGCCTGCAGCGGCTGGTGCGCGCCAGCGGCGTGCTGCGCCTGCTCGGCCTGGACACGATGGAGGCACTGCTGCCACCGATGGCCCGCCACTTCGTCATCCCGCGCGGCCAGAGCTTCAGCCCCGCCGCCGGGCCGGTGACGCGCCGTGTCGCGCTCGTCAGTGGCTGCATTATGTCCACCGCCTACGCCGAGATCGACCGCGCCACGGCGCGCGTGCTGGCCGCCAACGGCTGCGAGGTGATCGTACCGGCCGGCCAGGAGTGCTGCGGCGCGCTGCACGTGCATGCCGGCGATCTGGAGGGCGGCCGGATGCTGGCCCGCCGCAACATCGACGCCTTCGAACGGGCCGGCGCGGACCTGGACGCGATCGTCATCAACGCCGCCGGCTGCGGCGCGGCGCTCAAGGAGTATGGTCACCTGCTCCACGACGATCCCACCTACGCCGCGCGCGCCGCCGCCTTCAGCGCCAGGGTCAAGGACATCAGCGAGTTTCTGGCGTCGCTGCCGCTCGACCCGCGCATGGGCGCGCTCGACCTGACCGTCACCTACCAGGAGCCGTGCCATCTCGTCCACGCCCAGCGCATCGCCGGGCCACCGCGGGCCGTCCTGTCGGCCATCCCCGGCGTCCGGCTGGTGGAGATGGCCGAGTCGTCACTGTGCTGCGGCAGCGCCGGCGTCTACAACGTCACCCAGCCGGCGCTGTCGCGTCGCCTGATGGAACGCAAGTCGGGCCACGCGCTGGCCAGCGGCGCCGACGTCGTCGTATCGGCGAACCCCGGCTGCCTGCTGCAACTGCAGGCTGGCCTGCGCGCGGCCGGAGCGGCCGACCGCGTGCGCGTGCGCCACGTGGTCGAGCTGCTCGACGAGGCCTACCGCCGCGGCGGCGTGCGGGTTCTGGAGCGTCCGGCCGCGCTGGCGAACGCGCCAATTCAGCCGCCATCGCCCGCGCCGGTGGCATCTAATCTGATACACTGAGCGTATCTCGCTGTAGGGACGGTGATCGGCAGCCCCCGGCATCGTCAGTTGGAGTGAGACGGCGACGGTGACGCGAGCGGCCAGCGCCGCCCAAACGGGAGACGACGTGACGGCGAGCCAGATCGACACGCCGGCCCCGCCAGGTGTGGCGGTCATCCGCGCCGAGGGCGTGACCCGCACCTTCAATGTCCACGGCGGCCAGGTCCACGCGCTGCGCGGGGTGGACCTGACGATCGAGCCGGGTCAGATGGTCGCCCTCAAGGGCCGCTCCGGCTCCGGCAAGACAACCCTGCTCAACCTGATCGGTGGGCTGGACCGCCCGACCTCGGGTCACGTCTGGTTCTACGACCAGGAGATCGGCCGGTTGGGCGACGGCGCGCTGACGCGCCTGCGCCGCCACCGCATCGGCTTCGTCTTTCAGTCGTTCGCGCTGATGCCGATCCTGTCGGCCTACGAGAATGTCGAGTTGCCACTGCGCATCGCCGGCATGCCGGCGCGGCAGCGCGCCGAGCGCGTGGCCCATCTGCTGGAGATGGTCGGCCTGACCAAGCGCGCCAAGCATCGTGCCTTCGAGTTGTCCGGCGGCGAGCAGCAGCGCACCGCCATCGCCCGCTCGCTGGTCAACCGGCCGGCATTGCTGCTGGCCGACGAGCCGACCGGCGAGCTGGACAGCCACACCGGCCTGGCCATTATGCGGCTGTTTCGGCGCGTGATCGAGACCGAGGGCGTGACGGTCTGCCTGACGACGCACGACCCGATCATCATGGAGATCGCCGACATCACCCATGAGATCGTCGACGGCCAGTTGATCCACCTCCCATGACGCCGCGTTCTCGACCGGCCACCGACCCCCATGACGGTACCAGGATGGGCAGCATGCATCTCAGCCACACCCGCCCCGACCACCTCGCACCGGCACTCGCCGGCGCCCGCCTCAGCCGGCGGCGGCTGCTAACCAGCGCGCTGGCGTCGGCAGTGGTCGCGGCTGGGTGCAGCATTCTGCCGCGCGAGGAGGAGGCGAACCCGACGCCGATCCCGACGCCGGCCGAGACGACCAAGGCCGTCTACGATGTGCGCCGGGGTGATCTCGTCGAGACGATCATCGTCAATGCCCGGCTCACCGCCGCCCAGGAGGCCGTCCTCTACTTCAAGGCCCAGGGCCGGCTCAAGAATGTGTCGGTCATTCCCGGCGAGAAGGTCAAGACCGGCACGATCATGGCTCAGCTCGAGGTCGGCGATCTCGACACGCGCGTGGCGCTGGCGGAGATGACCGCCCGCAAGGCTCAGGTCAAGGTCGATCAGGCGCGCGCCAAGGGCGCCGACCGCTTCGAGATTCAGATGGCCCAGCTCGACTACGATGCTGCCCGGCTCACCTACGACAACCTGCGCACGCAACTGCTCGAATCGCAACTGATTGCGCCATTTGATGGCCTGATCACCGAGACACAGGGGCGACCCGGCGAGATCGTCCAGGGCTACATCCCGGTCATCACCGTCTCCAATCCGGCCGAGTTGCAGATCAGCGCCGAACTGACGAACGAGGGCGACTCGACCCGGCTCGCTGTCGGCCAGAAGGCGTTCATGGTCCTGGACAAGCTGCCGAACGACAAGCTGCCGGCCGAACTGGCGCAACTGCCGAACACGGCCGCGACGACGCTCGACGGCAAGCCGCTGCCGGCCCAGTTGCGGCGCACCTTCAAGCTCAATCCGACCGCGCCACTGCCGTCGATCGCCGCGATCGGCATGCTTGGCCGGCTGACGCTGATCCTGCGCGAGAAGAAGGACGTGCTGATCCTGCCGAACGCGGCGCTGCGCGCCTTCGGCGGTC
Organism: Chloroflexota bacterium; assembly: GCA_020849725.1. Next base: position 5,566 of record JADLAZ010000087.1, read on the forward strand.
GGCGCTACGTGCAGATCACGACCAACGGGCGCAAGCGCGAGATCGACGTTGAGATCGGCATCGTCACTCAGACGGAGACCGAGATCACCAAAGGGCTCAAGGAAGGCGATCGGGTGATCGGCCAGTAGCCGGCGAGCCAGGCTCGCGGCGGGTCGATCACCCACGCTGACTGGCGGCGGGAGGGCGCGTGAATTTCGTCTCAATCCTCTGGATGGTCGTCCAGCGCATCCGCAATAACGTGCGCCTGCTGCTGGCGACCATCGCCGGCCTGATCATCGCCGTCGGCATCGTCTCGGCGATCCCGCTCTACTCCGACGCCGCCCTCCAGCGGCTGCTGGTGCGCGAGTTGGATCAGGCGACGACGCGGCCGGCCGGCGCCGTCTTCCTGCGCCACATCGAGAACTTCGCGCGCCGGACGAACATGGAGCAGTTCCAGACCGTCACCACCTTCTTCGAGAAGCAGGTGCCGTCGCTGGTGCGGCTGCCGATCACCCAGTACGTGCGCTATGGCGCGCTCGAAGTCATGCCGGTTGAGCCGGCCGACCCGACCAAGGTCAATCCCGCCCAGCCCCGCTACGCCGCCATCGAGTACCAGACCGGCCTGTGGGACCACATCGATATCGTCGACGGTCGCCTGCCAACCGACCAGATCGGCCCGGGCACGACCATCGAGGCGGTCGTGCTGGAGGACGCGCTCGACAAGCTCGACTTCGTCGTCGGCAGCACCTTCCTGGTGCCGCTGGGCAAGCCGCTCAAGCCGGACGGCAGCGGCAAGTTCGACCCCGACGGCCCGCCGTCGACCGTCGCCAAAGTCACCGTCGTCGGCGTCTGGCGACCGAAGAATCCGCGCGACGCCTACTGGCCCTACGACCCGGCGATCTTCGACAAGAGCTTCTTCGTGCATGAGTCGGTCTTCTTCAAGCTGTTGGAAGACCCGACCGCGCTGGCACACGAGTACTCCTGGTACTACGTTTTCGATCACAAGCCGCTGCGCATCGCCGATGTCTATGACGTGCGCGTCGGCCTGGAGACGATCAACACACGCTCGCCGCTGCTGATGCAAGATACGCGGCTGGAAGTATCGCCCGACAAGTACCTGCTGCTCTACGATGACAAGAGTTTCTACCTGCGGCTGCTGCTCTACTCGCTCAGCCTGCCCATCCTGGGCATGGTGCTCTACTTCCTGATGATTACGTCGAACCTGGTCGTCGATCAGCAGCGCAACGAGATCGCCGTCCTCAAGAGCCGCGGCGCCAGCATCGGTCAGATCGTCGGCATCTACCTGATCGAGGGGGCGTTGATCGGCGGCCTGGCGCTGCTGATCGGCCCGCTGCTCGGTGTCTTCCTGGCTCAGGTCATCGGCGCGGCCTACGGCTTCCTGCTGTTCGTCGACCGCGCGCCGCTGAACGTCGAGATGACCCGCCAGACCTGGCTCTACTCGCTGGGCGCCGTCGCCGTCGCCATCCTGGCGACCTTGCTGCCGGCGATCGCCGCCGCCCGCTACTCGATTGTCAGCTACAAGAACCAGGTCGCGCGCAGCACGCGCACGCCGCTGTGGCAGAAATTCTTCCTGGACATCCTGCTGCTGGGCGTCGCCTACTATGGCTATACCACGCTCAGCAGCCGCGCCTCGATCCTGGCCGCCGACCAGGCCGGCAACCTGCTGGTCGACCCGTTCCTGCTGCTGATCCCGGCGGTGTTCATCCTGGCCTTCGGCCTGTTGACGCTGCGGCTGCTCCCGTGGATCGTCCGCCTGCTGGCCTGGGTCAGCGGCAAGTTGCCCGGCGTCAGCATCCTGATGGCGCTGCGCCAGCTCTCGCGCCAGCCTAGCCAGTACAACGCGCTGGTGTTGCTGATGATCCTGACGCTGGCGCTCGGCACCTACTCGGCGTCGGCCGCGCGCACGCTGGGCCAGAACTTCATCGACCGGGTCGCCTATTCGATCGGGCCGGACCTGGTCGTCAGCGAGGCCTGGCAGTTCAACGAGGAAGACCAGACCTGGACCGAGCCGCCGTTCGGCATCCACTACGAAGTGCCCGGCATCGCCACCGCCTCGAGGGTGCTGACCGTCAAGGCCCAGCCGCAGATCGGCGGCCGGGCCACGCGCGGTGAGGCGCGGGTGATGGGTATCGATTGGACCGACTTCGCCAAGGTCACCTGGTGGCGGCGCGACTTCGCCGACTACCCGCTGCAGGTATACATGAACTTCCTCGGCAGCAGCGAGGATGCCATCCTGGCGCAGCGCGACTTCGCGGTCAACAACAACCTCAAGCCCGGCGACCGGGTGACACTGATCGTCAACCAGCGCCCGACCGAGTTCATGCTGGCCGGCGTCGTCGACTACTGGCCGACCTTCTACCCGGAGAAGGAGACTTTCTTCATCGGCAACATCGACTACATCCTCGACAAGACGGGCCTGCAGCCCTACAACGTCTGGATGCAGCTCACACCGGACGCGAAGGCGGGCGACATCATTGCCCAACTGACCGACAAGGGCAACATCGTCGTTAGCGCCCAGGACCAGCGCTCGCAGCAGATCGTCACCCGGCGCGACCCGCAGCGCACCGGCCTGTTCGGCATCCTTTCGATCGGCTTCATCGTCGCCGCCGTCATCACGGTCATCGGCTTCCTGTTCTACTCCTTCCTGTCGCTGCGCCGGCGGACGCTGCAGTTCGGCGTCCTGCGCGCCATGGGTCTCTCCGTCGGCCAACTCATCACGACGCTGTCGTTCGAAACGATCTTCCTGGCGCTGATCGGCGTCAGCGTCGGCACGGCGGTCGGGCTGTGGGCATCGCAGTTGTTCGTGCCGTTCCTGCAGGTCAGCGCCGATGCCACCGGCCGCACGCCGCGCTTCCTGATCGTGACCGACTGGACCGACAACTTGCGAATCTACGTGGTGCTGGGCATCATGCTCGCCGTCGCGCTGGGTGGGCTGATCACGCTGCTGGCGCGCCTCAACATCCACCAGGCGGTCAAGCTGGGCGAGGACGGATAGCCACATGGTGAAGTCACTGCCGAAGCCGCCGTCACTCAAGGCGCCGTCGCTGCCGTCGCTGCCGTCGATCGGGCGCATCGGTCAGGTCGCCCGCGAGTACGTCGTCGGCACGGCCCGCGGCCGCTACGAGAACATCCCCGTTGGCGAGCCGTTCATCATCTGCGAGAGCCTGGTCAAGATTTACAAGATCGCCGATCTGGAGGTGTTCGCGCTCCAGGGGCTGGACCTGATCGTCCGCCGCGGCGAGATGATGGCGATCATCGGCAACAGCGGCTCCGGCAAGTCAACGCTGCTGAACATCCTCGGTGGGCTGGACACGCCCTCGGCCGGGCGGGCGCTGGTCGGCGGGCGCGACCTGGGCAAGCTGACCGGCGCCGACCAGGTGCGCTACAAGCGCGAGGTCGTCGGCTTCGTCTGGCAGAACACCGGCCGCAACCTGGTGCCGTACCTGACGGCGCTGGAGAACGTCGAACTGCCGCTGGCGCTGGCCGGCAACGTCTCGCCGGCCAACCGCGCCTGGGCGCGCGAGCTGCTGGAGATGGTCAACCTGGGTGACCGGATGCACCACAAGCTCAATCAGCTCTCCGGCGGTCAGCAGCAGCGCGTCGCCATCGCCATTGGGCTGATCAACCGGCCGCCGCTGCTGCTGGCCGACGAGCCGACCGGCTCGGTCGACACCACCAACGCTGGCGTCATCCTGGACATCTTCCGCAAGATCAACGCGACCTACCATACGACGATCGTGATCGTGACGCACGACCAGTCGCTGGCGCGCCAGGTCGAGCGCTTCGTCGCCATCCGCGACGGCAAGACCAGCGCAGAGGTCGTGCGCCGTGTGGCTCAGCTCGACGCCGAGGAGCAAGCCGCCGAGGGCGACACCGCCACCCACGATGAGTACGTCGTGCTCGACTCGGCCGGCCGCCTGCAGGTGCCGCGCGACTACCTCGACCGGCTCGGCGTCAAGGACCGGCGCGTGCTGCTCGAGTTCGACGGCGACCACATCAAGATCGTGCCGCCCAAGGAGCAGTAGCCATCGTCGGTGGCCGATGCAGTCGTGGAGGTGCCGCATACTGCGCGTGCGGTCCATGGCCGCCAACATTCATCCTCCTGGTGTAGGATGCGCTGACACCACGCTGGCGACCACGCCCGCTGAGGAGGAAACGACCGTGAAGCTTGGCCTGGGCCTCTACCCGCACCTGCTGACGCCGGAGAACGTGCGCTTCGCTCGCCAGGTGGGCGCGACGCACATCGTCGCTCACCTGCCCGACTGGACGACCTCCGGCAAGCGCGGCGTGCCGCTCGACGCCGCCGGCCGCTCGCCGCTGTGGACCGAGGCGGAGCTGCGCGGGCTGCGGGCCATGATCAACGCCGAGGGCATGGAGCTGGCGGCGATCGAGAACTTCGAGCCGCACCACTGGCACGACATCCTGCTCGACGGCCCGCGCAAGGCCGAGCAGATGGACGGGCTGAAGACCATCATCCGCACCATGGGCCGCGCCGGCATCCCGATCATGGGCTACAACTTCAGCATCGCCGGCGTCTGGGGCCGCACGCGCGGGCCGTGGGCGCGCGGCGGCGCCGAGTCGGTCGGCTACGTCGCGGCCGAGGCGCCGCCGCAGGACCCGATCCCCAACGGCACGGTCTGGAACATGGTCTATGACCCCAACGCCCCCGCCGGCACGATCGGCACGGTCACGCCGGAGCAGCTCTGGAGCCGCCTGGAGTACTTCCTGACCGAGCTGGTGCCGGTGGCCGAGGAGGCCGGTGTCCGGCTGGCAGCGCACCCCGACGACCCGCCGCTGCCATCGCTGCGCGGCGCGGCCCGCCTGGTCTACAAGCCGGAGCTGTATCAGCGCCTGCTCGACATCGTGCCCAGCCCGGCCAACGCGCTCGAGTTCTGCCAGGGCACCATCGCCGAGATGCAGGGTGAGATGGACGTCTACGAGGCCATCGACCGCTACGCCGGCCAGGGCCGCATCGCCTATGTCCACTTCCGCAACGTCCAGGGCAAAGTCCCGAACTATCGCGAGGTCTTCCTGGACGAGGGCGACGTCGACATGATCCGGGCGCTGCGCCTGTATGCCAGGCACGGCTACGATGGTGTGCTCATCCCCGACCACACACCGCGCACCGAGTGCGCCGCGCCCTGGCACGCCGGCATGGCCTGGGCGCTCGGCTACCTGCGCGCCGCCATCACCATGATCGAGCGCGAGTAGGCCGCTCCCCCACCGACGACCTACTCCTGCCGCGTCAGCCGGTAGCCGACCCCCGGCTCGGTGACGATCAGGCGCGGCTGGACCGGGTCGCGCTCGACCTTCTGCCGCAGTTGCTTGATGAACACGCGCAGCATCGGCGTCTGGTCGGCGAACTCGGCGCCCCAAACGGCAGCGAGCAGCGTCCGATGGGTCGCGATCTTGTCGGCGTGCTGCAGCAGGTACTTCAGCACGTCGTACTCGGTCGGCGTCAGGTGGATCGGGCGGCCGTCGCGGGTGACACGCCGCGCCGCCAGGTCCACCGTCAGGCCGCCCGTCGTGATCACTGGCTCGACCGCCGTGCCGGCGGCGTGGCGCAGCGCCACGCGAATGCGCGCCAGCAGCTCCTCGACGCCGAACGGCTTGGTCAGGTAATCGTCCGCGCCCAGATCGAGCGCCGTCACTTTGTCGCGCTCCTCGCCGCGCGCCGACAGCATGATGATCGGCACGCGCGACACCGCGCGCAGCCGGCGGCAGACCTCCAGGCCGTCGATGTTGGGCAACATCAGGTCGAGTAGCACCACGTCCGGCCGGCGCTCCTGAAACAGCACCAGCGCCTCCTCGCCCGTCTCGGCGCCGATGGCGACGAAGCCGTGGCCGGTCAGCGCGGTGCGCACCGCCCGCTGGATCTGCGGCTCGTCGTCAACGACCAGCACCCGTGCCCCAGTCATGCTCGCTGTCCCGCGCTCGCCGCCGGCTCGCGGAGCATCACTTCGTCGGCCACCGGCACCGTCAGGCGCATCGTCGCGCCACCACCCGGGGTCTCCTCCAGCCAGACCCGGCCGCCGTTCGCCTCGACCAGGCCCCGCACAATCGCCAGGCCCAGACCGGTGCCGCCGGCTCGGCGCCGGTCACGGCCCAGGCGGTAGAATCGATCGAAGATGTGCGCCCGATCGGCCGCGAGGATCCCTGGCCCGTGATCGGCCACCGCCACCTCGATGGCCCCGGTCGCCAGCCGCACCATCACTTCGATCGATGTCCCGGCCGGAGCGTACCGGGCCGCATTCTCCAGCAGGTTCGTCAGCACTTGATCGAGGTGAACTGGATCGCACCAGGCCAGCGGCAGGTCCGTGCTGGCATCGACGCAGACCGCGTGGGCAGCGAGCCGGTCGCGCAAGCGGCGGACGACCGCACTCACGGCATCGGCAACATCAACGGTGTCCGCATCTGGCCGCAGCACACCCGCCTCGATGCGCGACAGATCGAGGAGGTTGGCGACCAGCCGGTTGAGGCGATCGGCCTCCTCATCGATCGCGGTCAGAAAGTCGTGGCGGTCGTCGTCGGTCCAGGTCATGCCTGGCTGCAGCAGGCTCGTGGCAGCCGTCTTGATCGCCGCCAGCGGCGTGCGCAGATCGTGTGACACCGACGATAGCAGGGCCGACTTGAGCTCGTCGCTGCGGCGCGCGATCTCGGCCTGGGCCGCCGCCTCGGTCAGCCGCGCCCGCGCAATCGCCAGCGTCGCCTGGGCTGCGAAGGTCGCCAGCGTCCGCTCCTCCGCCGGCGCAAACGCAGCCCCACGCGGGCGCGCGCCAACGCGCAGCACACCGAGCGTTTCGCCGCCCGTGCGCAGCGGCAGGTAGAGCGCCCGCCGGCTCAGCGCCGGCGCCAGCCCAACGACACGCACGCGACCGCGCGGGCCGACCCAGCGCGGCACGCCGGTCTGTCGCACCTCGTCGAGGACGACCTGCACGTCACGGTCCATCAGATCACTCGCCGCCAGTTGCCCGACCGAAGCCGCGACCGCCAGCCGCCCCTCATCGCCCGGCAGCAACACCGCGCACGAGCGCGTCTCGAAGACGGCGACGATGCGATCGGTGATCGCGCGCAGTGTCGCCGGCAGACTCGTCTCCGTCGTCAGCGCCTGACTCAGGTCATACAACATCGCCGCCTCACGGGCGCGTTGCTCGGCGGCACGCGCCTGCTGCCGCAGTATCGCCGTCAGGTGGCCCGTCACCAGCGCCGTCACCAGGAAGAGCACCAGCGCCAGCCACTCATTCGGGTCCGAGATGGTGAACGTGTAGAGGGGCGTGACGAACAGGAAATCGAACTCCAGGAAGGCCAGCACCGCCGCCACCACGGCCGCGCCGCGACCGGCCAGGCTGGCGACCGCCAGCACAGCAATCAGGTAGAGCATCGACAGGCTGCCTATCTCGGGCAGCAGCAACTCCAGGCCCGCTACCAGCAGGCTGACAGCGCTGACTGCCACGATCGCCGCCAGGGTGCCGATCCCACGCGGTGGTTCGACCCACAGCGGCGCGCGCCGCCAGCGCCACACGTCATCCAGCCAGATGCCCACCCGCTCCCGCACGCCACCACTCCATGCCGGCCCAGCCATCAGTCACGCCATCCTTCGAATGATACGCGTGGACGCGGCGCACGCCGACCGACCTGATGACCCATTACGGCACATCGCGCTGGAGGGCGACGACATAGACATCAACGGCGTGACTGCGCCGGATAACGGTATACACCACCGAGCCGAACAGTACCTCCTGCCAGCGCGCCTTGTTCGATTCGCCCAGCACCAGCAGCGTCACGTTGCGCTGCTCGGCATAGCTCACCAGCGTTTCGGCCACGTTGCGGCTGGTCAGCCGGACGACAGTCGCGCCCAGGTCCTCGGCCAGGCGCAGATTCTCGCTCAGGTGCTGCGACGGCGACGGCGCGAGCGGCGACCCGCCTTCCGGCTCGACATAGACAGCCAGCAGCTCGGTCTTGGCCGCGGCAGCCATGCGCCAGGCGCGCCGAATGATCGCCTTGCTCAACGGCCGGTGGTCGATGCAGGCCATCACCCGCTCGCTCGGACCCCACGGACCGGCGATCTCATGCTCGCGCATGTACGCTTCGAGTTGCGCATCGACACCCGCCGCGGTCCGGCGCAGCGCCAACTCGCGCAGCGCGGTCAGATTGCCCTTGCGAAAGAAACTCTTGAGCGCCTCCCGTGACCGCCCCGGTGGATAGATGCGCCCCTCCTCCATCCGCCGGATCAGCGCGTCCGGACTCAGGTCGACCAACTCAACCTCGTCAGCCTGATCCAACACCCAATCCGGCAAGGTTTCGCGCACGGTCACACCGGTCATGCTCTGGACCATGTCGTTGAGGCTCTCAAGATGCTGGATATTGACCGTGCTGATGACATCAATGCCCGCGTCCAGCACGTCCAGCACGTCCTGGTAGCGGCGCGCGTGGCGCGAGCCGGGCGCGTTAGAGTGCGCCAGCTCGTCGACCAGCACGACCTGAGGTCGGCGGCGGATGATGGCCTCGGTGTCCATCTCCGAAAGCATCACGCCCTTGTAAAGGATCTGGCGGCGTGGCACCACCTCCAGATCGCCGATCTGCGCTTCTGTCTCCTCCCGGCCGTGGGTTTCGACAAGGCCGATCACGACGTCGGCGCCGACCGCTCGGCGGCGGCGGCCTTCGTTGAGCATGTCGAAGGTCTTGCCGACGCCCGGTGCCGCGCCCAGGTAGATGCGATGCCGCCCCTTGCCCGTTCCTTCGGCACGCTTGATGCGCGCGAGGAGCGCGTCCGGATCGGGCCGGCCTGGCTCCCGTTCCGGACGGTCGCTATCGGCTGCGTGATTCTGCTCGCTCGTCATCAGTCCTCTTACCCGTCGCTATCTGCCGTCGGCACATGCCCGCTGGACTCTGGAGCATACTGCCACGCCACGGTGTCGCGGTCGGCCAGCGATCGCCCCCTACCGCGCCAGGTGCTCGACGATCGGCCCGAGCGCCAGCGCCGGGAAGGCGCTCAGCGCGCCAACGATGATCGCCGTGCCGGCCAGCACGCCGCCAAAGAGCGCCGTATCGGTCGGCAGTGTCCCGCTCGTCGGTGGCCGGCGCGGCTGGGCCGCCAGATGACCAGCCAACGCCAGCGCCGAAATGCCTAATCCGAAGCGGCCGACCATCATCGCCAGCGTCGTGGTGATGTTGTAGAAAGGTGAGTTGGCGGTCAGGCCGGCGAAACTCTGGCCATTGTTGGCGACCGACGAGGTGAAGGCATAGAGGATCTCGGTGAAGCCGTGCGGGCCATCATTGGTCGTCAGGCCAGCCAGCCCCGGCCCGCTGACGACGGCCACGGCCGTCAGCGTCAGGACGGCCACCGGCAGCATCAGCGCGTAGAGCATGATGAGCTTCATCTCCGGTGGGCCGACCCGCTTGCCCAGGTACTCCGGGGTGCGCCCGATCATCAGCCCGGCGATGAAGACGCCGACGAGCGCCACCATCAGGATGCTGTAGAGGCCGGCGCCGAGGCCCCCATAGACCATCTCGCCGAGCAGCATGTTCACCAGCAGCGTCATGCCGCCGAGCGGCGTGTAGCTGCCGTGCATCGACACGTATGACCCGGTCGCGCCATTCGACGTGGCGACAGCCGCCAGCACCGACCCGCCGACGCCAAAGCGGGTCTCCTTGCCCTCGAGGTTGTCGGCCGGCTGACCGGCGATTGTGCCGAGGATGGCCGGGGTCGCGCGCACCACGGCCGGATTGCCCTGTCGCTCGGCCACATCACAGACCACCAGTCCGATGACGAACAGCACTGTCATCACCCAGAACAGCAGCCAGCCATCGCGGACACGCCCGGTCATCCGGCCGAAGGTGTGCGTGAATGCCGCCGGCACGACCACGATCGCCAGCGCCTGGATCAGGTTGGCAAGCGGCGTCGGGTTCGCAAAGGGATGGGCGCCGTTGACGTTGAAGTAACCACCGCCGTTGGTGCCGAGGTTCTTGATGAACTCCAGCGCCGCCACCGGTCCCCAGGCAATCGTCTGGCGGCTGCCATCGATCGGCGCCGTCACGACGGCGGGCAGCAACGTGAGCGGTGTCCCTTGCCAAACCAACGCCAGGCTGCCCACCAGCGACACTGGCAACAGCACCCACAGCAGCGCCCGCACCAGATCGACCCAGAAGTTGCCAATCGTCGGCGTCTCCTGGTGGACAAAGCCTCGAATGAACGCCACGCCCACCGCCAGACCGGCCGCGCCGGCGAGGAAGTTCTGCGCGGCCAGGCCGACCATCTGGCTGAGGTAGCTCATCGTCGTCTCGCCACCATACGCCTGCCAGGTGGTCGTCGTTGCGAAACTGATCGCCGTATTCATCGCCAGGTCGGGGGTCAGCGGCGTCGTCAGCAGGGTGGCATCATGCCCAGGCAGGCCGACCTGCAGCCGCAGGATGGCATACAGCAAGAGTGTGCCGACGAGGGAGAAAACGACAAATGCCGTCGCATACTCTGGCCAGGCCATCGCGTGCGTGGGGTCAATCCGCAGCAGCCGGTACAGCGCGCGCTCGATTGGGCACAGGGCTGGGTCGAGTACGGTGCGTTGACCGGTGAAGACGCGGGCCAGGTAGGCGCCAACAGGCTGGACCAACACGATGACGATGGCGAGAAAGAGGGTGTACTGCCCGATACTCGGCCAGATCATGGCGATGTCTCCCATGGCCGCAGTGCGGTCGGCTCCGGCGCTTGGTCGTGGCTGGCCTCCAATAGCCGTGCGGCGATCTCCACTGCCGGCGCGGCGTCCGGCACGGCGATGGGCGCGTCGGTCATGCCCTCGCCCGCGCGCCTGGGCGCACCCTGACCCGCATCGTTGCCAGTGTGGCTCAGTCGCCTTGTGGAGCCGGTCCATCTCATGGTCGGGCCTGCCCGTCCAGCGCCAAATTCAGCTTGAGCACGTTGACCCGTGGCTCGCCCAGAATACCGAAGGTTCGACCTTCCGTGTGCTGGGCGATCAGGTCGCGCACCAGTTGCTCGCTCATGCCGCGCGCCTTCGCCACCCGCGCCGCTTGGAACGTGGCCGCCGCCGGACTGATGTGCGGGTCGAGACCGCTGCCTGAGGCCGTCACCAGCTCGACCGGCACCGGCGCGTCCGTTGGCAGCCCGTGGGCTTCACGCAGCGCGGCTGCCCGTTCCGTGACCGCGTCGATCAGCTTCTGGTTCGTCGAACCCAGGTTCGAGCCGCCGGAACTCGTCGCATCGTAGCCATCAGCGCCGGCTGCCGACGGGCGGCCCCAGAAGTAGGTGGCGCTCGTGAACGACTGACCGATCAGCTCCGAGCCGATCACGGTGCCATCGGCCGACCGGATCAAGCTCCCGTTGGCCTGATGCGGAAAGAGGACCTGCGCCAGCCCGGTGACGATTGCTGGATAGATCAGGCCGGTCAGGACTGTCAGCACCGCTACCATGAGGATCGAAATGCGCAGTTGCTGTCTGAGTTGCATTGGTGCCTCTCCTGTTGGTTGCGCTACACCAGTCGCAGCGCGACCAGGATGAGATCGATGAGCTTGATGCCGACAAAGGGGGCGATGATGCCGCCCAGCCCGTAGATGAGCAGGTTGCGCCGCAGGATGGTCGCCGCACTCTCGGGCCGGTAGGCGACGCCGCGCAGCGCCAGCGGCACCAGCACGACGATGATGAGCGCGTTGAAGATGACCGCCGACAGGATCGCACTCTGTGGACTGGCCAGCCCCATGATGTTGAGTGCGGCCAACTCCGGATAGACGCCCGGCGCGGCGGCCGTGCCGATGAAGAGCGCCGGAATGATGGCGAAATACTTGGCGACGTCGTTGGCGATGCTGAACGTCGTCAGCGCCCCGCGCGTCATCAGCAGTTGTTTGCCGATGACGACGACGTCGAGCAGCTTAGTCGGGTCGCTGTCGAGGTCGACCATGTTGCCGGCCTCTTTGGCGGCAGCGGTGCCGCTGTTCATCGCCACGCCGACGTCGGCCTGGGCCAGTGCCGGCGCGTCGTTGGTGCCGTCGCCAGTCATCGCCACCAGCCGGCCAGCCGCCTGCTCCTCGCGGATCAGGCGCATCTTGTCTTCCGGCTTGACCTCGGCGACGAAGTCATCGACGCCGGCTTCATGGGCAATGGTGGCGGCCGTCAGCGGGTTGTCGCCGGTGACCATGACGGTGCGGATGCCGGCTCGGCGCATCTCCTCGAAGCGCTCGCGGATGCCGGGCTTGACGGTGTCCTTCAGATAGATGACGCCGAGCGCCTGGGCGTCGCGCGCCACCGCCAGGGGCGTCCCACCCTGACGGCCGATGTCATCGGCCGCCAGGCGCAACTCGGCTGGGAACTCAGCCACGCGCGCGGTGATCGCGTCGACGGCGCCCTTCATGATCGTGGTGCCTTGCGAGCGCACGCCGCTCATGCGCGTCTGGGCCGTGAAGGGGATGAACTCCACGCCATCGAGCGCCGAGCGGTCGGCGCGCAACCCCATCTGCTCGGCCAGCGCCACAATGCTCTTGCCCTCTGGCGTCTCGTCAGCCAGGCTGCTGACCAGCGCCGCCTCGGCCAGCACATGCTCATCGACGCCCGGCGCCGGGAAGAAACGGTGAGCCAACCGGCTGCCGTAGGTGATGGTGCCGGTCTTGTCGAGCAACAGCGTGTCGACATCACCAGCCGCCTCGACCGCCCGGCCGGACATCGCCAACACGTTGCGCTGCACCAGCCGATCCATGCCAGCGATGCCGATGGCGGACAACAGGCCGCCGATCGTCGTCGGGATCAGGCAGACCAGCAGCGCGATCAGGACGACGATGCTCAGCGGCTGGCCGGCGTAGATAGCGAACGGCTGCAGCGTGACCGTCGCCAGCAGAAAGATGATCGTCAGCCCAGCCAGCAGGATCGTCAGCGCGATCTCATTGGGTGTCTTCTGGCGCACCGCGCCCTCGACCAGCGCGATCATGCGGTCGAGGAACGTCTCACCGGGGTTCGATGAGATCTGGACGATCAGCCAGTCGCTGGTGACCTCGGTGCCACCGGTGACCGTGCTGTGGTTGTCGGTGCCGGGCTCCTTGACGACCGGCGCCGACTCGCCGGTGATGGCGGCCTCGTTGACGTAGGCTACGCCGGCGACGACCGCGCCATCGCCCGGCACCGTGTCGCCGGCCTCGATCAGCACCAGGTCGCCGCGGCGCAGCTCGGGCGCGGGCGTCGCGGTCCAGGCGGTGCGATCGAGCGCGCGATAGGCCGCTGAGCTCGGATCGTCCTCCATCTGCCCGTTGCCGCGGCGCAGCACTTTGGCCGTGGTCGTCGTGCGCGTCCGGCGCAGCGTTGCCGCCTGGGCCTTGCCGCGCCCCTCGGCCATCGCCTCGGCGAAGTTCGCGAACAGCACCGTCAGCCAGAGCCAGACCGTCACGGCGAAGACGAAGCCAGCCGGCTCAGGTCGCACCCCGACTAGCGCCAACACCAGCACCAGCGTGGTGATGACGCTGCCGACCTCAACGATGAACATGACTGGGTTGCTCAACATCGTGATCGGGTTGAGCTTCTTGAACGAGTCGACAGCGGCCTGCCGGACGATAGCTCCCTGCCAGAGGCTGCGCGCCGGCTGGCCGCCAGCCCTGGCCTGTCGCCGCTCGCCGGCCGCCGGCGTCATCGGCCTGCTGGTCGACGGCCGGCGCGCGGGCGCAATCGGCTCCTGCTCCGATGCGCCGGATGTGGTGGGTTGACGATGGTCCATGGTGCCCTACTCCTGTCGGCCAGGGCGTTCGTGGCCCGGCCTCATGGCCCTACCCAACGACACGCCTCAGCCGCCGACGATCTTGCCGGCCGCCATCTGGAGGTGGTCAACGATCGGCCCCAACACCAGCGCCGGGAAGAAGGTCAGACCGCCGACAATCAGCACCACGCCGACCAGCAGCCCCGTAAACAGGGGCGTATGCGTTGGCAGCGTGCCAACCGACACCGGCGTCTGCTTCTTGGCGGCGAGCGCGCCGGCCAGGGCCAGCAGCGCCACCATCGGCGGAAAGCGCCCGGCCAGCATGGCAATGCCGCCGGTGACATTGTAGAAGGGGTTGTTGGCGCCTAATCCGGCAAAGGCCGAGCCGTTATTCCCCGTCTGTGACGTGTAGGCGTAGAGGATCTCGCTGAAGCCGTGGGCGCCGGGGTTGTTGAGCGTCGCTGTGCCCACCGGCAGCACACTCGCCAGCCCGGTCAGTCCCAAGATGAACAGCGGCGGGATGAGGATGACCAACGTCGCCATCTTCATCTCGAACGGCCCGATCTTCTTGCCGAGATACTCCGGCGTGCGCCCGATCATCAGCCCGGCGATGAAGACAGCCACAATGGCGAAGACCAGCATGACGTACAGCCCCGAGCCAACACCGCCGAAGATGACCTCGCCCAGTTGGATCAGGAACATCGGCACCAGGCCACCGAGACCGGTGAAGCTGTCGTGCATGGCGTTGACGGCGCCGCACGAGGCGGCCGTCGTGACGGCAGCGAAGAGCGCGGCGTTGATGACGCCGAAGCGCACCTCCTTGCCCTCCATGTTGCCGCCCGCCTGCGCCAGCGCCCCCTCGGCCGGCGTGTCATTCACCCCCAGCGCCCGCACCAGTGGGTTGCCGCTCTGTTCCATCGTCACCGCGAGCGCGATCCCGGCGGCGAAGATGAGGAACATCGCCAGCAGCACCGCCCAGCCCTGCCGTGTGTCCCCGACCAGGCGGCCAAAGGTGTAGGTCAGCCCCGCGGCGATCGCCAGGATCGACAGCATGTGAACGAGATTGGTGAGCGGGTTCGGGCTCTCGAATGGATGGGCGGCGTTGGCGTTGAAGAAGCCGCCGCCATTGGTGCCGAGGTGCTTGATGATCTCCTGCGAGGCCACTGGCCCCATCGCCAGTGTCTGCGACGCACCCTCCAGCGTCGTCACTGTCACGTAGGGGCTGACGTTCTGAATGACGCCTTGCGACACGAGCAAGAGCGCCCCAGCGAGCGAGATCGGCAACAGCACCCACAGGGCGCCGCGGGTCAGATCGACCCAGAAGTTGCCGATGGCATGCGTGCTGCGGCGGGACAAGCCGCGGATGAACGCGACCGCGACCGCCATGCCCACCGCCGCTGACGTGAAATTATGAGTAGCCAGCCCGACCATCTGCGTCAGGTAGCTCATGGTCGTCTCACCGGCATAGCCTTGCCAGTTCGTGTTGGTCGTAAAGCTGGCGGCGGTATTGAAGCTGGAGTCCTCCGACACGGCGCCCAGGACCTGAGGATTGAACGGCAGCAGTCCCTGGAGCCGTTGCAAGGCGTAGGTCAGCAGCAGGCCGAACAGGCTAAACAGCAGCGCCGCAACGGCATAGGTCGCCCACCGCATCTCCGTGCCGGCCTCGACACCGGTGACGCGGTAGATGAGCCGCTCGACCGGGCGCAGGGCAGGGTCGAGCCAGGTGCGCTCGCCCTGGTAGACGCGCGCCATATACAACCCCAGCGGCTTCGTCACCAGGAGCAGCAGCAGCAAGAAGAAGACAATCTGCACGATCGCATTCAGGAGCACACCCACACCCTCCCACACACACGCAGCGGCCTGGCGGTCGACGGGCGCCAGCCACTGGGAACCACCGGGCATCCTGGCCGTGCCGCTAGAAGCGCTCCGGCCGGAGCAAGGCGGCGAAGAGATAGACCATCAGCGCCAGGGCAACCACACCGCCCACCACCATCTCGAGAGCCATTGGCCGGTCCTTTCCAGACCCGGGTCCCTTCCCGTCCATCGGCGCTATCGCCGGCAACCGCGCTAGATGCGCTCACAGGCGACAACGAACCCCAGACACGCCGCAAAGAACAGCACGATCAGGCCAATAAACAGCACATCCATCATGTCTCTTCTACCTCCATTGCCGGTGCCCCCCCCGCATCGATGGCCGCATCGCCCCGGTCGATCAGGTCCAGCAGCGCGTCGATCGCAAACGGCTTCCCCAGAAACCAGGCCGACCGAAACTCCTCCAGCCGCCGACGTGCCGGCTGTCCGGCCGACATGACGACGACTACCCCCGCCGCATCAGGTCGGTCCCGCAGCACCTCCCAACCTGTGCCGTCCGGCAGGTCCACATCCAGCAACAACACCTCTGGCCTGGTCTCAGCCAGTGCGAGGCGGGTGGCTGCCACGGTCGTGACCAGGCGCACAGCATGGCCTGCGTGCTCCAGCGAGCGCTGGATAACATGGCCCAGGCGTTCGTCATCCTCGACGATCAGCACCGTTCGTGTTGGCATCCGATCGCTCCTCTGCTCGCTCGCGTTGTCCGGTGGACGGCGGCGCTCTCCTAGCGCCGGCGCGGATCAGGGGCGCCTGTCTGGGGCCAGACCAAGTATGGCCCTCCGCGCATGTGGGCGGCGTGTGGGAGTACCCTGCGGGCGTATGGAACAGATGTGGATGCCGCGTTCGACGCGCGGACCGGCCGCGCGCCACCCGGGCGGACCGGACTATCCCCCAAATTACCCGACGCGCCGGTACGAATCGCCCTCCAGCCTGGCGCGGCATTGTCCGACAACTACGACAGGGCGACGCGACCTGCGCGGCGAGCAATCGACCGGCAGGGAGGCGCACCAGGAGCAGGTTCGCGAGGGATAGGGAACCGGTGGTCGCACTGCCGTTGCGCGCGATCGAGATGCCGGAGCATCTCTGGGAGGTCGGTGCGGCCGACCCCCATGGTCTGTCGGTGGGCATCGACTGCCTCGTCTCGATCGACGACTTCTTCAATGCCCGCCGGCGCTGCCCCACGCCCGACGCACCCAACGCCACGGTCGCCCTCTCCTGTCGCTTCCAGGTCCAGGCCTACACCGTCGGCGTCGGCAACGATGGCGACCTGGTCGCGGCCGTCGCCCAGATCGTCGCCGCCTACGACGGCGCCGTGCTGGACGACCTGCCGCCGTTCCGCGACGCCGAGGTGACGCTGGCACGACTGTCGGCGGTCATCTTCCAGCAGTTGGACTACCTGCTGAGCTCGACGCTGAAGGTGCTGGATGCCGTCACCGTCTGGGAGACGCCGACGCTGTCGGCGACGATTCGCCGCAGCTCCGGGCGCTGACCGTGGCCGCACATGATCAGCGCCACTGGCCA
>JADLAZ010000088.1 GCA_020849725.1 Chloroflexota bacterium
CCCCACCGGCTGACCGCGCGCCCGCCCATCCCCCTGCCACCGCCGCCCAACACGCGCTCGGCCGCGCCCCCCACACCGCCACCAGTGATGGGGGCGCCAGACCGAGCGACCGCGCCACCGGTCGCCGAGCCACCGGCACGCTCACGCCAGGAGCGCCGGCCACCGGCCCGGCGCGGCCTCCCCGTCGGTCAGGTCATCGGCGTCGTGCTGACCCTGCTGATCGCCGCTGCGACGCTGTGGGCGGTGATGCTCATTCTGGGTCGCTGACGCGCGCGCCAGGGCCTCAGTCGCGCTGCCGCTCCGCGAGGCTCCGCGCCAGCGCGCCGCCGGCCGGGACCAGTGCCCGCGCCCGCCGCTCGGCCGCCGCGGCCGCCGCTGTGTCACCGCGCGCGGCCAGGCGCTGCGCCAGCGCACTCAGCACCAGCGCGGCATCGGCAGCCGGCTCGTCCGGTGGTGCATCCTCCGACCAATCCTCCACGACCTGTGGCAGGACGGCGGGTGGCGTCTCCGCCGGTGGGGTGGACGGAGTGGATGGGGTGAACTGGGTGGACGGGCTGTCGGCAGGCGTTGGCTCGACGGGCGCTGACTCGGCAGGCGACGGCTCGGGCGCTGGGACGCGCGCGGCCGGTGGGCGCGGCCCGACCGGCGCGCGCGATCGCGGCACTGCGGTGGTTGAGGGCGGGGCTACGCCGGCCGCTGCCCCGCCCACCAGCGCTGCCGCACCACCCACAGATGACGATGGCGACAGCTCACTCGTCTCACCGCTGGGTGGTGGCGACATCCCGGTCAGCAGCGCGGGCGCGTCGGCCACGTCAGGCTGCTCGAGCGCGCTGACCGGTGGCCCGGCCGTCGCGGCCGCACCACCCGGCTCGACCGGGACCGGCGCGGTGGCAGCCGGCGACATGAGCGGCGAGTTGGCAAGGGGCGGCGCCATCATCACCGGTGGCAGCGGGGGCAGCGGTGGGGGCACGAGCTGGCCGGCGCCGGCTGGCGCCGCGGCGCTCACGGTGGGTGCTGCCATATCGGCCGGGATGATGGTCGACGTGGGTACGGCCAGTGGGGTGACGCCCGGCACGTTCGGCGCCGGCTCGGTGGCCCCGATCGCCTCCGCTGCCATGGTCGGCTCCGTGGCCGGCGCGCTTGCCTGCGCGAGATGCGCCTCGGGTGCTAACAGATCGGGCGGCGGCACGGCCTCCGACGTCGCGGCCACGGTGTGCACCGGAGTGGGCGGCTCGACTGGCGCGCGTGGTTCCACCGGCGTCGGTGGCTCGGGTGGTGAGCCGGCTGTCGCTGGCGCGCGTGGCCCCACCGGCGCCCGGTACCCAACCGGCGCGCGTGGGCTGGCGGGCGCGCGTGACCCCGGCGCCGCAGGTGTGGCCGCGATCAGCCGCTCGGTGGCGGCCTCATCCGGCAGATGCGGCAGCCAGTCGCTCAGCGGGGGGCATTCCTCCAGCGTGGCGCTCTCCCAGGTGCGGCGGAAGAGCCAGGCCAGCCGCTCGCCCCGCGCCGCCAGCGCGTCACGCAGCACCCGATAGCGCTGGCCCTCCTGCTGCATGTCGCGCACGTCGAAGTAGCTCGCGCCGGCGGCCAACTCGCGCACGGTCGGGTCAGCCCAGCCCAGGATCTCCACCAGCAGCACCGCGCCGGCGAAGCGGTCCATGTTCGGCTGCCACAAGCCATGCTGGCTCAGGTCATGGCCATAGCCAGGTGTACCGGTCGGCAACCGGGGCGGCGGTGCGGCATCCGGCAGGTACGCGCCCTCCAGGTCGATCAACTCCAGCGGCGCGCCGGCGGCCGGCGTCGCGGCATCCGGGCTGCTGGTGGGGTCGCTCAGACCCGGCAACAGAATGTTCGTGCCACTCACATCGCTGTGGGCCATGCCCCGTTGCTCCAGCGCCACCAGTGCCATCGCCAGCGCCCGCGCTAGCCCGGCTGACTGCGCCGCGGTCAATGGGTGCCGCGCCTGCACCACGCTGGCCCAGGTCGGCCCGGCGATCCAGGGCATCGCGACCGAGTCGATCAGCTCTGGCGTCCGTCGCAGCACCAGGAAGTGCCGCTGGGCGTCGATGACGGTGCGGCGGGCCACACGCAGGCCCGGTGTGGCCGCCAGCGCCGCCAGGGTCGCCGCCAGCGCCGCCAGCCCGGCCGGCCGCCGCGCCGGGTCGAAGACCTTGAGCGCCAGCGGGGGCGGGCTATCCACGCCACCGGTCACCAGCGAAAGCTGATAGACCGTCGACTCCATGCCGCCCAGGGCCAGTGGCTCCGTCGGTCGGGCCGGGTCGGCCGCGATCTGGTAGCCGACACCGTCGATCGTCAGCGCCAGGTGAGCGCTCGGTACGAAGGCCATCGCGACTGACCTCCTTGGATGCTGAGTGCTGGGTGCCGGGGACAAGACGGCAGAGCCACAGTACGTGACACTGGCGACAGAGTTGAGACGGGAGGAGTGTAATCCCTCTAACCCCTCTTGTCAGGAGGAAACAGGCCACCGCGCCGCAGCGCGATTCTCCCTGACAAGGGGGGGGTAGGATTGCGCCGCACAGGAACTGCCGAGCCGTGTGGGGGCAACTGCGGGAGGACTGCCCCTACCAGATCACTGGCTCTCCCATGCCTCCTTTTCCTCCTGGTTCTCCTGGCCTCCCGCTCCTCCTGGCCTGCCTGGCGCTACAGCGGTACGACGCGCGCCCGGCCACCGCGCTCGGCCTTCAGGGCGTTGCGCGTGTCGACGATGAGGCTGGCCCAGTCGCCGATCTGGTTCCAGTCGTAGGCGCTGTGGTCAGCACAGACGACGACGCAGTCGGCCGCACCGACCGTTGCCGCCGTCAGCGCCGCGCTCGTCAGCGTCAGGTGGTCGTTGACCACCAGGCGCGGCACGTGTGGGTCGTGGTACTGGACGAGAGCGCCCTTGGCCGCCAGCAGCTCAATGATCTCCAGCGCCGGGCTCTCGCGCGTGTCGGCCACATCGCGCTTGTAGGCGACGCCGAGGACCAGGATCGACGCGCCGTTGACCGCCTGTCGTCGCTCGTTGAGCGCGTCGGTGACCTTGCCGACGACGAAGCTGGGCATGCGGCCGTTGACCTCGCCGGCCAGCTCGATGAAGCGCGCCGTCTGGTTGAGCGTCTTCAGCTTCCACGACAGATAGTAGGGGTCGACGGGGATGCAGTGGCCACCCAGGCCGGGGCCGGGGTAGAAGGGCATGAAGCCGAACGGCTTCGTCGCGGCGGCGTCGATCACCTCCCACACGTCGATGCCGAGCGCGTCGCACATGACCGCCATCTCATTGACCAGTGCGATATTGACCGCTCGAAAGGTGTTCTCCAGCAGCTTGGCCATCTCGGCCGTGCGCGTCGACGACACCGCCACGACCTGCTCGACGACGCCGCCGTAGAGCGCGGCGGCCATCGCACGGCAGGCGGGCGTGACGCCGCCGACGATCTTGGGCGTGTTGCGGGCGGCGAAGTGGCGATTGCCGGGGTCGATGCGCTCCGGGGCGAAGGCGAGGAAGAAGTCGACACCGACGCGCAGCCCGCCGGCGCTGAGCTTCGGCAGGATGACCTCCTCGGTCGTGCCGGGGTAGGTTGTGCTCTCCAGCACGATCAGTTGGCCGGGCCGCAACTGGCGGGCGATGTCGTCGGTGGCGGCGACGATGGCGGAGATGTCCGGCGCCTGGGCCTTGCTCAGCGGCGTCGGCACGCAGATCGTGATGGCATCGCAGTCGCGCAGCGCGGCCGGATCGGCCGTCGCCGACAGCCGGCCGGCCAATGCCGCCAGCCGCTCGGTGGCGATGTCGTCGATGTAGGAGCGACCAGCGTTGATGGCCGCGACGCGCGCGGCGCTGAGATCGTAGCCGAGCGTGGGGAAGCCGGCCTCAGCGAAGGCAACCGCCAGCGGCAGCCCGGCGTAGCCCAGCCCGACGATGCCGACCGTTGCGGTCCGCGCCTCGATCCGTTCCATCAACCCGTGCACGCGGCTCCTCCAGCGTCGCGGGAGTCTACGGTGGCGGCCGGCGAGCGTCAACGGCGGCGATTGGTCGGGGGTGCGCGTCAACGTCTTACGCGGTGGGTCCGTGGCCGGCGAATGAAGTCGCGCCTGAAGGGCCTGCCGGCCACGAAAGCGTCATGTCCCGTCGGGACATCCATGGGGATGAAGATTGTGCCATTGGGCAGTATTTGTTGCTTAACTCGGCTATTTTCGTAAGAACCCGCCTCCGCGGGTTGTCCCCCTCCATCCCAGTCCGCGAAGGCGGACTTCGTGGCGCCACAGCGCCCCCGAGGCGCGACTTCAGTCGCCGGCCCGCTCTCCTGCGGCCCCGCTCAGGCCGCCGTGGCGTGCGCGAGCGCCGACGCCGTCTGGCAGCCAACGATCGCCGGCGCTTCCTGCACCAGCCCGTCATTCTCCAGCGCCGCGACCATGAACAGCGCGAAGTCGATGCGGCGGGTGCGGTTGCTGGCCAGGATCGGGTCGCCGACGTGGCGGCTCCAGACGGGCAGGCCCTGGCTCTCGCCCTCCTCGAGGTCACTGCCGCGCACGACTGTCCAGCGCGTGTCGCTGGCGAAGATACGGCGGCAGGCTTCGACCTGGTCGTCGAGATCAGCGAGGCGCGCCAGCCGCGCCACCGGGCCGAAGACGGCGACCTGGGCTTTCAGGCTCCACGAGTAGACGTCCTGGCCGTCACGCGTGATGTGCCAGCCGCAGGAGAAGATCAGCCGCGCGCCCGGCTCGGCGTAGTCGAGCACCGCCTGGGCCGTGCCGGTCGCGTACTGCTGCACGCCCCACGGCGCCAGCACCGTCAGCACGCCGTCGCAGCCGGCGACGGCTCGCTGGATCACCGCCCGGTCGTCGGTCGCGCCCGGCACGATCGTGATCCGGTCCTTGAAGGCGTCCAGCTTGCCGGCGCTCTGCGGCCGGCAGACGCCGACGACCTCGTAGCCGCGATCGAGCGCGTGCTGGACCATGTAGCGTCCGAGTTTGCCGGATGCGCCGACAATGCAGATCTTCATCGGTGTCCTCCTTCTGCCAAAAATGGCTCGATACTTACAGCGTAAGTCTCCAGGTCTATGATAGACTTACGCCGTAAGTTTGTCAAGTGCCGGCGATTGCGCTGGCACGCCAGGAGGGCAACGATGGCGACACCAACCGAGACCGACGCCGCGCCCCGGCCGCGCCTGACGCGCGAGCGCGTGCTGCGCGCCGCCATCGACCTGGCCGACCGCGACGGCCTGGCGGCGGTGAGCATGCGCCGGCTCGGCCAGGCGCTCGGCGTCGAGGCGATGTCGCTCTACAACCACATCGCCGGCAAGGACGATCTGCTCGACGGCCTGGTCGACGCCGTTTTTGAGGAGATCGGCCTGCCACCGGCGGCCGCCGACTGGCGGACGGCCATGCGGGCGCGGGCGCGGGCGGCGCGGGCGGTGCTGACCCGTCACCCGTGGGCGATCGGGCTGCTGGAATCGCGCCGCCAGCCCGGCCCGGCTACGCTGCGCCATCACGACGCCGTCATCGGCTGCCTGCGGGCGGCCGGCTTCCCGATCGCGCTCGTCGCGCACGCCTACGCGCTGCTCGACAGCTACATCTACGGCTTCGCACTGCAGCAGGCGAGTCTTCCGTTCACCACCCCCGATGAGGCCACCGCAGCGACGGAGCAGATCTTGCAGCACCTGCCGGCCGACGCCTATCCGCATCTCGTGGCGCTGGCCCGCGACCATGTGCTGCAGCCCGGCTACAATTTCGCCGCCGAGTTTGACTTCGGGCTGGACCTGATCCTGGACGCCCTGCAGCGCCAGCGGGCGACCGCCTGATGCCGACCGGGGGAGGACACGTCCGGCCGCGCCGCCGCGGCGTACTCAAGAGGGGAGTGCCGGCATCTGTCATCACCGGAGTGATGGCTCGCGCCGGCAGGGGGGCTGACCGATGAACCGCGCTCGAGTGCGCGTGATGACCGTGGCGCTGGTTGTCGCCATTGCCTTCGGGGCGGGGGTCGGCGTCGGCACGCGGCTGGGGCCGGCGCCGGTCGCTGGCACGGCCGCTAGCTCGGAGCGCTACGCCGGCTTCGGCCTTTTCTGGGAGGCCTGGGATTTGGTCAAGGAGCACTTCGTCCAGCCGGAGCGCGCCGATCCGACGGCGATGACCCACGGCGCGATCGCCGGCATGCTCGATAGCCTCGGCGACACCGGCCACACCCGCTTCCTGGACCCGGAGGAGCGCCGGCGCTGGGACGAGCAACTGTCCGGCAATTTCGTCGGCATCGGCGTGCAGATCTCCGTGCGCGACGGCCGTCCGGTCGTCGTCGCGCCTATCCCTGGCTCGCCGGCCGAGGCGGCCGGCATCAAGGCTGGCGACATCATCCTCGCCATCGACGGCGTCG
Source organism: Chloroflexota bacterium (assembly GCA_020849725.1). Next base: position 6,362 of record JADLAZ010000088.1, read on the forward strand.
ACACGCTCGGGCTCACCCTGGACAAGCTGAGCACGGCGATGCGTGGGCCGGCCGGCAGCCAGGTCGAGTTGACGGTCCGCCAGCCGGACGCTGACGCGCCGCGCACGGTGCGGGTCGAGCGGCGCGAGATCGACGTGCCGAGCGTCGCCTGGACGATGCTGCCCGGCAGCCCGGTGGCGCTGGTGCGGCTGTCGCAGTTCGCCGATGGCGCCCACGACGAACTGACTGCCGCGCTCGGGGCGGCCCGCGCGGCCGGCGCGCGCGGCCTGGTCCTCGACCTGCGTGACAACCCCGGCGGCTTGCTCCACGAGGCCGTCGACGTCGCCGGCGAGTTCCTGACCGGCGGCACGATCGTCCAGGTGCAGCAGCGCGACGGCTCGCGCACGATCGAGAAGGACCCCGACAGCGCCGCCGGCGCGGCGACGGACCTGCCGCTGGCGGTGCTGATCAACGAAGGCTCGGCGTCGTCGGCCGAGATCGTCGCCGGCGCGCTCAAGGAGAACGGCCGCGCCCCGCTCATCGGCGAGCGCACCTTCGGCACCGGCACGGTGCTGTCGACCTACCCGCTCAGCGACGGCTCGGCCGTGCTGCTCGGCACCGCGCTCTGGCTGACGCCGGATGGCCATGCCATCAAGGAAGGCGGCATCACGCCGACGCACATCGTCAGCCTGCCGGCTGGTGCGGCGCCGCTGCTGCCGGCCGAGGCTGGCGCGCTCAGCGCCGAGGCGCTGCGCGCCAGCGAGGACCGCCAGTTGCTGCGCGCGCTGGACGACGTGACTGGCCGCCTCGGCTGAGCCAGGCGGCGATCACGCGCCGTCGAGGACGCGGTACCAGTAGCCGTGGTGTTCGCGGAAGCCCAGGCCGGCGTAGAGGCGGAGTGCGGTGGTGTTGTCGCGCATCACCTGCAGGTAGGCGGTGTGCGCGCCGCCGGCCCGGCCCCACGCCAGCAGCGTCGCGACGACGCGCCGGCCGAGACCCTGCCCGCGCCGCTCCGGTGCGACGACGATATCGAACAGGCCGACATGGCCACGCTCCAGCACCGCCAGCCCCAGCGCGACCGTCGTGCCGGCTTCCGGCAGCGACAGGAAGCAGGCGGCCGGCGTCAGGCTGGTCAGCATCTGGCCCATCGTCAGCCGGTGGCGCGCGGCGATGCCGTTCAGCCGGCAGAAGTCGTCCAACCAGGCGTCGGTTGCCGCCAGTTGCAGCGTCACGGCAGGGTCGGGCGCCTCAGTCGTGGCGCCACTCAGGGTGAGCGCCTGCACGCTGGTCGGCGCCTCCAGCCGGTAGCCGCGCGCGGCCAGCAACGCATCCAGGCCGGCCGGCTCGGCCGCCGGCGTCAGCTTGAACACGGTCGGCAGCCGGCGCTTGCCATAGGCCGCCTCGCAGTGCGCCACCCTGGCGACGAGACCGTCCGTGCCGGGATAGAGCGGCTGGACCGAGTTCGCCCGCCGCGTGTAGCCGGCGGCGAAGCGCAGCAGCCAGCCGTCGCACAGCACCGTCTGCAGGGCCGGCCAGGCATTGAGCGACAATTCCTCCAGCGCGCGGATCGCCGGCGCGCTGGAGGAACCGGCGTCGCCGACCAGGCTCACAGGTGCAGGCCCTTCGTCTCGCGGGTCAGGCCCTTGCGCTCCTCGGCCCAGGCGCGCAGCGGCACATCATCCCAGTTGCGCGGAAGCCACTGCTGCGACGACGGCTCGTAGTTCGGATCGCCCCCCATCGGGTGACTGCCCGTCGCCAGCGCGCCCAGCAGTTGCTTGCGGATCGGGTTGCTGCGCGCGATCAGGTTCGGGTCTTGCTGCACGTAGTCGGTCGGGCGCATCCAGCGGTAGTTGTAGCCGACGTAGAAGACCTTGCGCACGATGTCGGACAGATTCGGCGTCACCGTGTGCCAGACGGCGGTGCGCCACACCAGCGCCGCGCCCGGCCGCGTGGTCAGCGTCACCACCTGATCCAGCGGCACGCGGTAATCGTAGTCGCGCAGCTCCTGCGGCGAGCGCAGGTGGCTGCCCGGCACAACCGCCAGCGCGCCGGAGTTGGGCTGGGTCATATCGCTCAAGTAGTAGCCGACCTTGATCTCCATGAACGGCAGCCGCCCGTCAAGTGACGGTCCTTCAAACAGATAATCACCTGCTAAATCAGGATGCCACACTACATTTTTATACCCGGCTGCATGGTCGGCGCCCTTGCCGGTGCCGAGGTCGCCCGGCACCATGTCCGGCGGATAGGGCGGCCGGTAGTCGAGGTGCGTGGTCCGGATCTGAATATTCCAGCCGATGGCGTCGACGACCAGCGGCAGCATGCGCGGGTGATCGATGAGGTCGAGGAATGCCTCGTGGTGAGTCAGCGCGTTGCGCAGCGCGAACGGGTCACGCGGCGACAGCCCTTTCTCGCGCTGCACCCGCGCCGCGACCTCGTCGATGGCGCCGAGCAGGCGCTGCAACTCGGCCGGCTCGAAGAAGTCCTCGATCAACACGTAGCCCTGGTCGTCGAAGTCGCGTCGCTGCTGCTCGGTCATGCCGATGAGCGTAGTCGTGGACATGGGGCGCCTCCTCCTGCTATCGCGGCATCGCCTGAACGGACATGTCGCGCTGCGGTGGGCCCGAGTATAGCAGGACCGGACCAACGACGACACACCATCGCCCCTGCGCGTGGACGGTAGGAGCGTCATCTCGGTTGACCCCGCCACCGTTGGCGCGGCCTCCTCCCGATGACGACGGTGGCGTCCAACTCATCGGAATGGGCCACCCGCACGATCAGCCCGCTGCGGGCAAGGATCACGGCCGTCTGGGGCGCCTGGCGCTCACCCGTTTCGATCAGCAAGTGGCCGCCGGGCGCCAGCCATCGGGGCGCCGCCGCCGCCACCCGGCGCTGGATAGCAAGCCCGTCCGGGCCACCGTCGAGGGCTACGCGCGGCTCGTGGAGGCGGGCCTCCCGGGGCATCAGCTCGATCGCTCCAGTGGGCACGTAGGGCGCGTTGGCGACTATGATACCGACGCGACGGCGCAGCATCGCCGGAAGCGGCACATCGAGATCGCCTTCGTACACCTGCCCGCCGGCGGGACCGACATTCTGGCGAGCGCATCGCACCGCGGCCGGGTCGATGTCGACCGCGTGCAAGTCGATACGCCCGAGGATCGCGGCCAGCGCAACGCCGACCGCACCCGAGCCGCAGCACAGGTCGACAACGATGGCGCCTGGCCGGGCGAGAGCGGCGGCTTGTCGGACGAGGAACTCGGTGCGGTGGCGCGGGACGAAGACGCCGCCGCCCACGGCGATCCGCAGGCCACAGAACTCAGCCCAGCCGAGGATGTGTTCGAGCGGCAGGCCGATTACCCGCTGGTCGACGAGATGGTCGAGTTCGGCCGGCGTCCGCGCCGCGGCGATGAGCAAGCGGGCCTCGTCCTCGGCAAAGACACAGCCGGCGGCTCGCAGCCTGGCAATGAGGGCGGCTGAAGCCGGTGGCGACGGAGACGCTGACATGAGCTGCGTCTTTCGGTGCGCCGGTGGGCGCGCTCTGGGCTGTCGATGGCGGGTGGATCAACCGGCCGGGACGAGCGGCAATCGGCCTCCTCACCTCGGTGCGTCCCTTGCCGCGCACTGCCGACGCAACGCTCGATGACAGCGACCGCACCGGCCTTGAGTCGGTCACGCTCTTGCATCGAGCGTGACCTTGACTCCCCCTATCGTGACCGCGCGCTTGACTGAGCCTTAAATGGCGTAGACGTAGTCGCCGCAAGGCGTGACGCCGAAGCCGTCAACCAGATTCGCGTACACCTGCTCGATCATGTCGGCCACCGCCGGCCAGGAGAAGTGCCGGGCGACCTCGACGGCATGCCGGCCGAGCCGGTCACGCTCGGCCGGATCGGTCAGCAGCCGGTCGAGCGCCGCCGCCAGCGCTGCCGGGTCGCGCTCGGGCACCAGCAGACCGCTGACCTCGTGCTGGACGGTGTAGGCCAGCCCACCGACCCGGCTGGCGACGACTGGCGTGCCGCAAGCCATCGCCTCGATCGCCACCAGGCCGAAGCTCTCGTACAGTGACGGCATCGCCACCACATCGGCCGCCGCGTAGAAGAGCGGCAACTTCTCCTGCGGCTGCGACCCAACGAAGCAGACATGCGGCTCGAGACGCAGCGCATCACGCAGCGCCAGCAGACGGCCCAACTCGCCGCCAGGCCGCTCGCCGGGCCGCACCTGGCCGCCGACGATGAGCAGGCACGGCGCTGGCTGCCCGACCGGCCGGGACTCGATCAGCCGCGCCTGTGCCTCCAGCAGCGTGTCGATACCCTTGAGCGCCTCGATCCGGCCGACAAACAGGATCAGCGGTCCCGGCCCCAGGCCCAGCTCCGCCCGCGCCGCCGCCCGTGGCAGTGGCTGAAACAGGCTGAGATCGACGCCCAGCGGGATGGTGCAGATCTTGGTGTCGGACGCGCCATAGTAGCAGACCATTTGCGCCCGGTCGCTCGGATTGGCCGCCACCAGCGAGTCGACCAGGCCCATCAGTTGGCGCTCGGTGTCGATGCGGACATCCAGCTCGCGGTCGTCGTCGCCGCGCGCGACCAGGTTCTTCATCTTGCCGAGCGTGTGGAACATGTGGACCAGCGGCGCGCCCAGCCGCTCGCGCGCCAGGTGGCCGGCCCAGCCGGACAGCCAGTAGTGGCTGTGCAGCACGTCGTAGCGAATCTCCTCACGCTCGGCGAAGTCGACCAGCGCGTCGGCGAAGCCCGGCACGAGGTCGAAGAGGCTATTCTTGTCGACCGGTTCGGCCGGCCCGGCCGTCAGATAGACGACGCGCACATTGCGCGCCAGCGGCACCTGCTCCGGCGCATCAGCCGTGGTGCGGCGGGTGAAGATGTCGACGACGATGTCGCGCCGGCCCAGCTGGCGGCTAAGCTCGCGCACATAGACATTCAAGCCACCGGCATCTTTCCCACCGAGTGTGGCGAGCGGCGACGTATGCAGGCTGATCATGGCAACGCGCATGGAGGCTGGACCTTTCGCGGTGAGGGAGAGCGCCGGCCAGGCTGCTCGGGTCGCGGTGCGGCGGCGTCCGCCGCTACAGAGTTCCCGGCCGCATCAGCAGCCGGTAGACTTCGGTGTTGACGGCGCCGAAATCGTACTTGTATGGCTCGTCACCCTGCAAAAGATCGAACATGGTGGCGCCTTCGGCGATAGCGGCCTGGATGACCCGCCCCATCGTAACGACGCCGACGGCGTACTCCCGGTAAGCCGGATCGTAGCCGGAGTTGTACACGTAGTACCGGTCCCCGTAGCGGAACGACAGCACGCAGGCGACGCGCTGGCCGCCGATCGATTGGAAGGCCAGCCGCAGCGTCCCATCAGCGTGAGTGGCGGCGATCAGGCGTTGGAAGAAGCCCTGCAACTCCGGCGTCCAGAAGCCTTCCTTCTCCTGACCGCTCAATCGGTGCAAGCGCAAGAAGTCGGCCAGCGCGGCCGCCAGGTCGCTGTCCGGGCCGATCATCTCGAAGCGCTCGCCGGCCGGCGCCGCCTCCAGGCGGCCGGTCTTGCGGCGCAACTCGTGGCGGTCCTTCTTGCGCAGCCCGCGCAGGTAGCCATCCCACGTCGCCGGCAGCGTCACCACCGGGCAGACGTCGTCGAGCGTCTCCTCAACCGTCCAGCCACGCGCTGCCGCCGCGGCCACCAGCGCCCGACTCGGCGAGGCGCCCGGCACGGCCCGCAGCTCGATCACGTCCCAATCGGCGCGAGCGGCCGCCAGCGCGTCAAACGTCGCCTGCCAGGCCGCCGCCAGATCCTCCGGCGCGGCGATGAGGTCCAGGTAGTCGGCGACCTCGCTGCCGCCGATCAGGCGCACCGTGCGGCCGAGGCCGGGCACGTCGCTGATGTGCAGCGGCGCGATGAAGCAGGGCGCGCCGCCCGCCGCCTCACCAACCAGCACGCGCAACTCGCCCGTGCCCAGCGTTGCCCACCAGATCGACTGAAACGTGCGGGTGAGAAAGAAGCCGGGCACGGCGGAGCGCGCCACCAGCGCATCCCACGCCGCGCCGAGACACCAGGCGTCGTCGGCTTGCCGCACCTCACGCATCGCCACCGTCACTCCCACCGGCCATCCCTCCTCGCCCGCCAGTCTACCATGGGCGCTTCCCTTTGCACAGTAATGGGCGGGTAGGACGAGTGGACGCGGTGGGCCGCGGTGAACTGGCGCGGGCGAGGGGTAGGGTGAGGGCCACTGGTGAGGGCCACCTGGCCTCCCGTGCCTCCTGGCCTGCCTGCTCGTTCGGGCAGGTGCCGGCCGCTGAGCGGCGCGGTACGCTTGCAGGCAGCGCCGGATCAGTGAGCCGGCGCCAGGCGGGTGTGTGCGGTGTCCGAGTGGTATGGCGGGGGCATGCGTGGCCGGCGCAATGGCGGTCGGCCGGCTGAGCCGGGTTCGCTATCGCTGGCGGCGGTGCGGCAGGCGGCGGGCGCCACGCTGGCCGGCTTGCCGCGCGTGCTGGCGCTTGTCTGGTCGACCAGCCCGTTCCTGACGCTGGCGCTGGCCGGGCTGGCGCTGGTCGGCGGGCTGGCCCCTGCCGCCGCGGCCTGGCTGACCAAGCTCTTCGTCGATGCGGTGGTCGCGGCGGTGACGGCCGCCCCTCAGCCGGCCGGACCCACCTCGCCCTGGGGCCTGCTCGAGCCGGAGTGGTTGGCGGCGCACGGGTCGCTGCTGGCACTGGCGCTGGCAACCTTCGGCGTCGGCGCGCTCGCCAGTCTCATCGGCACGCTGTCGAACATCGTCCAGCAGTTGCTGCAGGACCGGGTGCAGACGCGCGTGCAGGCGATGGTGATGGCGCACGCCGCCACACTCGACCTGGCCTTCTTCGAGCGGCCGCAATCGTACGACATGGTGCAGCAGGCGCAGCAGCAGGCCGGCTTCCGACCGGTGCAGATGGTGTCGACCGCCGCCGGCCTGCTGCGCTCGACGCTGACGTTCAGCTCGCTGATCCTGCTGCTGACCGGCCTCGGACCGGCGCCGGCGCTGCTGGCGCTGCTGTCGCCGCTGCCGGCCTTCATCGCCTCGACGCGCTACGGCTGGCAGGGCTATCACCTGATGCGGCGGCAGTCGCCGCTGCGGCGCCGCATGAGCTACCTGGCGACCCTGGTGACGACCGACACCTATGCCAAAGAAGTGCGTCTGTTCAACCTGGGCGACTACGTCGTCGACCGCTACGCCGCGCTGGCCGGCCTGTACCTGAACGAGCAGCGCCGGCTGGCTCTGCGCCGCTACCTGGTCGGCTTTGCCTGGGGCACGCTGTCGATCCTGGCGACGGCGGCAACCTACCTGTACGTCGGCCTGCGCGTCGTCGCCGGCCAGTTGACGCTGGGCGACCTGACGCTGGCCATCCAGGCCGTCGTGCAGGTGCAAAGCTCGTTCCAGGCGCTGCTCGGTGGGTTGTCGGGGCTCTACGAGAACACGCTCTATGTCGGCACGCTGTTCGAGCTGCTCGGCGCGCGCTCGACGATTGTGCCGCCGGCCGACCCCGTCCCGACGCCCCGGCCCCTGCGCGGCGAGATTGAGTTCCGCGGCGTCGGCTATGCCTACGAGGGCAAGGCCGAGCCGGCGCTGCGCGGTGTGTCGTTCCACATCGCGCCGGGCGAGATCATCGCCATCGTCGGTCGCAACGGCGCCGGCAAGACGACGCTGGTCAAGCTCGTCGGCCGGCTGTATGAGGCCAGCGCCGGCCAGGTGCTGATCGACGGCCGCGATGTGCGCGACTATGACCCGGCCGCGCTGCGCGACCAGATCGCCGCCGTCTTCCAGGACTACGCGACGTACCAGTTCTCGGCGCGGGAGAACATCGGCGTCGGCCGGGTCGAGCGCATCGACGATCAGCCGGCGGTGGCCGACGCGGCGGTGCTGGCTGGCGCGGCGCCGGTGATCGAGCGGCTGCCAGCCGGCTACGAGACGCCGCTGGGCAAATGGTTCGATGGCGGCCAGCAGCTGTCCGGCGGCGAGTGGCAAAAGGTAGCTCTGGCGCGAGCCTTCATGCGCGCGGGCGCGATCCTGATCCTGGACGAGCCGACGGCCGCGCTGGACGCTCAGGCCGAGGCCGAGCTGTTCGCGCGCATGAAGCAGTTGGCGCTGGGCAAGACGACGCTGTTCATCTCTCACCGCTTCTCGACCGTGCGCCTGGCCGACCGCATCCTCGTCCTGGACGACGGCGCGCTGATCGAGCAGGGCACGCACGCCGAGCTAATGGCGCTGGGCGGCGAATATGCGCGCCTGTTCACGCTCCAGGCTGCCGCCTACCGGTGAGACGGGCAGGGGCCAGCTCCCCCGACGCATGGCCCTGAAGCATGCCCACGAGCTGGCGTGGAGCCGGCGCGCGTGGCACAATGCCGCCCGCGCTGGCCGGCGGCGCATCAGTCAGGAGACCGCATGACCCGCATCGACGTCTGGTCCGACTTTGTTTGACCCTATTGCCTGTTGGTAGCGGCCAGTTTGGACCGCCTCGACCAGGAGGGTGATGTCACCATCGAGTGGCATGCCTTTGAGTTGCGGCCGGCCAGTGCGCCGCCGTTGCCACCCGAGATGCGCGCCGGCATCGAAGCGCGCCGGCCGCAGTTCGTCGAGCGGGCGCGCGTGCAGTACGGGCTGGCGATCAACAGCGGCCCGTTCGACGTCGACTCGCGGTTGGCGCTGATCGGCGAGCAGATCGCCAAGGCCGAGGGCGCCGGCCGCGCCTACCATGACGCCGTCATGCGTGCCTACTGGCTGGAGGCCGCCGTCATCGACGATCGCGCCGTCCTGGCCGATCTCGCTGCCTCGGTCGGCCTCGACCGTGCGGCTTTCCTGGCCGCGCTCGACGACCCGGCCTACGAGCAGGCCATGCTGGCTGAGGCCGCCGACGCCCACGACGCCGGCATCACCGCCGTGCCAGCGCTGGTGTTCGACGAGCGCTACCTCGTACTCGGCGCGCAACCGTACGATCTGCTGCGCCAGGTCGTCGATCAGTGCCGCGCCGAGCAGGCCGACGCCGCCGGCTGAGCGCCGCGCCGAGCAGGCCGACGCCGCCGGCTGAGCGCCGCGCCGAGCAGGCCGACGCCGCCGGCTGAGCGCCGCGCCTGCGGGCGCCGGCTCAGCCCACCGGCGCGCGCAGCCAGTCCAGCCAGTCGGTCAGGCCCGCCTCCAGCGTGAAGCGCGGCGCGTAGCCAAGGTCGGCTCGCGCCCGGTCCAGCCGCGACGGCCCGCGCAGATGCGCCCCCGGCGCGATGCCTGGCCCGACCCGGATTGCTGCCCTCGGCACAAGTTGTTGCACCAGCGCCGCCACCTCGGCCCGGCGACGCGACGCACCGCCAGTGATGTTGAACAGCCGGTGCGCCAGCGGCCGCACCGTCGCCGCCAGATAGATACCCTCGGCCAGATCGCGCACGTAGGTCATGTCCATCGGCAGGTCGCCGCCGACCGGCTCGTCGATCGGCTCGCCGCGGAATGCCCGGTCCAGGTAGTAGCCGCCCGTCGAGGCGCCCGGTCCATAGACGAAGCCCGGCCGGATTGCCACCACGTCCAGGCCGTAGACTGTCGCGTAGGTTAGCGCCAGCGTCTCGGCCATCAGTTTCGAGGCGTCGTAGATGCCGACCGGCTCGGGACGATCGTCCTCGTCGAGCGGATGGAGGTCCGGGTGCAGGCCGTACAGGGTGGCAGTCGACACGTAGACGACCCGCGCGCCGCGCGCCCGCGCCGCCTCCAGCACGTGCAGCGTGCCCTCAACGTTGATGCGCACGGTGCGCGTCGGATCGGCGGCGCCATCAGCCTGGCTGATCACCGCGGCGGCGTGAACGATTGTCTCGGCCTCGCTCTCATGCACGGCGGCCAGGATGCGCTTCTCGTCCAGCAGATCGACTTCGATCATCGGGATCGCGCCGGCGCCGTGGCGCGCGTCGAGCGGCCGCGGCTGGCGGTCCAGCCCCACCACGGCATGGCCGGCGCGGGCGAAGCGCGCCGCGACGAACCCGCCGACAAAGCCTCCCGCGCCCGTCACCAGCACCCGCATCGCCATTCCCTCCCGCTGCTGCCGCTCCGGCCCCCGGACCCTCCTCGCCTCCTCCGCGCACTGGCCGCCTGGCCTCCTGGCCACTATACTGCCGCCAGCCGTGACGATCACCCTGCAGTGAAAGAGGAGTGACGATGGATGCGCGGGCAATTGCCGACCTGATCGAGCGTGACCGGGAGTACATGATCCACCCGCTTCACCACCCCAACGACCACACCAGCCCGTTGCTGCTGGTCAAGGGTGAGGGCGCGCTCGTCACCGACGCCGCTGGCAAGACGTACATCGACGGGCTGGCGGCGCTGTGGAACGTCAACGTGGGTCATGGCCGGGCCGAGTTGGCCGAGGCCGCCGCCCGCCAGATGCGCGAGCTGGCCTATCACTCTAACTACATCGGTGGGGCGAATATCCCGGCGATCGAGCTGGCCGAGCGGCTCGTCAAGCTCAGCCCGAGCAACATGCAGGCCGCCTACTTTACCTGCGGCGGCGCCGAGTCGAATGAGTCGTCGATCAAGACTGCGCGCCACTACTGGCGCCTGCGCGGCCGGCCGGGGAAGACCAAGGTCATCTCGCGACTGGAGGCGTATCACGGCGTCACCACCACTGCCGCCAGCGCCACCGGCATCAGCGCCTACTGGCCGACGGCCGAGCCGCGCTCGCCCGGCTTCTTCCACGCCGCCCCGCCCTACCCGTACCGCAGCCCCTTTGGACCGGACCCGCGCGCCGTCAGCGAGGCCGCCGCGAACGATATCGAGGACATCATCAAACGTGAGGGGCCGGAGACTATCGCCGCCGTCATCGGCGAGCCGGTCATGGGCGCCGGCGGCGTCATCCCGCCCGACCCCAGCTACTGGCCACGCGTGCGCCAGATCTGTGATACATACGACGTGCTGCTGATCGCCGACGAGGTCATCACCGGCTTCGGCCGCACCGGCCGCTGGTTCGCGATGGAGCACTGGGGCGTCCAGCCCGACCTGATGTCGGTTGCCAAGGGCATCACCTCCGGCTACCAACCGCTCGGGGCAATGGTCGCCTCACGCCCGATCGTTGAGGCGCTCAACAGCGCGCCCTACGCCCAGCGCTGGATGCACGCCTACACCTACTCGGGTCATCCGACCTGCTGCGCGGTGGCGCTGGCCAATCTCGACATCATCGAGCGCGAGGGCCTGGTGGCGCGGGCCGCGCAGTTAGGCGATCGCCTCCAGGCCGGCCTCCAGTCGCTCACCGCGCTCGATACGGTCGGTGAAGCGCGTGGCCTTGGCCTGATGGGTGCGGTCGAGCTGGTGGAGGACAAGGCGACCAAGGAGCCACTGGCGGCCACGGCCCAGGTCCGGCTGATGGCACTGGAGCACGGCCTGATCATCCGTCAGAAAGGCTCGATCCTGACGATGGCGCCGCCGCTCGTCATCACCGAGGAGCAGCTTGACCGCATGATCAGCATTCTCGGCGACGCCATCGCGGCCATCGGCCACGGCGCCCGCCAGGCCGTCACGGCGTAACGGATGCCGGATGCTGGGGCGTTGGCTGAGCGGAGCCGAAGCCGACGCCCCAGCACTCAGCACCTATTCAGCACTCGTCCTGGTCCAGGCGGCGGCCATGGCGCGGCGCACGGTGAGGCGGACCTGGCGGTGGGCGGCGGCGCTGACGGCGCCCAGGGGCACGCGCACCAGCCCCGGCCCATCGTCCGGCTGCACCAGCAGCGCATCCATCTGCCGCTCCTGCACCACGCCAAGCCGCAGGTTGTCGTCGGTCCAGACCTCCATGCCTGGCTCGATGCTGGCCCAGCCCTGCAGCCACTCGGTCGACACCTTCAGGACCACCAGATCGTCGGTCACACGCGCGACCGCAGTGATCGGCAACGTCAGCGGCCCGCCCAGGACGTAGTCGCTCTGAATAGTGAAGCGACGCACGCGGCCATCGTCGGTGAAGTCGACCTCGTGCAGCGTGCCGACCAGCACACCGTCGCTGCTCTGGACGTGCGTGCGCGCGCCGACGACGATGTTGTCCTCGGCCTGCTGGGAGGCCCACACGCTGAGCATGCGACCGGCCTCGACCTCGCGCACCGACGGCTCTGCCAGCGTGTCCAGGTAGACATTGCCCATCTGGCTCGGCACCATCACGAACTCTGGCGAGGCGCCCAGCTGACGGGCCAGGTCGTCGTCGGCACTGGTGTAGTTCTCTTCGCGGTAGTTCTCGAACGCATCCAGCCCGGTCACCGGCACGGTGATCTCCAGCGCCTCGTCGGGGCCGGGCCGGAGGTTGGCCAGGGGCACCTCGATCAGGCGATGATGGTGTTCGGCCAGGCGCACCGCTACGGCGCGCAGCCGGCCGCTGTCCTGATCGCCGATCAACCGCTCGATCGTGCCGAGAGCGCGCCCATCGCCGGCCATCACCCGACCACCAAACGCGATTCGCAAGTCGTGGCTCATCCTGGCGCTCCTTCTCAGTCGACCATCACGTCGACCGAGTATCAGCCGGTCCTGTGTGGTCCGTCAAGACGCCGCGCTGACTCGCGCGGGTCCGGGGCCGGCGCGAGGCCGGTCAGTCCGGCACGATCAGGGCGTCGGCCTGGTTGCGTGCCACGTCCAGCGCGATCGCCTGGCCCATCTGCCCCACGACCGCGCGGGCAGGCACACGGTAGCGGCTGCCGTCGATGCCGATGACGGTCAGGCCATCGACATCCCGCGCGCTGACCGTGCCCAGCGCGACGGCGTCCGCGGTCCAGACCTCCATCCCAACTGTCACTCCGGCCCAGCTTTCCAGCCAGGCGCCGGTGACCGCCAGCGTCACTACCCCATCGTCGATGGCGGTGATAAGCGCGGCCGGCAGCGTCACCACCTCGTGACCCAGCAGGCCGCGGCGCAGCACGAAGCGCGTCAGCCGGCGCGTATCGTCGAACGCCAACTCATGCAGCGTCCCCAGCCCGTGCCCATCCGCATCACGCACGGCGCTGCCGTCGCCGACGACGGCGTTGCTGAGATGCTCCTCGGTCAGGAACACGCCCCAGTCCGCGCTGGCGCCGAGACTGGTGGTCGTCACATCCGGGATCGCCGCACCGTACAGTGGATCGACGGCCGTCGCCACGTCGATGCCCGACGCCGGCCCCCACGGCGTCAGGTTGTCGGCCTCGGCCGTGTACAGCGACTCCACGAACCGGGGCAGCGCCGCCGCCTGTGCCGCCGTCAGCGTCAGGCGCAGCACGCCGCCGTCATCACTGGCGAAGACCGCCACCGGCGCCTCGACATCGTGACGCCACAGGCGGCCCTGCCGGATGACAACCACTTTCAAGTCGCCGCTGTCCGGGTCCAGAATCAGCCGGTCGACCGTGCCGATCTCGTGACCGTCACTGGTCATCACCGGCGTGCCAAACACGATCTGCATCGTCGCGTCCTTCCCCGGCGGCCGGCCTGGTGCGTCACTATCTCACAGCTGGGCGCCGATCCCTTATCCTCAATCTACGATCACCCGCCGCTCAGGCAACTATTGTCACCGATACGAATATCTGCGTACACCAAACGGCCAGGCCAGCCACAGAGTGCTGCTCCCACGCCCGTTTCCTCGTCCCTCCTGGCCGCCTAGCGCCGCTCCAGCCGGTCCATCGCCAGCAGCAGGCCATGCAGGATCGCTTGCGGTCGAGGCGGGTCGCCGGGGATGTAGACATCGACCGGATGCACGCGATCGACGCCACCGGCGCTGCCGTAGCCGCCGCGCAGCAGCCCGCCGCCGCAGGCGTCGGCCCCGAGCGCGATCACCAAGCGCGGCTCCGACGTCGCGAGAATCGCCTTGCGCAGCACCGCAGTCGCGTTGTGGCTGACGGCGCCTGTCACTACCAGCGCATCGGCGTGGCGTGGCGAGGCGACCACGTCGATGCCGAGCCGCTGCAGGTCGTAGATCGGATTCAGCAGTGCGCTCAACTCCCAGTCGGCGGCGTTGTCGGAGCCAACATCGACGTGGCGCAGGTGGAGCGAGCGGTGGAAAAGCCGGCGCGCCTGCGCCCGCACCCGCTCGCCCAGCGCCTCAGCCGGCGCCTCCTCCCAGCCGCTCGGGACGACCTCCGCCACCGCCCGACCGGGCACGCCGGGAAACACGATGCGCGTCACCAGGTCGCGCCGATCGCGCACCGCCAGCGCGTAGTCGCCGGTCATCGTGATGGCGCTGGTCGGGCAGGCGTCGGCGCACAGCCCGCAGAACAGACAGCAAGCCAGATCGAGGCGCCATGCCCGCCCGTCACTCGCCGGGTCGGTGGTCACCGTCAGACACTGGCTCGGACAGACCGCCGCGCAGGCCGCCTCGCCGGTGCAGCGATCCGTCGCTAAGACCGGCCGCCCTCGGAACGCGGACGGTGGCGCCGCCGGAACGGCTGGGTCGCCCTCAGTCACCAGTCCCGTTCTCAGGCTCTTGCTGAAGAAGTTCACCCGCGCTCCTGACCCCCAGCCCCTACCGGTCGCAGCAGGAGTAGCATAGCTCGAAGCTCTTGTTGATGAGCGGGAAGTCCGGCACCATGTTGCCCGGCCCGGCGAAGCCGACGACCGGCCAGTTGCTGTACGATGCCGACCGAATGCGCAGCCGGTCGAGGTGGCCCCGCGCGTCGGTCTGCACCCAGTGAACGGTGTCGCCACGGGGAGACTCGGCTAGCCCGACGCCGGTACGGTGGGGCGGCAGCGCCGCGACCGGCGTTCGCACCGAGCCACCCGGCAGCGTCCGCAGCACCTCGCGCACCAGATGGAAGCTGTGTGAGATCTCGTCCAGCCGCACCCGCACGCGCGCGCGCACGTCGCCCTCGGTGTGGACAGCCACAGGCGGCACGTGCTCGGCGTAGGCGGCGTGCGGGTACCAGACCCGGCTGTCGCGGGCGATGCCGGAGGCGCGCGCCGCCACGCCGACAGCGGCCAGCGCCGCCGCCACGTCCATGGCCAGCACGCCCGTTCGGGTCAGCCGCTCCTGAAACGAGTCGTGACCGCCGAGGATATCGGCCAGCTCGTGGAAATCGCGCTGCACGTCGACCAGCACCTGGCGCACGTCGGCCAGCGCCTCGTCGTCCAGGTCACGGCGCAGGCCACCGACGGCGACCAGCCCGCGCAGGTAGCGATGGCCGGTCAACCGCTCGTTCAGCCGCTGCAGCGTCTCCTTGAGACGTGCCCCGTGCGCCGCGCCAACCATCAGCGCGACGCCAGCGCAGACATTGCCGATGTCGCCGATGTGGTTGTACAGCCGTTCCAATTCTAATAGCAGCGTGCGCAGCGCGGCGGCCCGCGGCGGCGCGGCCACGCCCGCCAGTGTCTCGATCGCCTGGGCGTAGGCGACGCCGTGGGCGGCGGCGCAAACACCACAGGCGCGCTCGGCGACGATTAGACCGCCGTCGGCTGTCCGGCCCTCGGCCTGCTTCTCCAGGCCGCGGTGGGTGTAGAACAGCCGAGCTTCCAGCAGCAAGATCACCTCGCCAATGGCGCTGAAGCGAAAATGCGCCGGCTCGATGACGCCGGCGTGGATCGGCCCGACCGGGATCTCCATCACGCCCTCACCCTCGACGTGGTGAAAGTGATAGCGGTGGTGGGCCTCGGCCGCGCGCAGGTCGAGCGGTGCGACGTCCTTGCGCAGTGGGTGGTAGCCGGCCGGGTAGGTGTCGTGCAACACGAGCCGGCGCGGGTCCGGGTGGCCGGCTGGGCGCAGCCCCAGCAGATCTTGGGTCTCCCGCTCATACCACTGCGCCGCCGGCAGGTGCGGCGTCACCGATGGGTAGACCGGCTCGGCCGGGTCGACCAGCGCGCGCACGGTGACGATGCGGCCAGCGACATCGTCGGCAAACAGGTAGCGCAGGCTGAACGCGCCGGCCGTCGCCCGCTCGTCCGTGCCGATCATCGTCAGCAGCGGCGCCTGGAGCTGCTCGTGGACAGCCAGCGCCGCCGCCGGCAACTCGGTTGCCGGCACATCGATCTCCGGTCCGCAATCGCCCGCGCGCAGGGACGAGCCGGCGGGCAGCACACTCGCGAGTTGGGCCAGTCGGTGATCTGTCTGCAGCACCGTCATTGTGTCGCGTTCCTCATGGCTGACCCCGCAGCACGGCCACGACCTGGTCCAGCGCCGCGCTCAACGGCGGCGGCACGAGCAGGCCCAGCGCCAGCAGCGCCAGCGCTGGCACGGCCAGCAACCAGGCGTCCAGCCGACCGGCCTCGCCGGCCTTCAGGCGCGCTGGCGGCGCCCCGAGCGCCATGCCCCCGGTGTGATAGAGCATGCCGGCGAAGATGACGGCGATGGCCAGGATGACGGCGAGCAGCACCAGCAGGTGCCCCTGACCGAACGCGCCACTGAAAATGGCAAACTCGCTGACGAACAGACCCAGTGGCGGCGTGCCGGTGATAGCGAAGCAGCCCACCAGCAGCGCCGGCCCAGTCCAGGGCATCAGTCGCGCCGCGCCGCGGATGCGAGCGATCTGGCGCGTGCCGTAGCGCTGGTCGAGGTTGCCGGCGGTGAAGAACAGCATCGCCTTGGCGATCGCGTGGTTGAGCAGGTGGAGCGCGCCGCCGTACAGTGCCAGCCGCCCACCCAGACCGACGGCGATAGCGATCAGGCCGATATGCTCGACGCTGGAGTAGGCGAGCAGCCGCTTGACATCGTGCTGGACCAGGATGAACGGTGTCGCCACCGCCAGCGACACCAGCCCGAAGGCCAGCAGCAGCCCGCCGGTAAAGCTGGCTCCGGCGCTGGCCGTGGCGATCGTCGTGACGCGCAGGATGGCGTACAGTGCGCACGACAGCAGTACCCCCGACAGCACGGCGCTGACCGGCGCCGGCGCCTGGCTGTGCGCGTCGGGCAGCCAGGTGTGCAGCGGCGCAAAGCCGGCCTTCGTGCCGTAGCCGACCAGCACGAAGATGAACGCCAGACGCACCAGCCCCGGATCGAGCTGGCCGGCGACGCGACGCAATTCGGTCCAGTGCAGCGCCGTCTCGACCGGCCCAAGCGTCTGGCCGGCGGCAAAGTAGAGCAGGATCAGGCCGAACAACGCGCAGGTGATGCCAACCGTGCAGATGATCAGGTACTTCCAGGCCGCCTCGAGCGCCGCCTCGCTCTGGTAGAAGCCGACCAGCAGCGCCGATACGATTGTCGTCGCCTCGATGAAGGCCCAGGCGATGCCGAGGTTATTGGCCAGCACGACACCGATCATCGTTGCAACGAATAGATGGAAATATAGATAATACCAACCAATTTGGTGGGCTGGCAGTGCGCCATGCGCCGCCGCCCGCGCCATGTAGCCGACCGAGTAGAGCGCCGCGCCGCTGCTGACGATGGTGATGACGACGAGCATCAGCCCGCTGAGCGCGTCGAGATAGAGCAGGCCGCCCCAGCCCTCGTGCGGTGCCTCGAAGGCGGTCATCGCCACGGCCAGGCCGAGCGCCAATGTCGCTAGCGCGCCGACGACGTTGATCGCCGCCGGCCGCGGCGTGTGGCGAGTGGTCAGGCACAGCAGGCCCGTCAGCACCGGCATGAGCAGCAGTGCGATCGCTAGCGCGTCAGCCATGCGGCATTCTCGGACGCGCGGGCCGGTTGGTGGATCGGAGCGGCAGAAGCGGAGGGGTCGTCATGGGCGTCGTTCGCTCCCGATGAAGCGGTGCGCGCGGCTCAATGCCGCAGCCGGCGCAGACGGTCGATGTCGATCGTGTCGAAGGTCTGGTTGATGCGGAAGATGATGACGCCCATCACCAGCACGCCGATGAGCAGGTCGAAGAAGATGCCCAGCTCCACCAGCAGCGGCATGCCGCGCGTCACACCCATCGCCGCCAGGTAGAGGCCATTCTCCATCACCATCAGGCCAATGAGTTGCATCAGCGCCTTGCGCCGGGTGACCATCTGCAACCCACCGAGCAACATGCAGGCGATGGCCACCGGCAGCGTTTCGCCCACCGGCAAGCTCGGCCCGGCCAGTGGCCGGGCCACCCAGTAGGCCAGCACCGTCAGGCCGGCCGCCAGCACCAGCGTCACTCGCACCGGCGCCACTGGCTCTACCTCGCGCCGCACCTTCAATCGGTCGATGATGTAGAACAGGATGCGCGGCACCAGCACCACCTTGACCACCAGGGTCAACGCGGCGGCGAGCCACAGGTGCGGCGCCCCCGTGGCGGCCGCCAGCAGGCCGACCATGACCGCCAGCGCCAGTGACTGCGCCTGCAGCAGTCGCACCGACGGCGCCAGCCGCTGCACCACGCACAGCAGCAACGCCAGCGCCAGTGCCGCCAGCACCAGTAGATCGACGGTGCTGGCAACCCAGGGCGGGATCGTCTCGACAACCGGCGCGGCCACCACCCTTGCTCCTCCTCCTCTGACCTACTGCCCACTCACAACGAGCAACCAGCACCTCAACCCGACACCAGATACAGCGACGCGACGGACAGCAGCGCCAGCAGGAAGGCCGCGCCGAGCAGGTCCGGCACCTTGAAGATGCGCAGCTTGGCGTAGGCCGATTCAATCACCGCCAGCAGCGCGCCGAGGCCGGCCATCTTCACCAGGTAGAGAGCCAGCGCCAGCGCCAGCGCCGCCGGCGTCGCCTCGGCGGCGATGCCCCACGGCAGGAACAGGTTGACCAACAGCGTCATCACCAGCGCCTGTTTCAGCAGCGCGGCGTAGACAAGCACCCCCAGCGGCCGGCCGGCGTACTCCAGCAGCATGCCCTCGTGGACCATCGTCAATTCCAGGTGCGTGTCGGGGTTGTCGACCGGCACCCGGCCCGTCTCGGCGATGACGACGACCAGCAGCGCGGCGGCGGCCAGGAGATGCGCCGGCGTCAGCGCCGCCGCGCCCGCGCCGGCCAGCGTTGCGCTCATCGGACCCAGATGCGTCGTGCCGGCGCGCAGCGCGGTGGCGAACAGCACCAGCAGCAGCGCTGGCTCGATCAGCGCCGCGAACGTCACCTCGCGGCTGCTGCCCATGCCGCCGAAGTTGGAGGCGGTATCCAGCCCAGATAACGCCTGCCAGAAGCGCCCCAGCGCCAGCAGCGCCACAACGACGATCGCATCGAGCGCCCCGCCGAGCGCCGGTGTGGTCGTCAGCACCGGCGCCGCTAGCAGCGCCAGGACGACCGCTGCCAGCGTAATCGCCGGCGTGACGCGGAAGACCCACGAGGCGTACTCCGACTCGACCGATCCCTTGCGCAGCCATTTGGACAGGTCGCGGTATGGCTGCAGCACGCCCGGCCCGCGCCGTGTCTGGAGGCGTGCCTTGATCGCCTTGATGACACCGTTGAGCAGCGGCGCCAGCGCCAGCACCAGCACTACCTGCACGATTGCCACGGTCAGGTCCACAAATGCGCCCCCATCAGCGAGCGACCAGCAGCAGCACGACCAGCGTCACGAACACGTAGGTGAGATAGATGCGCGTGCTGCCATTCTGAATGACGCGAGTGGCCCGCGCCAGCGCCAGCACGCCTCGATGGACGGTCGCGTAGAGGTAGCGCTCGATGAGTGGCCGCGTCTCGCCGTGGGTATGCATCGTGTGCAAGAAATAGTCGCCAGTGGTGAGATAGGTCGCCTCGACGGTGCGCACCGGCTGGATGATCGCCCGGAAGATCAGCCGGATCGGCTTGGCGAAGGCGGCGCTGGTGTACTGCATGCGCGGGCGGAGTGTGATCCCGCAGACCCACGGCTCGCTGACGCGCCGGCCGACCGGCCCGGCCACCACCCGCAGCGCCAGCCAGGGCAGCGGCGCCAGCAGCGCCAGTCCGAGCGCGATAGCGAGCGGGTTGATCGTGGCGACGGTACTCACGCCCAGCGCCGGCCAAGCGGCCAGCGCGAGCGAGGCGCCACCCGCACCGAGTGTCGCGCCGGCGGCCCCGACCGCGCCCATGGCGACGGCCGGCACGACGCCGAGCAGGACACACAGCCCGGCCAGCGCCGCCATCGGTCCGAGCATCGCCGCCGGCGCCTCGTGGGCGTGACTAGGCGCAGTCGAGCGCGGCACACCCAGGAAGCCGATGCCGATCACCTTGACGCTGGTCGCCAGCGCCAGCGCGCCGGTCAACGCGAGCGCCGCCACCGCCACGGCCGCCACCACCGCCATCCAGCCGGGGGCGGCCAGTCCCAGACTCAGCAGACTCTGCAGCAGCACCCACTCGGAGATGAAGCCATTGAGTGGCGGCAGTGCCGCCAGCGCCAGAAAACCGGCGACCAGCAGCGCCGCCGTCGCCGGCATGCGCCGGATCAGGCCGCCGAGTTTCTCCAGATCGCGCGTGTGCGTCGCGTGGTGGACCGCGCCGGCACCGAAGAACAGCAGGCTCTTGAACAGCGCGTGGTTGAGCGCGTGCAGCAGCGCCGCCGCCAGCCCGAGCGCGGCGACCGCCGCCAAGCCCAGGCCACGGCTGGTGAAGGCGACGCCCAGGCCGAGGGCGATCAGCCCAACATTCTCGATCGTCGAGAAGGCCAGCAGCCGCTTGAAATCGCCCTCGACATAGGCATACAGCACGCCGAGCACGGCCGACGCTGCTCCGAGCGCCAGCAGTGCCAGCCCCCACCAGGCCGGCCCCGGCCCAAGGATCTCCCAGCCGACTCGCAGCAGCCCGTAGATGCCGGTCTTGACCATCACGCCCGACATCAGCGCCGAGACGTGACTGGGCGCGATCGGGTGCGCCCGCGGCAGCCACACATGCAGCGGCGCCAGCCCGGCTTTGGCGCCGAAGCCGATCAGCGCCGCCAGGAACACGAGATCGCGCAGCCACGGCGCCTGGTCCGGCGCGACCACACGCAGCGCCTCGAAGCCGAAGCTGCCCGCCGGCGCGGCCAGCAACAGGAAGGCGATCAAGATGAAGCCGGTGCCGAAGTGGGTCATCGTCAGGTAGAGGAAGCCGGCGCCGCGCGCGGCCGGCTCGTCGTGCTGGCTGACGACCAGCGCATAGGAGGCTAGCGACATCGTCTCCCACAGCAGCAGGAATACAAATGCGTCGTCGGCCAGCGGCACCAGGCTCATCGCCAGGCAGAACAGCGGCAGCGCCCCGCCGAGCGTGGCCGCCTGGCCTGGCCCGGTGGCACGGGCATAGCCGAGCGCATAGATCGCCGCCGCCAGCGCCACCGCCGAGATCAGCAGGAGGAAGAAGGCGGCCAGGCCATCGAGCCGCAGGGCCAGCCGCGCGAACGGGTTGAGCCAGCCGAGATCGAGCGTGCCCCCACCGCCGACCAGCCCGGTCACTGCCAGCGCCACCCCGGCCAGCGCCGCGGCGGCCGTGCCCACATGGGCCAGGCGCAGCCCGAGCGGCGCGCGCGCGCCGGCCAGCCCCAGCGCCGCGGCGGCTAGGTAAAGCGTGGTCATCGCCGTCAGCAGTGGCAGCACCGTCGGTTCCTCACCTGGCGCCGCGGCGGCCACGTAGAGCGCGGTCATCGCCGTCAGCAGTGGCAGCACCGTCGGTTCCTCACCTGGCGCCGGCCCGGCGACGGTACCAACGCCGCCCAGCTCCGTCAAGCCCGCCGGAACCGAGTAACTGTTCAGAGTAGGCCGGGTGAGGTAGGCTGGGCGACATGGACCTCTACCACGCCAGCCGCGACGACCTGATCCGGCTCGTGCTCCAGCAGCGCGACCAGATCATCGACCTGGGGCAGCACC
>JADLAZ010000089.1 GCA_020849725.1 Chloroflexota bacterium
AGCGTGGCAGCAGGTAGGTGAACTGCTTGATCAGCGCCGTCGCCACCCGCAGCGCGTGGATCGGCTCGGCGCCGGCCAGCCGGCCGCCGGCGACGTCGGTGACCCAGAAGGTATCGACCACCTCGCCGTCGTAGGTGCGGATTTCGGCGCGGTCGATGTTGATCGTGAAGCCGGCCAGCGCGTTGGTGAAGGCAAAGAGGAAGCCCGATGTGTCGCCCGAGTGGACCGTCAGGCGCGTCGCGGCCGCATCCGGCTCGTCGGCTACGTCGACCGACATCGGCAGCAGCGTCGCGCTGGCGGCCTCAGCGGCCGGCAGCGCCGCGCTGACCCGATCGACGATGGCATCGCGCGCCGCGTCGCGCTGGCCAGCGACCAGCAGACCCAACAGCGCCGCCAGGTCGGCTCGCAGCCGCTGCCAGTCGTCGGGCGCGAAGCCGGCCAGCGGCCGCACCTCGAAGATGTCGAGCAGCTTGCGGCGCGGCGGGCGAGGCGTTGCCGGCGAAGGCCGGCGGTTGCGCGCCCAGGCCCGGGTGGGCGGGCGGCTCGCCATGGGCGGCTCTGGGAAGTGCAGCGTGAAGATATCGGCGCGGTGGATGTCGAGCTGAAAGGCGGTCATCAGGCCGGCGATGATCGACAGCGCGCCGAGATGATCGGCGGTGCAGACGGTGACAATCCAGGTGTCGCCGCGTGACACGGCCTCCACCTCGATATCGTCCGGCCGCTGGATGGCGTCGAGCAGGGCCACATGACGTGCCCGCGCGGCGGCATCGAAGCGGACATAGGCATCGCCGAGCTGCTGCTCCAGAACCTGGATCGTCGTCGATTCCGGCGATGACCCCATCGGCGTTCGATCCTGTGCCCGTCGCGTGGCCCGGCGCATCGTCCGCAACGGTCGGACACGTATCAGCCAGCGCGCGCGTACGATACCATGATACAGGGTCGTGGCGGGCTGCTCAGATGCCGGCCAGCGCGACCGACCACCGTCGCCGCAGCGTTGCCGGCGCCGGCTGACGCGGCACGGCCGCCGCCCGCCGACCAATTCGCCGCGAAACCGGGCGACGATGAGCGACCTCGACCGATTGCTGGCCCGCTTCGAGACTGGCGCCCTGCTGCGCCCGTCACCGCACGTGCCCAACATCGTCGATCTGGCCCAGGCGCTGGTCTGGTGCGCGCGCGCCGATGGCGCGATGCTCGCTCCCGGCGCCCGCCGGCTGGCCGACCTCATCGGTGATGCCGAGCATCTGATCTTCATCCTGGCCGACGGCCTGGGTATGGCGTTGCTGGAGGCGCTGCCGCCGGACACGTTCCTGGCGACGCATGTCGTGGCCGAGTTGCGCACGGTCTTCCCCTCGTCGACGCCGACGGTGCTGACGGCGCTGGCCACCGGCGCGTGGCCGGCCGCACACGGTGTCACCGGCCAGTGGACGCACCTGCCAGAGATCCAGGGTACGGCCGATCTGCTCCGCTTCGCCGCCCGCACCGGTGGTGTGTCGCTGGCCAAGCTCGGCGTGACCGTGGAGCAGGCATTCCCGCTGCCGGCGCTGCTGTCCGGCGTGCGCCGCGACACGCTGGCGCTCTTCCCCGAGGCGATCGCCAACAGCGTCTCAGCTACCTTCTTCAGCGGTCGGCACGCGCGGCGCGGCTACCGGGCGCTGTCGGCCGTAGTCGACGTGATCATCGAGCGTGTCGCCGCGGCGCCAGCGCCGACCTACACGTCGCTCTATGCGCCCTGGATCGATCAGGAGACGCACCGACATGGCGTGCGCCATCCGGGCGTGCGGGCGGCCATCCAGGACCTCAACCGCGAGGTGGAGCGGCTGGCGCTGCGCCTGGGGTCGCGGGCGCGCATCGTCGTCAGCGCCGACCACGGCCTGCTCGACACGCCGATGCTGGCCCGTCACTGGCTGCGGCCGACGCCCGACCTGCTGAATCTGCTGCGCACGCCGCCCTCCGGCGATGCCCGGGTGATGTACCTGCACGCCCGCGACGGCGCGCGCGAGACACTGCGCCGCCGCTTTCACGACCGCTACGGCGACCGCTTCGTCGTCATCACCCTCGAGGAAGCTGAGGCGATCGAGTTGTTCGGCCCCGGGCCGCTCGCGCCGTCGACGAGGCAGCGGCTGGGCGATCTGCTGGTCATCTCGACCGGCGTCGATGTGATCGAGTACGTGCCGGCCGGCAGCATCGACCGCGTGCTGTCGATCGCCTCCCACCACTCTGGCCTGACACCGGCCGAGATGCGCGTGCCGCTCATTGTGCTGTAGAGACTGGGTGCGGGCTCGTCTCCGACCCCAGTGCTACCACTCAGCACCCAGGAGCAAGCGCCCCCCCGGCGACAGGCGCCGCCGACTGGGGTAGGATGAGCGGCGCGCCGGCCACGCGCGGCGGCGTGTCACGGCGAGGCGGAGAGAGGGAGACATGGCAGAGCTATCACCGGTCGTGCAGGTCAAAGACGGCATCGAGTATCGTGGGCTAGGCGCGCTCGTCAAGCGTGTCATCTACCCGCAACTCACCGGCGTGCAGGGAGCGACACTGGCCGTCGTCTACATCAATCCGGGCGAGGAGATCGTCCTCCACAGCCACGCCGAGGAAGAGCTCTACTACATCATCTCCGGCGAAGGCACGGTCACGCTCGGCGACCGCGAGGTGCCGGTCGGGCCGGGCACGGCTGTCTACATCGCGTCGAACGTCGTCCACGGCCAGCGGCCGACCGGCAACGAGCCGCTCTACATGGTGGCCGTCATCACACCGCCGTTCACGCCGGAATCGACGGTGACGTTCCACAAGCAGGACGGCTCGGTCGCCTAGTGCGCCGGAACACGCGGTCGAGGAGGGAAAGCACAGACATGCGCTACCAGGATCTCTTTCGGTTGGACGGCCAGACGGCAATCGTGACCGGTGGCAACGGCGGCATCGGCTCAACGCTGTGCGAGGGACTGGCCGAGTACGGGGCCAACGTCGTCGTCGTCGGTCGGCGCGATGCCGAGTGCGAGCGCGTCGCCAGCGCCGTGCGCGCCCACGGTCGGGTCGGTCTGCCGATCGCCGCCGACATCATGCAGCCGGGCGAGATGGACCGTGTCATCGCCGAGACCGTCGACCGGCTAGGCGAGGTCAACATTCTGATCGCCTGCGTCGGCGGCAACGCCCGCCACTGGGCCGAGGACTTCCCCGTCGACGAGTGGCAGCGTGTCGTCGACCTGAACCTGAAGAGCTGCTTTATCAGTTGCCAGGCGGCCGGCCGGCAAATGATCGCCCAGGGCAAGGGCGGCAAGATCATCACGCTGTCGTCGGTTCGCTCGCAATTGGGCATCCGCAGCGGCTACTCGGCCTATACCTCGGGCAAGGCCGGCGTCAACCTGCTGACGAAGCAACTGGCGACCGAGTGGGCCAAGTACAAGATCAATGTCAACGCGATCGCGCCGACCTTCATCCGCACCGAGCAGGTGGCGGATATGCTCAACGACCCGTCGTTCTACAACCCGCTGGTGGAGCGCATCCCGCTCCACCGGGTCGGCGAGACGGACGATCTGGTCGGCGCGACGCTGCTGCTGGCTTCCAGTGCCGGCGATTTCATCACCGGCCATATCCTCCTCGTTGATGGTGGCGTCACCGCCTGCCAGTAGCATGGGACGACGGCTGGCGCACAGCCCGATGACCGACGACTGAAAACGAGCCAATCCTCGCGTGCCGCTGATGCGTGTTACCCAACATGGTTGGGCAGGTACAGTGGACTGGGCGTTCAGGAGTGAGACGGCATGGCCGGCGCCCTCCCCATCGTCGCCCAGGGCCGGCTGCGCTGGCCGGCGGATAGCGGCGCGGGCGAGATCGCCGTCGACTCGGTGGCCTGGCTGCGCTGGCTGAATGACCCGGCAACCCGCTCCTTCTCGTACACGGATGCCGCGGGTGCGGTGACGGTACGGAAGGAGCGCCGCCAGCGCGGGTCCGATTACTGGGTGGCCTACGCGCGCCGCGCTGGTCGCCTGCACAAGCGCTATCTCGGCCGCGCCGAGCGAGTGACTGGCGCTAGACTGGCAGAGGTGGCGGCGGCCTGGAACGCCGTGACGGTCGCGCCTGACCGCCCGACCGCCGCCGCCAGGCGCGTGCCGGCGCGGCCGTCGGGCCAGGGATTGGCGACAGGTGCATGGTCGCTCCTGGTCACCAAGCTGCAGCCGCCGCTGCCGCGATCGTCGCTGGTCGCGCGACCGAGCCTGCTGCGCCAGTTGGACCGCGCCGCGCAGCGCCGCCTGACGGTCGTCGCCGCGCCGGCCGGCGCCGGCAAGACATCATTGCTGAGCGCCTGGGCCACCCGCCGCCATCGGATAGCCTGGCTGAGCCTGGATGCGGCCGACGCCGAGCCAGCACGCTTCTGGCGGTACGTCTTGGCCGCCCTGGCGCGCGCCCGGCCTGGCCTGGATGACGACGCCGGCGCACTCTTGCGGTCACCGAGCCCGGTTCCACTCACCACGGCGCTGACCGTTCTGGTCAACGCGCTGGCCGCGCTTCCCCACGACCTCGTGCTCGTCCTGGACGATTATCAGGTGATCGCAGCCGACGCCGTGCCCGAGTCGCTGGCCTGGTTGCTCGACCATGCGCCAGCCAACTTCCATCTCGTCGTCGCTGCGCGCGGCACGCCGGACTTGCCCCTGGCGCGCCTGCGCGCTCGTGGCCTCGTGGCCGAGATCGACGCCACGGCCCTCCGTCTGACGCCGGAGGAGGCGGCGAAGCTCCTGCGCAGGGGCTTCGGGCTGACGCTCCCACCCGCAATGGTGGCGGAATTGACCGAGCGCACCGACGGCTGGGCCGCCGGCCTCTACCTGGCTGGATTGGCGCTGCGGGACCGGTCCACCACGGCTGATGCGCTCACGGCGCTGGGGCACGATCGCGCGCTGCGGGACTACCTGCTGACTGAGGTCGTCCAGCGTCAGCCGTCGGCGGTGCGGGATTTCCTGCTGGACACGATCATGCTCGATCCCGTGTCGGGACCGCTCTGTGACGCAGTCACGGGGCGGAGCGATGGGGCGGTCATGCTGGAGCGCCTCGAGCGGGCCAACCTCTTCCTGGCGCCGCTCGACCCTGAGCGGCGCTGGTATCGCTACCTGCCGTTGGTGGCGGACGCCCTGCGCATCCACCTGGCGCAGACCGACGCCGGGCGCCTGCGCGAGCGGCACCATCGCGCCGCCGCCTGGTACGCGACCCACGACGGCGTCGATGAGGCAATCGGGCACGCGCTCGCAGCCGGCGACGATGCGACAGCGGCCGGCTATCTCGAAGCGGCACTGGAGCGCCTGCTTCACCGGGCCGATGCCGGCGTCGTCCTGCGCTGGGCGCGGGCGCTGCCTGCACCACAGGTCTTGAGACGGCCGCGACTCTGCATCGGTGTGGCCTGGGCGTTGCTGGCGATCGGTCAATTCGCGGCGATCGACCACTGGGTCGCGGCCGCCGAGGCCGGGCTGCATGGAACGGCTGGCGCGGGGGATGAGCGCCCTGATGGTAGCTCAGTGCCGGCGCTCCTGGCCCAGATCGACGCGCTGCGGGCCACGGTGGCCGTGCATGGGCGCGATGCCGATCGGGCGATCGTTCTGGCTCGGCGGGCGCTGGACCATCTGCCATCCACGGATACCGTTGTGCGGGCGATGGTCGCTCATGACCTCGGCGATGCGCACCTCTTGCGCGGCGAGGTCGATGCGGCCAGCCGGGCCTTCGCCGAAGCCATCGCCGTCAGCCGCCAGGCCGGAACCACGATCATCACCGTCTCGGCCGCTGGCAGCCTGGGTGAACTCCAGGCCAACCAGGGCCGCCTGCACGCGGCGGCGGACACGCTGCGGCAGGCGATCGCCGCCGCTACCGGTCCCGATGGCTCGCTCCGACCCTGGGCCGGCAAGCCGCAGGTCTGGCTGGCCGGGCTGCTCTATGAGTGGAACGCGCTTGATTCGGCGGCAGCACTGGTCATGACGGCCATCGAGCGCTGCCGTGCCTGGGGGCACCAGGACCACGAGTTTGACGGCCACCTGCTCCTGGCGGCGATCCGGGCCGCTGGTAAGCAGCACGAGGCAGCGCTGGCGGCGCTCGACGCCGCCGCGGCATTACTGACGCCGGCCGACGCACTGAACCTGACCGACCGGCAGACCTGGCTGGCCGACCGCCTCACCGCCAGGCGCGTCGACGTCTGCCTCCTGGCGGGTGACCTCGCCGCCGCGCTCGCGTGGTGGCAGGCCCGCCCGCCGGGTCGCCAGGGCAGCGAATCAGGTGCGCTGTCGATGGCCCATGCCCGCCTGCTGATCGCTCAGGGCCGACCTGACCAGGCCGCGCGCCAGCTGGCCCGATCGCTCGACGCGGCGACCGCTCCAGGGCGACAACGTCGGCTCATCGGCCTGCTCGCGGTGCAGGCGCTGGCCTGGTCGGTCGCCGGTCGGCCTGGCCTGGCGCTCGACACGGTCGCCCGCGCGCTGACGCTCGCCGAGCCGGAAGGCTATGTTCGCACCTGGCTTGATCTCGGCGCGCCGATGGTTGACCTGCTCCACCTGGCGCTGGCGCACGACGTGACCCCGGACTACCTGCGCCAGGTGCTGGCCGCCGCCGCCGCTGATCCGGCGCCAGGCATCCAGCCCCCTGCGGGTGGGCCTCGGGCGGCCCTGGCGCTGCCGGTCGCGCCGAGCGCGAGGGAGTTGGACGTCCTGAGGCTGCTGGCAGCTGGACGCAGCAACGCTGAGATCGCGGCGGCGCTGTTCGTGTCGATCAACACCGTCAAGACGCATCTGCGCCGGCTCTACGCCAAACTCGACGCGGGCAATCGCGTCGCCGCGCTGGCGACAGCCCGTCGGGATGGCTGGATATAGGGCGCCGGCAGGCTCCGCGTGTCACTGGGCATCGACCGGTGTCACCCGGCCGGTTCACCCGGCCAGGTGACACCGGTTCATCCCGTGGCCGGCAAGGCTGGGGAGGTCGTGGCCGCGTGTGATCGGCCGCGGGTCAGCCATCCGCTGAGATGGCATGGCCTCGCCCCATCCGTCTACCAGGAGGAGACCACCATGCTAACGTTGCAGCCATCACCGCCGCTGGCCGTCCAGGTGACCCCATCGGCCGGTCGCGACACCCCGACCGCGCCACGCCTGATCGCGTTCGACCGCGTGCGCGTCCTGCTCGCCGTGCTGGTGGTCGCGCACCATGCCGGTCAGCCCTACGGACCGACCGGCGGCGAGTGGCCGCTCTTCAGCGCCGAGCGCGCCGCGATCCTAGGTCCGTTCTTCGCCGTCAACGCCGCGTTCTTCATGGGGCTGTTCTTCTTCATCGCCGGCTACCTGATGCCCGGCGCGGTCGACCGCCACGGCCCAACGCGCTTCCTGCGCGAGCGGCTGTTGCGGCTGGGCGTGCCGTTGCTGGCATTTGCGCTGGTCGTCTTCCCCCTGATCGTGACGGCCGTGGGTGGCGGCAGCCCGGCCGCGTGGCTGTCCGACCCGGCGGCCTACGCGCGGACGGTGCAGTCCGGCCACCTCTGGTTCCTCGGCCATCTGCTGATCTACGCGGCTATCTATGCCGCCTGGCGTGGACTGCGCTCCCGCCGGCCGACCGTGGATGGCGCCGGGGACTGGGTTCCAGGTCATCGGGCACTGCTCGGACTGGTGGTCGCGCTGGCGCTGGTGACGTTCGCGGTGCGGCTCGGCTGGGCCATCGACCAGTGGGTGACGCTGCCCGGCAACCTGACGCGGTTTGAGCCGGCGCACCTGCCGCAGTACCTCATCCTCTTCGTTCTCGGCGTGCTGGCGTACCGTCACGACTGGTTTCGGCGGCTGCCGGCATCGATCGGGCTGACCTGGCTGGGGCTGGGCCTGGCCGCTGGCGCGGCCTTCTATCTGCTGGGGCCGCTCAACGTGCTCGGGCTGCGCGTGCCGACCGCCGGCGGCGGGCTGGGAGTCGGCTCGCTGGTGTGGAGCCTCTGGGAGGCGCTCATCTGCATCGGCCTGAGCGTCGGCCTGCTGACGCTCTTCCGCGATCACTGGACGCGCGCCGGCCGGCTGCTGCCGGTGCTGGCGGCCAATACCTATGGCGTCTACGTCATCCACCTGCTGCTGATCATCACCCTCCAGTTTGCCATCGCCGACCTGGCCTGGCCGCCGCTGGCTAAGTTCGGCCTGGTGACGCTGGTCGGCGTGCCGCTCTGCTTCCTGGTCAGCGCCGCGCTGCGGCTGCTACCGCCGGTGCGGCGCGTGCTGTAGAGCCGTAGCGTTCGTTCCGAGCACTGCCTTGGAACGCGAGCATGACCACCGGGCCGGCGTCGCCACCAGCGACTCGCCGGCCTCGCGACGGCCGCCGGGCAGCACCCAGACACTCGCGCTGTCCTCCGCCAGCACACGACCAGCGACGAGGGCCACGCCGACAGCGCGGACGCCGATTGATACCCGGTCGCGCTCGAATGCGATCGGTTCCCGTGCCATCACGCCTCCCGCACCGAGCCGCCCAGTGGTGAGGCGGGCATCAATTGCCGAATATAGACAGTATCGTCACCATAGTAATGACGCCCACCAGGGGTGCCCCTACCATGCGCTTTGCGTCAGACGGACCCTAGCCGTCGATCACCGGCAGCCGCTCCGGCGCCAGCGGGTTGAGCGCCTCGGCGCCGGTGGCGGTGACGGCGTACTGGTCCTCCAGGTCGAAGAAGCCGTGCTCGTCGCCGAGCATCGGCTCGACCGAGATGATCATGCCCGGTTCCAGCACCGTGTGGCAATCGGGATGCACCGACAGCCCGCCGGTGTTGCGCAGACCGTGGCCGGTGCGGCCGACCAACCGCTCGGGCAGGCCGTAACGCGCCTCGACGCGGGCGCCGGCAGCATAGATGTCCGAGCAGCGGGCGCCGGGCCGGATCTGCGCGGCCATGGCGCGGTTGCACTCCCAGGCGGTGCGGTACCAGCGCTCGACCGGCGGCGACGGCCGGCCGATGCACCAGACGCGATCGACATCGCCGACATAGCCACGGTAGCTGGCGCCGCTGGTGCCGCGGCAGACGAGGTCGCCGGCCCGGAAGACCCGGTCGGTGGCGACGGCGTGGAAGAAGTTGCTGTCGCCGCCGGCCGGATTGCGCGTCTCCCAGCCGCCGGTAGCCCGGTAGGCGTAGCCGTTGCCATACTGGCTGGCGAAGGCGTCCTCCAGCCGGCGCAGGAACGCCCTCTCGGTCAAGCCCGGCCGCAGCAGCGCCGGCACCTGGTCGTGGATCCAGACGCCGGCCTGGCAGGCGCGACGGACGCGCTCGATCTCCTCCGGCGTGTGCACGCTCATCAGCCGGCGGATGACGGCCGAGCCATCGACCAGCGCGGCGCGCGGCAGCAACTCGCGCAGCCGCAGGAAGTCGTTGACGCTGAGGCCGAGCGTCATGCAGTCGCCCAGCTCGAAGCCGAGCCGGCCGGTGACCAGGCCCAGATCAGCGAAGATGGCCGGCATCTGCTCCAGCGCCCAGATCTCGTGGCGCGGCCAGGTGACGCGCTCGGCCAGGCCGCGGATCTGGCTGACCCAGGTGCTGCGGCGGGCCGTGTTGAAGTGCTCGCCGATGGCGGTCGGCGTCATGACCAGGACGTCGCTATCCTGGGACAGGATGTACCAGGCTGAACGAGCCGGGCAGCGATCATGCCACTCGTGTGGCTCGGTCTGGCTGGTGAACCAGGCCCCGACGCTACTCGATGTGATCACCAGCGCATCCAGCCCGGCCTCACCCAGCCACTGCCGCGCTCGCCCGACGCGCAGGTCGTACTCCTCGCGCGTGAAGTCATGCTCCAGCGGGTAGCCTGGCTCATCGAGCCAGCGCTCGTGCAGGGCTGCCAGTGCGCGGTAGTCCATGGGCCTCCAGTGGGCGAGTGGGTGAGTGGGTGAGTGGACCAGGGAGTTCGGAGAGTCGGATGGCATCCGTCATGCCGGCGAAAGCCGGCATCCAGTTCTGTCCCGTGGGTGAGCCTGGCGTGCGCGCAGCCTGAACTCTGGCCCTTCACCCACTGACCCACTCGCCTCCTGGTCCTCCTTCCCTATGGTCGTGGCTTGTCGAGCGTGGCCTGGACGGCGTCGTTGAACTCCTTGAAGAAGGCGTCAGTCGGCTCCTTTTCGCCGAGCCAGATCGGGCCGGTCACCTGGTGGAAGACGGTGTTGAGCTCCTCGTCGCGGAAGTTGTAGGCCAGGCGCGTCACCTGAGCCTGCTGCAGCAGGTCGATGAAGATCGGATGGAGCGGGTTGCTGGTCAGCCGCGCGTCGGTCAGCACGTCCAGGCGACCGCCGGAGGTGCCGGAGGCGCCGCCACGGCCCTCACCGAGGCGGATGCCGATTTCCTTGCCGCAGAGCAGCTTGATCAGTTCCCAGGACTCCTTCGGTGTCTTGGTGTTGGCGCTCATGACGATGTGGTCGATGATCGTCATTGTGCCGACCTTGCCGCTCGGGCCGGGCGGCATGATGACGTTGCGCACCTCGAACTTCTTGTCCTTGATCCGGGTCGGGATGCTCTTGGTCGAGGACTCCTGCTGGTAGAGGGCGGTGCGCTCGGAGATGAACAGGTCGTCGGCGGCGGCGGTGCTGTCGCGCAGCGACGGCGCGATCTTCTCCTTGAAGATCAGGCCGTGCAGGAAGCGGATCGCCTCTTTGGCCGCCGGCTCGTTGAGCAGCGCCTTCTTGCCGTCCTCGGAGTAGATCTCGCCGCCGAACGAGCGGGTGTACATCAGGATCTTCTTCCAGGAGCCAGTGGCGTCGTTCGGCGACATGCCGTGGTAGAAGCCGAAGCGCTCGACGCGGCCACTGCTCTCCTTGTGCAGCGCCTTGCCTAGCTTGATCAGCTCCTCCCAACTCGGCATCTGCTTGTCGGGCATCTTGAGGCCGGCCTGGCTGAGGGCGTTGACGTTGTAGTAGAGCGCTGCCGGGCCGGGGTGGATCTTGAAGGGCATGCCATAGGGCTTGCCCTCGTACATCGCGCCGTCCCAGGCGGCCTTGACGTACTGGGCGGTGTCGAAGCCATCGGCCTTGACCAGGTCGTCGAGCGGGCGGATGAGCTTGTTGTAGGCCCACAGGAACGTGCCGCGGTAATTGACTGTCCAGATCACGTCGCCGTACTGGCCGCCGGCGATGAGCGTCTGCAGCTTGGTGTAGTACTCGCCGCCGGGGAACGCCTCCAGCTTGACGCCGATGCCGGTCTGCTGGGTGAAGGCCGGCAGCACCTCTTTGAGCGTGTCTTCCTCGGCGCCGGTGCGCACGTGCAGGCGCAGCTCGACACCGGTCGGCTTGGCCGCGGCCCCGGCGGCGGTGGGCTGGGCGGCTGGCGCGGTGGTGGCGGCTGGGGCTGGCTTGGTCGGCTCGGCCGGCTTGGCGGCGGGGGCGGGCGTCGGCGCGGGCGTCGGCGCGGTGGCCTTGGGTGCGGCGGTCGGGCTGGCGGGCGCGCCACCGCAGGCGGCCAGCAGCAGCCCGGCCGTGGCCAGGCCCCAGCCGCGCACGACGTGACGCCGCGAGAGCAACGATGCGTGGGTCTCCATGCGTGCCCCTCCTGGCTGGTTGGCATAGAATCCGGGCGATGTCGGCTCTTGGTTGCTACTGAACATCCGGAGTGTAGGAGCGGGCGTCGGACGTGTCAAGACGGTGGCGCGCCATGACGGGAGCGGCGATGCTGCGGACGGCGTGGGCGACGTGGCGCGTGTGGTGGGTCGTCGTCGGCATCTGGGTGCAGCGCGCCCTGCTCGGCCGCACCGGCGGACGTGACGCGCCGGCGCCGTCGATCGTGGCTCAGATCCGCGATGCGGCGCTGAGCTGGCCGGGCGTGACCGAGCAGCCGCACCGCTTCGGCGGCATCGAGTTCCGGCTGGGCCGCATCGAGCTGGGCCACCTGCACGGTGACTATCTGGCCGACCTGCCCTTCCCGGTGCGCGTCCGCCGCGAGCTGGTCGCCGCCGGCCGGGCCATGCCGCACCACATCCTGCCGGCCAGCGGCTGGGTCAGCTACCCGATCCGGGATGCGGCGGCCGTGCCCGGCGCGATCGCGCTGTTTCGGCTGGCCTACGACCGCGCCGCTGCTCGGAAACGAGACGCTTGATCCGCAGATTGCGCAGATTACACAGATATAGTTCGTAATACTTCTTATATCTGCGTAATCTGTGTAATCTGTGGATCGGGTTGCCTTGATTGCGACCCGCGCTGTGCCGCGGCGACCGGGCTGGACAGGCGGCGCGCCGGCAGCGATAGTATGCTGGTTTGCGTACTCGTCCAGGATGATGGCAGGGGCAGCCATGCGCCAGGTCGTGATCGACAACCCGATCATCAACTCGCCGTACGCGGAGCCGGCGCGGCATTACCGCTTCGACGAGGATGGCATCACCAGCGAGATCGAGCCGGGACGCCGGTCCAGCAGCTACTTCGTGCCGGTGCCGCCGCCGAAGAAGAAGGGCGGGAAGCAGATAGCGCTGCCGGGCGACGACGCGCCGCAGCAGCGCAAAGAGAACGAGCTGGTCAATCAGATTCGGGATCGGGTGGCGCAGTGGCGGCGTGGCGGCTATGTCGGGGTGACGCCCACGACCAGGCGCTTGCTGGCGTACTGGACCGCTTCCGACCGTGAGAAGCGGCTGTTCTTCTGTCAGATCGAGGCGCTGGAGACGGCGATCTACCTGGCTGAGGTCGACCGGGCCTACGAGGGCGGCTGGGCCGAGCGCCGGCTGCGGGAGGCGAACGACAGCGCCAATCCCGGCCTGCCGCGTGCCGCCTTCAAGATGGCGACCGGCAGCGGCAAGACGGTCGTCATGGCGATGCTGATCGCCTGGCAGACGCTCAACAAGCGCGCTAACCCGCAGGACAGTCGCTTCACCGACTGCTTCCTGATCGTCACGCCCGGCATCACGATCCGCGACCGGCTGCGGGTGCTGCTGCCGAACGACCCGGCCAACTACTACCGCCAGCGCGACATCGTGCCGGCCGACGAGCTGCCGCTGCTGGGCCAGGCGAAGATCGTCATCACCAACTACCACGCCTTCCTGCCGCGCGAGAAGGTCGCCGCCAGCCGGATCACCAAGCAGATCCTGGTCGGCGACGGCCCCAGCCCGTTCACCGAGACACCCGACGAGGTCGTCCGGCGCGTCTGCCGCGAGCTGGGCGGCAAGCGCGGCATCGTCGTCCTCAACGATGAGGCGCACCACTGCTATCGCCGCAAGCCCGACGCCGACCCGGAGACGCTGACCGCCGACGAGCGGGCCGAAGCGAAGCAGCGCGACGAGGAGGCGCGCGTCTGGATCGCCGGCATCGAGGCCGTCCAGGCCAAGCTCGGCGTCAAGGTCATCTACGACCTGTCGGCGACGCCGTTCTTCCTGCGCGGCTCCGGCTACCCGGAAGGCACGCTCTTTCCCTGGGTCGTCGCCGACTTCGCGCTGATCGACGCCATCGAGGCCGGCATCGTCAAGGTGCCGCGCGTGCCGGTGGCCGACAACGCCATGCTCGGCGACCAGCCGACCTACCGGAGCCTCTGGCCGCGCATCCGCGACGACCTGCCGAAGAAGGGGCGCAAGACTGAGGCGGTCGGCGGCGAGCCGACGCTGCCGGTCGAGTTGCAGGGCGCGCTGCACAGCCTCTACGGCAACTACACGCTGGCCTACCGCCAGTGGGAGCAACTGACCGAGGCGCGCGCCCGTGGCCTGACGCCGCCGGTCTTCATCGTCGTCTGCAACAACACCAACGTCTCCAAGCTCGTCTTTGACTACATCGCCGGCTGGGAGAGACAGATCGACGGCCAGCCGATCGCCCAGGCCGGCCAGTTGGAGATCTTCCGCAACGACGACGGCGCCGGCGGCTGGCGCCACCGCCCGAACACGATCCTGGTCGACAGCCAGCAACTGGAGTCGGGCGAGGCGATGAGCGCCGACTTCAAGCAGATCGCCGCGCGCGAGATCGCCGACTTCAAGGCCGAGTACCGCGCCCGCTTCCCCGGTCGCGACGCCGACAGCCTGACCGACGAGGACCTGCTGCGCGAGGTGATGAACACCGTCGGCAAGGCCGGCAAGCTCGGCGAGCACGTCAAGTGCGTCGTCAGCGTGTCGATGCTGACCGAGGGCTGGGACGCCAACACCGTCACGCACATCCTCGGCGTGCGCGCCTTCGGCACGCAACTGCTGTGCGAGCAGGTCGTCGGCCGGGCGCTGCGCCGGATGAGCTACGCCACCAACGATCACGGCCACTTCGACCCGGAGTACGCCGAGGTTTACGGCGTGCCGTTCTCGTTCATTCCCACCGGCGCCGTCGCGAGCGGCCCGAAGCCGACCCCGCAACCCACCCGCGTCCGCGCCCTCGAGGACCGCGCCGGCTGCGAGATCACCTTCCCGCGGCTGCTCGGCTACCGCTACGACGTGCCCGACGCGCGCCTGCGGGCCGAGTTCGGCGATCAGTCACGGCTGGCGCTCTCGACCGCCGACATCCCCACCCGCACCGAGAACGCGCCCATCATCGGCGAGGCGAGCATCCACACGCTCGACGACCTGCGCCGCCACCGCCTCAACGAGGTCGCCTTCCTGCTGGCCAAGCTGACGCTCGAAAAGTATTTCCGCCAGGATGGCGCCGAGAAGACCGACCGGCCGACCGAGCACCGCTTCGACAGCGAGGTCAAGCACTGGCTCTTCCCGCCGGTGCTGGCGATCACGAAGCAGTGGCTGGCGACGTGCCTGACGCTCAAGGACAACACCTTCCCGCAACTGCTGCTGCTGATCGAGCTGGCCCACGACGCCGCCGACCGCATCTACCAGGGCATCGTCGCGGCGGCCGAGGGCACGCCGGCGCTCAAGCCGATCCTGCGCCCCTACGATACCGTCGGCTCGACCCGCTACGTCGACTTCGACACGACGCGGCCGGTCTACGCCACCGATCCCAACCGCTGCCACGTGTCGCACGTCGTCGCCGACACCGACTCGTGGGAACAGAAGCTGGCCGAGGCGCTGGAGACGATGCCCGAGGTCGTCCGCTACGTGAAGAACCAGAACCTCGGCTTCACCATCCCCTACACGATCGGCGGCGCCGAGCGCCAGTACACGCCCGACTTCCTCGTCTGCCTCGACGACGGCCACGGCCCGGACGACTTGCTCAACCTGATCGTCGAAGTCTCCGGCGAGCCGAAGAAGGACAAGGCCGCCAAGACCGCCACCGCCAGGACCCTCTGGACGCCGGCGGTCAATAACCACGGTGGCTTTGGCCGCTGGGCCTTCGTCGAAGTCACCGATCCCTGGGATGCCCAGCATGTGATCCGCGGAACGATTGGTGGAGGGTTGTGATCCGCAGATAGGGGAGGGAGACGATCCGCAGATAGGGGAGGGAGACGATCCGCAGATTACGCAGATTACGCAGATGGGGCAGGGGACCGGGACCTATTTCTTTATCTGTGTAATCTGCGTAATCTGCGGATCGTTACGGCGCTGGTGAAGAAGGGGGGAGGGCGCATGGCGCGGGCTGATCTGAATGGGAAGGATGGCCAGACGCATGCCATCATCGGGGCGGCGATGGAGGTCCACCGGCAGTTGGGGCCGGGCTTCCTCGAGGGCGTCTACCACGAGGCGCTGGCGATCGAGTTGACGGAGCGCGGCGTGCCGTTCGTCCACGAGCACGACCTGCCGGTCGCCTACAAGGGCCACCAGTTGGCCTGTGCCTACCGGGCCGACTTCATCTGCTACGACGATGTGATCGTGGAACTGAAGGCGTTGCGGGAGATGGGCGGCATCGAGGAGGCGCAGGTGCTCAACTACCTCAAGGCGTCCGGCCACGAACGGGGCCTGCTGCTCAACTTCGGCCGCCTCAGCCTGGAGTTCAAGCGCCTGATCTTCTCCCATCAGCCCCGGCCACCTGTCTCGACTATCGGGTAGATGCTGCAACGAGGGGGGGGTGACGATCCGCAGATTACGCAGATTACACAGATAAAAATAGGAAATGAAGAACGAATCATTCGTCTTTTTATCTGCGTAATCTGTGTAATCTGCGGATCACCCGTCTCCCCGCCGAGAAGGAGCCGCGCATGACGGTCGATACCTTCCACCACCGGGACAAGCGCGCCAATATCCCGACCGAGGAGCTGCGCGACTTCGTGGCCGACGACGAGCGGGCGCCGGCGACGCTGCGCTACCCGCGCGACCCGTCGCTGGACCCGCAACTGGTTTGGCAGGGCAAGGACGCGCAGGATGGCGTCGACCTGGCCGTGCCGGTGGTGCCGATCTACATCCAGGAGAAGGTCCACCCGCAGGCGCTGATCGAGGACCTGGCGGCGCACGCGGCGCGGGCGCGTGGCGGGGGCGTGGCCGAGGCGCCGGCGACCTACCAGATCGAGTTGTTCGACGACTTCAACGGTGGGCCGGACGACTTCGAGCAGAAGGTGGAGTTCTATCAGCACGAGCAGCACTGGACTAACCGCCTGATCCTGGGCGACTCGCTGCTGGTGATGGCGTCGCTGGCGGAGAAGGAGGGGCTGAAGGGGAAGGTCCAGACGATCTACCTGGACCCGCCCTACGGCATCAAGTTCGGCTCCAACTGGCAGGTCAGCACGCGCAAGCGCGACGTGCGCGACGGCCGCGTCGAGGATGCGACGCGCCAGCCGGAGCAGATCCGCGCCTTCCGCGACACCTGGCAGCTAGGCATTCACTCCTACCTGACCTACCTGCGCGACCGTCTGACCGTCGCCCGCGACCTGCTGACCGAGTCGGGCAGCATCTTCGTCCAGATCGGTGACGAGAACGTGCATCTGGTGCGCTCGCTGTTGGATGAGGTGTTTGGAAGCGGAAACATGTGTGCCACTTTGGTGTGCCGAAAGACAAGCAGCCTCAATAGCCCCATGGCGCGAGTGAATGTTATCCCCGCAAATGCGGACTTCCTGCTCTGGTACGCCCGAGACCGCGATCGCCTGAAGTACCGTCAACTCTACTTGTCAAAGTCCCTTTCCGGTGACGGAGGAGACCATTACAGGAGCGTAGAGCTACAAGATGGCACTATGCGTCCAATCACGCCAGCAGAGATAGCCGACCCAACCAAGTTGCCACCGGATGGACGACCGTTCCAAGTTGACAACCTGATATCACAGGAATTCTCGGCATCACTGTCTCAGCCGTTCTTGTACCAAGGTCGCAGCTATTCTCCTGGAGCCACGTCGCACTGGAAGACGACTATTGCTGGCCTAGAAAAGCTGGCGATAGCCGGTAGGTTGGCTGCGGCTGGACGGACCCTTCGGTACATGCGGTACTTTGATGACTTTCCAGTGATGATGGTCAACTCCATCTGGGAAGACATTGGTGCCGACTCCGATAAGACTTACGTGGTCCAGACCCCAACAGCAGCGATAGAGCGCTGCATCCTGATGACCACCGACCCCGGCGACCTCGTCCTCGACCCCACCTGCGGCAGCGGCACCACCGCCTACGTCGCCGAGCAATGGGGCCGGCGCTGGATCACCATCGACACCAGCCGCGTCGCCCTCGCCCTCGCCCGCACCCGCCTCATGGCCGCCCGCTACCCCTACTACCACCTCGCCGCGGATCATCCGCAGATGTCGCCGCTGACCGCCGATGGGGATATCAGAAATTATCTGCGTACATCTGCGAAATCTGCGGATCGAACCGCCTCTCCCGACATCCGCCAGGGCTTCATCTACAAGCGCGTCCCGCACATCACCCTCAAGAGCATCGCCAACAACCCCGACATCCACGCGGGCATGAGCCGCGCCGAGATCGACGCCGCCATCGCCCGCCACGCCGAGACCGAGACCCTCTACGACCAGCCCTACGAGGACCCGAAGCGCGTCCGCGTCTGCGGCCCCTTCTCCGTCGAGAGCCTGTCGCCGCATCGCGTCCTGTCCACCGCCGACGACAACCAGGACGGCGTCGTCACCACCCGCGAGGCACAGCGCCAGCACGACTTCGCTGGCATGATCCTCGACAACCTGCGCGCCCACGGCGTCCAGACCACGCACCGCGCCGAGCGCCTCACCTTCACCCGCCTCGATCCCTACCCCGGCACGTGGCTGCACGCCGTTGGCGAGTACAGCGAGCGGCAGGACGGGGGAGGCGAATCCGCAGATTACACAGATTACGCAGATAAAAGGATACGGAATACGGAATCAAATCTGCGGTCATCTGCGAAATCTGCGGATCAATCCGGTCCCCCAGCGGTGGTCCGGCGCGTCGCCGTGTCGATCGGCCCGGAGCACGGCACGGTCGGGCCGATGCAGATCAAGGAGGCGGCCAAGGAAGCGGTGCAGGGCATCGGCGTCGACCTGCTGGTCGTCTGCGGCTTCGCCTTCGACCCGCACGTCGCCGAGGAGACGACGCGCTACGGCCGGCTCACCATCTGGCCGGCCAAGATGAACCCCGACCTGGTCATGGGCGACCTGCTGAAGAGGACGGGCGCCGGCAACCTGTTCATGGTCTTCGGCGAGCCGGACATCGAGATCAGGCGCGTCGATCCGTGGGCGGCGGGGGAACGGGACGATCCGCAGATTTCGCAGATGACGCAGATGGGTGGGGGTACGAGGTTATATGATGCCTCCGCTCTCTCATCTGCGACATCTGCGCAATCTGCGGACCGGTCCCTCTCCCTGCCAGCCTCCCCAGCGGCGGACGAGTTGGTAGTGGAGATCAAGGGCGTCGATGTCTACGACCCGACGACCGGGCAGATCCGCAGCAACGCGACCGACGACATCGCCTGCTGGTTCATCGACACCGACTACGACGGCGAGAGCTTCTTCGTCCGCCACGCCTACTTCACCGGCGCCGACGAGCCCTACGAGCGGCTGCGGCGGGCGCTGCGGGCCGAGATCGACGAGGCCGCCTGGAGCAGCTTCTACCAGACGGTGAGCCGCCCCTTCCCCCGCCCGGCCTCGGGCAAGATCGCCGTCAAGGTCATCAACCACTACGGCGACGAAGTCCTCAAGGTCTATCCGGTGTAGCGGGCCGTGGCCAGGACTGATCCGCAGATTGCGCAGATGACGCAGATATGGGACAAATATACGAAACTTATCTGCGTCATCTGTGTAATCTGCGGATCATATCGTTGTCCTGCGTCACCTGCGGATCACACCGGTCGCGTCAGGCGGCGCGGGTTGGCGGAATGCGCCCAGGCTGACATGGCTTCTGCCTGCATCGGCAACGGTATCCGGCCACAGCGGGCCAGACGGCCGTCGCCCGATCGATCTGGTCCGTCAACACGCGAACCAGGCTCGGTGGAGCGAAATCAGCCCTATTCTCCGCGCTGGCTGTGTCAGCTTGTGTGACACGCCCGCACCGCGCTGGGTCAGCCGCCGAGCCGCGCCACCACCAGCATGATGCCGACGACCGACAGCAGCGTGCCGGCCACGATCCGCCGGCTGACCGGCTCGCGCAGCACCACCGTTGCCAGCACCACCGCGAATACCGGCCCGGTCGCCGCCAGCACATCCGTCCGCGCCGCGCCGATCTCCTGGATGCCCAGCATCCACAGGTAGTTCGACAGCGCCGGCCCCAGCAGCCCGGCGGCGATCACCGACAGCGCCGACACGCGGCGCAGCCGCCAGGGCGGCGTCTTCGGCGGCCAGCCCTCGCGGTAGACCAGCAGCAGCCACAGCGCTACCGCCGCCATCGGCAGCCGGATCGTCGTCGCCGTCAGCAGCTCCAGCCCGGTCATGCCGATCTTCGTCACGATCGACGACAGCGCCCAGAACACCGCCGCCGCCACCGCCAGCCCGACACCGATCAAGTTGTTGCGCTGGTCCAGCGCCGTTGCCGCCTTCGCCTGCGGCATCGCCACCAGGATCACGCCGCCCAGCGTCAGCAGCGCTCCGACCAACTCGGCCAGCCCCATCCGCTCATCCTGGAAGACCAGCGACGCAATGACGATCGTCAGCAGCGGGTAGGCGCCGCTGATCGGGAAGGCCCGCCCCAGGCCGATGCGCAGGATGGCGTAGAAGTTGCACGTCGCCCCGCCGACCATGCCCAGCACCACCGACACCGCCAGCACCGCGTACGACGTCGCCGGCACCGCCAGCAGCAGCGCCGGGTCGCGCAGCAGCAGGAAGGCCGCCACCAGCGCCGCCGTACCGACCGTCGCCCGGTAGGCATTGATCGACAGCACGCTCAGCCGGCGCGCCTCGACCTTGACCAACATCGCCGTCAGTGCCCACAGACAGGCGGTCACCAGCGCCGCCACCACCCCAACCACGAGCCTGTCCAGTCACGCACGCCAGGTCATCCTGTTCCCCGGTGGGAGGACGGCGCTAGCCTACCACGGCGCGCGGGCCAAGTCCGAGGCGCCAGTTGATCCGCAGAGTACACAGATACGAATACTAAAGACCAAATCTGTGTAATCTGCGTAATCTGCGGATCGCTTGCGTCATCTGCGGCTTCGTCTCACCGCCGGCCGGCTCTGGCCGCTGGGGCGGGGGCGCGCTACACTGGCGGCCGGCACGATCGCCCCGTCGCATCTAGAAGGAGTGTCCGCCGATGGACATGGACATGACCCGCATCCACACCTTCCACGCGCCCACCCGCCTCGTCTTCGGCGTCAACGCCGCCGGCCAGGTCGGCGCCGAGGTTAAGGCGCTCGGTGGCGCCGGCGTGCTGCTCGTCACCGACCCCGGTATCGAGCAGGCCGGCCTGCTGGCGCCGGTGACCGCCTCGCTGGCCGCCGCCGACATCGCCGTCACCGTCTTCAAGGACGTCGAGCCGAACCCGACCGATGCCACCTGCCAGCAGGGACTGGCGGCCTACCAGGCGGCCGGGGCAAATGCGATCGTCGCCGTTGGCGGCGGCAGCGCCATGGACGCTGCCAAGGGCATCGGCCTGCTCGCGACGTTCGGCGGCCGCATCCAGGACTTCGAGGGGCCGGGCAAGGTGGCGGGCGCGATCGTGCCCCTCGTGGCCGTGCCCACGACCTGCGGCACCGGCTCCGAGGTCACCCACGTCAGCGTCATCACCGACCCGGCCCGCAGTTGGAAGATGTCGCTGTCCTCGCCCCACCTGGCGCCGCGCACGGCCATCATCGACCCGCTGCTCTACGTCAATCTGCCCGGCCACATCGTCGCCGCCACCGGTATGGATGCCCTCACCCACGCCATCGAGTCCTACACCAACCGCTGGGCCGAGCCGGTCGCCGACGCGCTCGACATCGAGGCGATCCGCATGATTGGCGGCAGCATCCGTGTCGCCGTCGCCAACGGCCACCTGGATGCGATGACGAACATGGCCCTCGGCGCGACGATGGCCGGCATGGCCTTCACCAACACGATTCTGGGCATCGTCCACGCCATGTCGCACCCGATCACCTGCTACTACGGCGTGCCGCACGGCATCGCCAACGCCGTCCTGCTGCCGA
This sequence comes from Chloroflexota bacterium, assembly GCA_020849725.1. Next base: position 21,304 of record JADLAZ010000089.1, read on the forward strand.
CGATCATGGAGTTCAACCTGATCGGTGCACCCCAGCGCTTCGCCCGCATCGCCGCCGCGCTCGGCGAGTCGGTCGACGGCATGTCGACGATGGAGGCGGCCCGCCGCTCGGTCGAGGCCGTGCGCGACCTGAACGACGATCTCGGCATCCCGGCCGACTTCCGCGCCACGCCCTTCACCGACGACATCATCGAGAAAATGGCCGACGACGCCATGAAGAGCCGCAACATCCAGATCAACCCGCGCCGCGTCACCCGCGCCCAGATCGTCGATCTCTACAAGCTCGTCGGCCAGTTCGACGACTGGGACGACGATGACGATGACGACGATGACGACGATGACGACGATGCGATCTGAGGCCGGATTGCCCCGCGTCAAAGAGAAGCGGCGCGTGGCCGGGACCTCGCCCGTCGGGTCACGGGAGCGGCGGCGACGCGATCAGCCGAAATAGACGGCGATCTGCCGGCCACCGATCACCTCGACCCGGATGTCCATATCGTAGATCTCGCGCAGCGCGCCGACCTCGATGACCTCCGCCGGCGACCCTGCCCGCACGACCTTGCCGTCTTTCAGCGCCACGATAGTGTCCGCGTGGCAGGAGGCAAAGTTGATGTCGTGGAGGACGACGATGATGGTCTTGTCTCGCTCATCGGCCAGGCGTCGCAGCAACTGCATGATCTGCGCTGAGTGCTTCAGGTCCAGGTTATTGAGCGGCTCATCGAGCAAGATGTAGTCGGTGTCCTGGCAGAGGACCATGCCCAGGAAGGCGCGTTGCCGCTGCCCGCCGCTCAGCTGGTCCAGGAAGCGATGCTGGAGATCGTCGAGGTCCAGGTAGTCCAGCACGTCGTCGATATGGCGCCGCTCCGAGGCCGATAACCGCCCCTTTGAATAGGGGAAGCGGCCGAAGCCGACCAGGTCGCGCACGGTCAGGCGCACCCCGATGTGGTTGTCCTGCTTGAGGATCGCCAGGCGCCGCGCCAGGTCCTCGCTCCTGGCGCGCGACACGGCCTGCCCGTCGACGAAGACCTCGCCGCCGTCGCTCGGCAGCAAGCGACTCATGATCGACAGCAAGGTACTCTTGCCCGCTCCGTTCGGGCCGATGAACGACGTGATGCCGCCCCGCGGGATCGTCAGGGAGACGCTATCGACCACGGTGTGCGCGCCATAGCGCTTAGTGACGTTGCGCGCCTCGATCATACCTTGGTCCCTCGCAGGAGCAGTGAGATGAAGTAAATGCCGCCGACGAAGGTGACGACGACGCTCAGGCTGGTCCCGAAGGCGAAGACGCGCTCGACCACCAGCAGTCCGCCAACCAAGCCACCGATGCAGACCAAGGCGGCGGCAGGGAACAGATAGCTATGGCGGTAGGTTGGCATGAGGTGATAGGCCACGTTGGCGCCAAGCAGTCCCAGGAAGGTGATCGGCCCCACCAGCGCCGTCGCGGCCGCGACCAGCAGCGCGATAGACACCATCAGGCGATCGATGGCGTGGCGATGCTCCACGCCCAGATTGATGGCGTAATCGCGGCCGAGGGCGAGCGCATCCAACGCCCAGGCATCACGCTGACTCCACACGATCGCGCCGCCGACCAGGAGCGCCGTCAGGGTCAGGCGCTCGACATCGACGGCGGTGAAGCTGGCGAACATCCGGTCCTGCAGCACGACGAACTCGTTCGGGTCGATCAAGATTTGCATGAAGGTGATCAGGCTGCCGCAGAGCAGGCCAAAGACGGCGCCGACGAGAAGCAGCAGGTAGAGATTGCGGCCCGCGCGCTGGAAGAGCCAGCGATAGAGCAAGCCGGCGCCGAGGACCATAAGCCCAGCATTGATCACGTACTGGACCAGGGGATCGAGCCGGATCAGCATCTGTGAGCCGAAGACGAAGACGACGACCGTCTGAATGAGCAGGTAGAGCGCGTCGAAGCCGACGATGCTGGGCGTGAGGATGCGGTTGTTGGCAATCGTCTGGAAGAGCACCGTCGAGTAGGCGACGGCGCCGCCGACCAGGATGACCGCCGCCAGGCGTAGTCCGCGGCGCGGGAGGGCGAAGCCCCAGTCGGTGACCTGCACGGTCAAAAAGACAACGCTGATGGCCACCACGACCAGGGCAATGAGCAGCAGCCTACGACTGGGGGGCATTGGCGCTACGCCTCAGAAGGAGCATCAGGAACACGGCAGCGCCGAGGATGCCGCTGATCACGCCGATCGGGACTTCGTAGGGATAGCGGACGAGGCGCCCGATGACATCGCAGACGAGAATAAGCAGCACCCCCAGGAACGCGGTGGCCGGCAGCGTCTTCTTGAGATTGTCCCCCATCATCAACGAGACGACATTCGGCACGATCAGGCCGACGAAGGGGATGACGCCCACCGTGATGACGACGGCCGCGGTGACCAGCGAAATCAGGCCCAAGCCGAGCGTGACGACCTGTCGATAGTTGAGGCCGAGGTTGGTCGCGACGTCCTCGCCGATGCCGGCCAGCGTGAAGCGGTCGGCAAAGGCGTAGGCCAGCAGTGTCGCCGGCACCGCGACATAGAGCATCTCGTAGCGACCGCGCAGCACGCCCGAGAAGTCGCCGGCCATCCAGCGACCGAGTGACTGGAGGAGGTCGAAACGCAACGCGATGAACGTCGTCACCGACCCGATCACACCGCCGATGGCGATGCCGATCAGCGGCGCGATGACCACGTCGGTGAACTGGATTCGGTCCAGGATACGCATGAAGATATAGGTGCCGATCAGGGCGAAGGCGAACGAGATCAGCATCTTCTGCACCACCGAGGCCGAGCCGAAGAGCAGCAGCGCGACCAGGAGGCCAAGGCTGGCGGACTCCGTTGTGCCGGCGGTCGAGGGTGAGACGAAGCGGTTGCGGACGAGCCGCTGCATGATCAGGCCGGCAACGCTCAACCCCATGCCGGCGGTGATGATGGCGATCAAGCGCGGCGCACGGCTGACGAGCAGGACAAGCAGCTGGTCGTCACGGTTGGCGAGCAGCCCGTCCAGCGTCATGGTGCGCACGCCGACAAACAGCGATAGGCCGGCCAGCAGCAGCAGGAGCGCCAGCATGAGCGGCGGGACAGCCCGCCTCATGCCGGCCTGCTCCCGCGTGATCTGATCTCGGTGTGAGCGGCCAGGGTCGATGCGGTCACTTCAGGCTGGCTTCGATCTCGCCCACCATCGACGCGACCGTACCGATCCCACCACTGGCGAGATACCATGTGTCCGGGTCGAGATACGCGATCTTGTTGTTCATGGCGGCCTTGGTCCTGGCCATCAGTTCATTGTCGAGCACCTGCTTCGCCGGCTGAGCCGTCTGGCCGACTGCCCGGTCGCGATCGATCACGTAGAGGATGTCCGGGTTCTTTTCCTGAATGAACTCGAACGAGATCGCGTTGCCGTGCGTGGCCTCCTGGATGTCAGTCACTACCGGCGGAACCCCCAGCACATCGTGAATGAGGCCGAAGCGCGAGCCAGGCCCGAACGCGGTCACCTCGCCGCCGGTCGAGAGAATGATCAACGCCTTCCGATTGCCAACGGCGGCGGCGGCCTTGGTGCGCGCGATGGCGGCATCGATGGCGGCCAACCGGCTCTTCACCTCGTCGTCCTTGCCGAAGATGAGCCCCAGATTCGTGGCGGTGGTCTTGAAGCTCGGGATGAAGTTCTTCTGATCGATCGTGGCGTCGATCGTCGGCGCGATCTTGGACAGCTCCTTGTAGGCCGGCGCTGACCGGCTGGCGACAATGATCAGATCGGGCTTGAGGGAGTTGATCTTCTCGTAGTCAGGCTCGAAGAGCGAGCCGGCGTTGGCGTACTCGGCCCCTTTGTACTTGGCCAGAAAGCCTGGCAGGTTGGCCTGTGGCACGGCAGCGACCGGCACGCCGAGCTTGTCGAGCGTGTCGAGAACACTGTAGTCAAAGACGACGACCTTCTTTGGGTTCCGAGCGACGGTCGTCTCACCCTGGGCATGGGAAATCGTCACCTTGTCGGCCGTGGCAGCCGTCGGGGCGGTGGTCGCGGCCGCCGGCGCGGTCGTGGCCACCGGCGTCGCCGGCCCACTACACGCGGCGAGCGCCGCGCCAATCAGGAGAAGCATCACCAGCTGCGACGAGAGCCTCTTCATGTCCGGATCTTGCCTTTCTGCTGACCGCTGGGCGGAAAGCACACTAGCCAAATGCCGGGACTTATACTAGACTTACGTCATCGGTTAGTCAAGAGTAATCTGGCTGGCCGTTGGGGTGATCATGGCAAGCTCATCCGGGATGCCGGCCCCAGTGTGGGTGATCGTCAGGCCGGTCGAGAACGGCCCCAGCGGATGGAGGGGGTGGCAGGCGGTGAGAGGTCATGGTCAGGGGCGGCACGGTCGGCGGCGCGCTATCCGGTCTTCAAGGAGAGGGGAGTGAAGGTGACCACAACACGCCATGAGCAACATCGGGTGCGGTATGACCTCAAGGTCCGCGTGCTTCAGGTGCGCCGCGTCGAGCGCCCCACGCCACGCCTGGTCCGCGTGACGCTCGGCGGGCCTGATCTGGCCGGCTTTCAGTGCGCTGGGCCTGCCGATCATGTGAAAGTCTTCTTCCCGGCGCCGGGGGAGCAGCAGCCGGTGCTGCCGACGATGAGCCGAGACGGCATCCAGCCGCCAGTGAACGGTGAGCGCCCGACGGCCCGCGACTACACGCCGCGCCGCTTCGACCCGGTGACCGGCGAGCTCGATATCGACATCGTGCTGCACGGCGATGGTCCCGCTTCAGCCTGGGCGATGCGCGCCGCCCCCGGCCAACAGCTGGGCGTGGCCGGGCCACGTGGTTCCCATCTCGTCACCCCGGACTTTGACTGGTATCTGCTGGCTGGTGATGAGACGGCGCTGCCGACGATCAGCCGCTGGCTGGAGAGACTGCCGTCAGGCGTCCCTGCGACCGTCATCGTCGAGGTCGCTGACGCGGCCGACGAGCAGCCGTTGCCCACCCAGGCGTCGATCACCATGATCTGGCTGCACCGGCAGGACGCGGCGCCGGGCACGACCGAGCTGCTCGATCAGGCGCTTCGCGCGGTGGTTCTGCCACCCGGCGAGGGCTATGTTTGGGTCGCTGGCGAAGCCAGGACGCTGCGGCCGATTCGGCGCTACCTGCTCCAGGAGCGTGGGTTGAACTCGGATTGGGTGAGCGTCGATGGCTACTGGAAGCGCGGCGTCGCCAATCTCGACCACCATGCCCCTGATACCGACGACTGAGCGCACCGTCGATACCAGTGCTTTCGCCAGGGGGCTGGCGACCGGCTACTGCCGTCCCTCGGCTGGTGGCGGACATGCCACGGCGCCGGCGTCGTCAAAGACGACGCGCTCGAAGCCGACGAGCGCCAGCATCTGACTGACGGCACGCTGCGAGTCGGCAGTGGCCCGGCGCAGGATGCCGTCTTGACAGGCACTGTCGACGATCTTCGCCGCGCCGGCCTTCTGCGCCTCCAGCACCAGCGTCGTGTCCGGACGGGTGAATAGGCCGGTCTGGTGGTCGTAGACCTGCGTCCGGCGCTCGTCTAGCGCAGTCGTGAGGATCTCCGCCGGCGGCAGTCGCACGGCTACCTGGCGGCCGTCCTCGGACACGACGATGTCCTTGGCCTGCAGCTTCGTCAGGTCGATGCCGGCCACTACCGCGCCGTGGACGATCACCAGCAGCCGCTGGCCGCCAAAGCCGAGTACGCCCCCCGGCCGCTCGACCGTGACAACCGTCTCGACCGTGTACGACGTCGTCTCCAGCCGGCTGAGCTGCTGGATCTGGCGCACCAGCGTCGCGCCGGTGATGATCTTGGGGGTCGGGGTCGGCGTGGGCGTCGGGGTCAGGGTGGCGGTCGCGGTGGGCGTGGCGGTCGGTGGAGTCGTCGGCGGTGCCGTTGGCGTGCGCGTGACGGTGCTGCCAGGTGTCGACGTCGGCAGCATCGCCACCGGCGTCGTGCTGCTGAGCGCGACTCCGACGGCGACGCCGGCCAGGAGCAGCGCCAGACTGCCGGCTGCCACCACCAGCCAGCGCCACCAGCCGCCCCCCGCGGGCTGCCGGCCCGGTCCCGACCGCCCGTTGCCGCGCCGGTCGTCCATCGTCGCATTCCTCTCTCGCGGCCGCACGGCCAGATTGTGTGCGGTAGCTCGCGCGGGTCTCGATGGCGCGCTGCCAGCGAGCCAGCCACGCCCGCGCCTGGGCGACATCTCGTCACCATGTACGAGAACGAATCGCGCGGGGATGTAGCGGCATGTCGGCCACTATCGATGGTAGCCGACGACCGGTTCGACCGGATGTCAGGTGGTCGCTCGCGCGTGACCAGCCAGACTGCTATAGTCCCGCCAGTCACGCGCCATCGACGACCGTGAGTGGGAGGCGCCCCGGTGTACGAAGGGATGATCGCCGAAACGACCGTCATTCGCGGCCATGGCGACGACGATATCGCTACTTATTACGGCAGGCCACTCGGAGCCGGCCCCGTCCCGGGCGTCGTCGTGATCCATCACCGGCCGGGCTGGGACGAGTGGACGCGCGAGGTCGTGCGCAAGTTTGCCCAGCACGGCTATGCCGCCATCAGCCCGCACCTGTATTCGCGACTGGGACCCGGCAGCCCGGATGATCTCGCCACCCGCGCCCGTGCCGACGGGGGCGTCACGGACGATCAGGTCGTCGGCGACGTGGCGGGGGCGATGCGCTTCCTGCGCGCCCAGCCCTATGCCAGCGGCAAGGTCGGCGTCATCGGCTTTTGCTCCGGTGGCCGGCATGCCTACCTGGCGGCCTGCCGCCTCCCGACCCTCGACGCGGCCGTCGACTGCTGGGGCGGCGGCGTGATTGTCGACGATCCGGCTCAACTATCCGACCAACGACCGGTGCCGGTCATCGACTTGACGCCTGCGCTGGACTGTCCGCTGCTTGGCATCTTCGGCAATGAGGACCGTAACCCCGATATCGATCAGGTCAACCGCACTGAGGCGGTGCTGCGGCGGCACGGCAAGACCTACGAGTTTCACCGCTACGACGGCGCCGGCCACGGCTTCTTTGCGGTGGACCGGCCCGGCTACCGGCCGGTGCAGGCGACCGACGCCTGGGGCGGAGTTTTCGCCTTCTACGAGCGATACCTTCGCGCAACCAGCGCCGACGCGGCAGCAGCCTCCTGAGGAGCGACGCCATGTGCAGCTACATTACTGAAAAGGCGGCCATCGTCGGCAGTGCGAAGGGTCCGGCCGGCTGGATGACGGTCGATACGGCGACCGTCTACTACGATCACCCCTATCACGCGCCGCTCGATCACAGCCTCAACATCGACTTCGTCCATGAGGCTGGGGGTGCGGCCACGCGGGTGGCCCTCGAGTTGAGCGCCGAGTCGGCGCGGGACCTGGCCCGGACGATCCTCGCTACCCTCGCGCAGGGCGAGGCTGCCCATGGCGCGGTGGCGGAGACATCGCGCAGCACGTCGTAGGCGCCACACGAGGGAGCGCGGGCAACCGCGGCGGGTTCTTATGGCTGGACGAAAGCGACGCTGCCGTTCTGGCCGCCGAAGCCGACGCCGTTTATCAGCGCCGCCCGCACCGGCCGGCGCAGCGCCGTCGTCGGCTGGCAGCCGACCGCGCACGCCGGGTCCAGTTCGGTCAGGTTGATTGTCGGCGGAATCACGCCCTCGTGCACGGCCAACGTGGCCGCCAGCCCCGCCGCAGCGCCGGCCGCACCCATCAGATGGCCCAACATCGACTTCGGCGCGCTGACCACTAGCCGCTCGGCTGCCGCGCCGAAGGCGGCGCGGATGGCCGCCACCTCGGCCACGTCACCGACCGGCGTGGCGGTGGCGTGAGCGCAGATGAAGTCGATGTCGGCCGGCGTCAGGTTGGCATCGGCCATGGCGCGGGTCATCGCCAGCGCCGCGCCAGTGCCGTCGGGCGCCGGGTCGGTGATGTGGTAGGCGTCGGCGGTAGCCGCGCCGCCGGCCAGCAGCGCGTAGATGCGCGCCCCACGCCGGCGGGCGTGCTCAACCGTCTCCAGCACCAGCACCGCCGCGCCCTCGGCCATGACGAAGCCATCGCGGGCGCGGTCGAATGGGCGGCAGGCGCCGGCCGGATCGTCGTTGTTTGGTGATAGCGCGCGGGCGTTGGCGAAGCCGGTCACCGACAGCGGGTCAAGCGCCGCCTCGGTCGCACCAGCCAGCACCACCTCGGCATCACCATGCTGCAGCAGCCGCAGCGCCTGCAGAAAGGCATGCACGCCGGCCGCGCAGGCGGCGACGCCGGTGTAGACGGGGCCGCGCACACCGAGAGTGATCGACACCTGCGACGAGGCCATGTTCGGTGCGAAGACCGGCACGGTCAGCGGACTAACGCGCCGCGGCCCCTTCGTCAGCATCACGGTCTGGTCGGCTACCAGCTCACCGATACCGCCGCCGCCATTGTTCATGACGACGCCGATCTGGTCGCGATTGGCGTCGTCGATGGTCAGGCCGGCATCGTCGACGGCCTGCCGCGCCGCGGCGATGGCGAACTGGGCGAAGCGGCCCATCCGGCGGGCGGCCTTGGCCTCCATGTAGTCGGCCGGATTGAAGCCCTTGACCTCACCGGCGATGCGCACGCTCAGCGCGCTGGCGTCGAAGTGGGTGATCGGTCCCACGCCGGAGCGACCGGCGACTAACCCGTCCCAGGTGGCCGCGGCCGTCAGCCCGAGCGGCGTGATTGCGCCGATGCCGGTGACGGCCACCGCTGGCCAGCGCTCACTCCCGGTCTTTGTCACGCCGTGCCTCCGGCAGGTCCTCGCGCTCTGCCACCACTTGCAGCCAGCGCCGCGGCACGATGGTCAGATTCATCGTCTCGAAGGCCAGCGCGGCGGCGCGGCGCAGCGCACTGGTGGCCTGCGCCACTGGCGCGCCCAGGTTCGTGCCCTCGGCGAAGTCGGGGAACTCGCTGATATCCTCGAAGCTTTCCAGCGGCATGTTGGCGATGCGCAACTCCAGGTGCCGCACCAGGAAGCCGAACTCCTCCAGCATTCGATGGTACTGACCGGCAGTCAACTGACGGCGCGACTCGACACGCTCGCCGCGGACACGGGTGGCTTCGACCTGCTCGCTGCGGAGCAATTGGCGGGCCTTGAGCATCCAGTTGAGATAGAAGCGGCGAGTGCTGGCCGGCACAGCGCCCTCAAAGAAGGTCGTATTGAACGCGAAAACGCCACCAGGCTGCAGCATCTTGCGCACCGCCTGGAAGATGCCGATCTTGTCCTCGATCATGTGGAGCGAGTTGGCGCAGAAGACGGCATCGGCGCGGTCGATCAAGTGGGCGATGGCGCTGGCGTCGGCAGCCAGGTAGCTAATGCCGTGGTCGCCGTAGATCTGACGAGAGACCTCCAGCGCGCCGGCGTCATGGTCGACGGCGATGACCTTGCCTGGCGCGCCGCCGGCCTGGATGCAGTTGAGGATCGGCCGCAGCAGCGCGCCGGTGCCGCTGGCGATGTCGACGACGATCTGGCCCGGGCTGAGGTTGGCCAGCGCCACCAGTTGCTCGTTGACGGCCTGGTAGAAATCGTGGCGCGTGAAATCCTCGTAGGGGTGCGCCTGGGTCATGCCATCCTCCCTGGCCGCCGTCCGCGACCGGCTCGGCGCGCGGCGGCTCACCCGCGTTCGCCCTCGCTCCCACGCGCCAGCCGCGGCGAGCGCTCG
>JADLAZ010000090.1 GCA_020849725.1 Chloroflexota bacterium
ATGACCTCGACCTCGGTGATCCATTTGACGTGCTTGAAGCCGTAGGCGCCCGGCACGATCGCTCGCAGCGGCGCGCCGTGCTGGCGCGGCAGCAGCACATCGTTCATGCCATAGGCCAGCATCGTCGTCGGCTCCATCGCCCGCTCGAAGGCGTGCGACTCGTCGTAGTCGTCGACCGAGCGCAGCACGACCTCGGTCGCGCCGGCCTTGACGCCAGCCAGCCGCAGCACCTCCGACAGGCGCACGCCGCGCCATTTGGCGGTGCTGATCAGATCCTGACCGAGCTCATAGGAGATGCACAGCAGCGTCGCGTACTGGTCGACAAACGGCAGCGCCCGCAGCTCATCGAATGTGAGCGTCACCGACTTCTCCACATGCCCCTTGATCGTCAGCGTCCAGGTCTTGGGGTCGATGCGCGGGTCATCGATAGCCTCATCGACGACGTAGAACTTGCCGATGGGCGTGACCTCGGGCGATAGGCCCTTGATGGCGGCGAAATCGCGCGCCTCCTGGTCCTCCGGCTTGGGCGCGGCAGTGGCGGTCGGAGGCGCGGCCGCCGGGGCGCTAGTCGGCGGCGCGGTCGTGGCGGTTGGGGCCGCCGTGGTGGGAGCGGCTGCCGGTGGCGCCGTCGCGGGCGCGGTCGTCGGGACGGGCGCCGTGGTCGCCGCCGCGGTTGCCGGGGTAGTCGGGAGGGGCACGGTCGTGGCGGCCACGTTCGGGGCAGCTGGCGTCGCGGCGGCCGCCGGTTCCAGCGGCGTCAGCGCCTGGGGCGCATCGGTCTGGCCCTGCATAGTGGCGCGCGCCGCCCAACCGCCGCCGTGCAGGAGCGCCACCGTCGCCAGTCCGCCGCCGAGCAGCACGCGCCGGCGCGGGTCCGGCGCTGTCGCGTCGCCCACGAAGGCGGCCGGCTGCAGTCCCTGCCACAGCAGCAGTGTCAGCCCGGCAAAGACGGCCGCCAGCACTGCGCCCACCCCAATTGCAACGACGATGCCGCCCGCGCGCGCCTGCGCCGGTGCGACCAGTGCGTACAGCAGCCAGGACCCACCGGCCAGCAGCGCTGCCACCGCCGGCCAGCCCGCGCCGCGCCGCCGCAAGGCGCCTGCTCCCCAACCCAGGACGCCGCCGGCCAGTGCCGTCCCGACGTAAGCGCTGACCGTCAACAACTGGATGGCGTTCTTGCCCATCGACTCAATCATCGTATTGATGACCGGGCCGGGCGTCAGCCGCACGATCGTCTGCGCCGCCGCGCTCGGGGCCGACACGAACACCTGATTGATGGCGTTGAGCGCCTCCTGCAGGCCGATCAGCGCCAGCATCGCCAGCAGGCCAGCCAGCGCGGGCGACCACCAGGACGGTGCCTGGGACGGGGTCGTGGATGCCCGGTCAGCCATGTGCCATCACTCCTCCAGCAGGTCAGTAGAACCAGCCGGTCAGTAGGGACGGTGGACGAGGTCCGCTCAAGCGACGGTGATGCGGCGTGGTAGTGCCCGTGTCCGAGATACGAAGGCCGCGGGCCGGCTGGATTGCGCCCACACCAAAAGTTGACATAAATCCAGTGATCAGACGAGGGCCGGGTCAGACCGGTCGCCACGGGCCAGCACGACCGCCGCCAGCCAGAAGACCAGCGCCAGATCGGGCAGGAAGAAGCCGGCGTCGACCAGGCCGTGCAGCACGCCGTACAGGATAAGCGCGCCCGCGCCGGTCGCCAGCGCCCGCGCCTCGCCGCTGGCACGCCGGACCAGGCGGATGGCCGCCGCCAGCGCCAGAGCGTGGAGCGCGGCGCCGACCGCCAGGCCGGCCAGCCCTAGGCGCACCCAGAAGTCGAGCGGCAAGTTGTGCGGGTGAGCGGTGAATCGCTCGGCCCACGCCTCCGGCGCGACGTAGCGCGGGTTGTACTGGTAGAGGAACTGGTCGAGGCCGACGCCGGTGATTGGATGATCGGCGAGCATCGCCAGCGTCGAGCGCCACAGGTCGAGGCGCAACGCGCCGCTGCCGCCCTCGCTGTCGAGCAGCCGATTGAGCCGCTCGATGCCGGTGCGCGGCAGCACGATCAGCAGTGCGGCCGCGCCGGCCGCCAGCCCCGCCGCCAGCCGCCGCCGGCCGAGCAGCAGCGACAGCAGTCCGGCCGTCGCCAGCACCGCGAACCACCCCCCGCGCGAGAAGCTCGCCAGCAGGCCGACGCCCGCGCCGGCGGCTAGCGCCAGTGCCAACCAGCGCCCACCCGGTCGGGGCCAGGTCAGCCCCAGCGCCAGGCCGAGCGCCACGCCGCGCCCGGTGAACAGCGCCAGGTTGTTCGGGTGCTGGTAGACGCCGACGGCACGGCGCACACCCTCGGCAGTCACGCCGGCCAGTCCGAGCGCGACCTGGCCCACCGCCAGCAGCCCGACGACCGCGCCGGCCACGCCCAGCGCCATCAGCGCCAGCCAGCGGTCGCGCGGGCGGCGCAGCGCCAGCCAGGCGACGGTGGCAAACAGCAGCGGCTGGACGATCACCTTGCGATACTCCACCAGGCTCTCGCGCAGGTGGCTCGGGTCGGCAACGGTGGCGAGCGAGACGGTCGCCACGCCCAGCAGCGCCAGCGCCGGCAGCGCGAGCCAGGCCGGCGGTGTTTCCCAGCGCACCGGCGGCGTCGACCGGCCCGGCAGGAGCGCCAGCGCCACGCGCGCCGCCAGCGCGCCGGTGAGTACGGCGACGGCGGCCTCGGCTGGTGCGATCTGCAGTGCCCCGATTAGCCGTGGCTGGTGCGTCAGTGGAAACGTTAGCGGCGCCAGCGCGGCGGCTAGCTCCAGCCGCCAGGTCGCCAGCGCCAGCGCCACCACCGCGCCGGCCAGGCTGACCGCTGATGGCAGCGGCGCGCTCCAAACCGCGAACGCCGCCACCAGCGCCGCCATCGCCAGCCACTCGTCGTGCCCGACGCGCCAGGCGCCGGCCTCAACGCGCATGGCGCCGCCAGTCTTTCGCCAGCGTCGCCGCCGGCCGGCCGCCCAGCGCACCCACGCCGAGCCGCAGCAGCAACCACGCGCCGAGTGCGGCGATGCCCAGCGACGCCGCGTGCAACCAGAGCCAGGCCCAGCCGTACGGTCGCTCGCGCGCCACGACGATGCCGGTCAGCGCCACTTCGCCACTGTCGCCCGCCGTCAGTTCGAGCGTGTGCGGGCCGGGGCGGAGGCCGGCGACGACGGCGATCTCGCCGTCGCCGGGGCGGGCAGCGCGCAGCGACACTGATCCCGGACCGTCGGCACCATCCTGGCTTGTGACCGGCTGGCCATCGATCGTCGCTCGCAGTCGGCCGCCATCAACGCCGCGGCGAGCCAGCAGCGTCACTCGATCGCCCACGAAGGCAAGCCGCAGGCGGTCGCCGGGACCAGCCAGCCGCTCGTCGCGACCGGCCAGTGTCTGCGCCGGCCAGACGCCGTCGAGGTGGACCGGCGGCGTGCCGAGCGGGTAGGCGCCGGGCGTAGCGCGGTCGCGCCAGGATCGGCTGGCCAGCGCCAGATAGGCCGGCCGCGGGCTGAAGTCGTCGCGCACGATGGCGAAGTGGCGCTGCGGGTCGGCTGGGTCCATCGTCGCCTCAACGAAGCGGAACGCCCAAACGCACATCACCCCCATCCATGGCCACTCCTCGCGGGCGCGCTCCAACCCGCGCACGAGGTAGGCCGCCTGCTGCTCCTCCGACAGCGACCGGCCCCAGGTCGACTCGCGCCCGGTCCAGTCGTCCGGCACGCTGATCCAGCTGTACTCGGTCGCCCACACCGGGGTCGTGCTGTCGCCGTGGCGCACCATCACCTCGCGCGTCAGCACCGGCCGCGAAAAATTGATTGGGAAGCGCAGGCCGACGTGACGATTGTCCGGCGACTGTCCGAGGCCGTAGACCATCACGCCCATGGCGTCGAAATGGCCTCTGGCGCCAGCGGCGTACATGCCGTCGAGAAACAGCAGGTCGTTGGCCGCGCCCGGGTGCAGGCCGTCGGTCGGCGCCAGCCCGGCGGCGATGACCGTCACTGCCGGCGCGGCGGCGCGCACTGCCGCGCGCGTGCGGCGCAGCAGGTCGGTATAGGCAGCCGGGTCCGGCTCGCGCCCGCCCCACTCGCTGGCCAGATTCGGCTCGTTCCAGACCTGCACCGCCGTGATCCGGCCGGGATAGCGCTCGACGACGCGGGCGACGAAGGCGGCATAGCGGTCGTAGTCGGCTGGCGGCCCGAACGGGTGCGCCCGCGTGTCCTCGCCCGGCCGCGCCCAGGCGGGCGTGTTCTCGATCCGAGCCAGCACCAGGACTCCCTCGCGCGCCAGCGCCTGCACCAGATAGTCGTACTTGGCCCAGGTGTCGCGTCCCTGACTGTCGACGAAGACGCCCGGCGCCGGCTCGATCTCATTCCAGGCGAACTGCTGGCGGGCATAGGTGATGCCGGCCTCGCGCAGCAT
>JADLAZ010000091.1 GCA_020849725.1 Chloroflexota bacterium
GACCCGGTGCTGAAAGTCGCTGATCTGGAGATCGACACCGTCAGCCACGAGGTGCGGCGCGGCGGCCGGCCGATCGAGTTGACCAGCAAGGAGTACGCCGTGCTGGAGTACTTCGTGCGCCACCCCAACCGAGTGCTGACGCGCGCCCAGATCGCCGAGCACGTCTGGGACTATGATTTCGTGGCCATGAGCAACGTCGTCGACGTCTATGTCGGCTATTTGCGCCGCAAGCTGGCCGATCAGGGTGAGGCGCGCCTGCTGCAGACCGTGCGCGGGACAGGCTACAAGCTGCGGGCGACGCTGGCATGAGCCAGCTATCCCGCCTCATCGCGCGTGGCTGGCGGACGCTGCGCACGATCCGCGTTCGGCTGACGCTGTGGTACGTGGCGCTGCTGGCGGTCATCCTGGTGCTGTTCAGCGGTGTGCTGTACCTGGGCCTGGCGCGCAGCATGCAGGCCGAGGCCGACGCGCGCCTGATGAGCGACACACAGCAGGTGCTGGCCAGCGTCGAGATCGAGGGCGACCGGCTCGATGCCCCGCTGCGATCGGACTACATGCCGGCCGGCCTGGAGGTGACCCTTTACAATCAGCGCGGCCAGCGTCTGTTCACCACCGACCCGGACCGGCTGCTGCCACGGCTGGGTCGGGAGGAGGTCGCCGCCGTGCGCGGGCCGTGGCGCATCGACGTCGTGCGCGGCGCCGATGGCGCCGGGTGGCGGCAACTGACCGGGCCGGTGCTGGAGGGATCCCGCCAATTGGGGGTGGTGCAGACCGCGCGCCCGGAGGCCGAGCTGACCGCCGCGCTGCGCGATCTGGGGGCGGTGATGGCGCTGGCGATCCCGGCCACGCTGCTGCTGGCCAGCGCTGGTGGGCTGTTCCTGGCCGGGCGGGCGCTGGGACCGATCGATCGCATGACGCGCGCGGCGCAGGCGATCGGGGCTGACGACCTGACCCGCCGGCTGGATGCGCCGCCGGTGCCGGACGAAGTTGGCCGGCTGGCGCTGACCTTCAACGGTCTGCTCGACCGGCTGGAGCGCGCGTTTCGACGTCAGCGCCAGTTCACGACGGACGCTGCCCACGAGTTGCGCACGCCGCTGGCGATCATGGCCAGTCAGGCCGATGTGCTGCTGGCGCGGCCCCACCCGGCGGCCGAGTATCGCCAGGCGCTGGTCACGATGCGCGACGACATCGCGCGGCTGACGGCGCTGGTCAGCGAGCTGCTGACGCTGGCGCGGGCCGACGCCGGCCAGGAGGCGCTCCAGTGCGAGTGGCTGGCGCTGACGACGCTGGTCGATGAGGTGCTGGCGGCGATGGCGCCGCTGGCGGAGCGCGCCGGCGTGCGCCTGGGGCGCGGCAGCGACAGCGCGCCGGTCGATGTCGACGGCGACCAGACGCGGCTGACGCAACTGCTGATCAACCTGCTCGACAACGCGCTCACGTACACGCCGAGCGGCGGCATGGTGACGGTGACGGCACGGCCAGCCGGCAGTTGGGCGGTGCTGGCGGTGACTGATACCGGCGTCGGCATCGCGCCGGAGCACCTGCCGCACCTGTTCGAGCGCTTCTACCGCGCTGACGCGGCCCGCGCACGGGCGGGCGGCGGCGCGGGCCTCGGCCTGGCCATCTGCCAGTGGGTCGTCGCCGCGCACGGCGGCGAGATCGACGTCGCCAGCCAGCCCGGCCAGGGCACAACAGTGACGGTGCGCCTGCCGCTGGCCGCGCCGCCAGCCCCGGTGCGCGGCGCCGACGTGAGCGTGGCCCGGCGCTAGCCGGCGGGCGTGGCCGATGCGCCATGCCGACCAGCGCTGCGTGCTTGACAGCAGTGGCAGCCGTGACTAGACTGCGCCGCCATTGACGGTTGGTCACCGCCTGCGCCGGCATCCTTTGGTCTGTGCGGGGGGGCGTGGCAGGCAGGGGCGCCCGTGCCGTCACGACAGGTGGCGCGCATGCGTGGGTGGAGCCGGGCCGGTTGGCCGCTGGTGTCGCGCCGGCTGCGCCGCTGGGCGCCGTTGCTGATGCGCCTCTGGCTCACCCTCGTGCTGCTGTGGCCCTCTGGCACCGGGATACGCGATGCATCGACTGCCACCGCCTTCCAGAGCACCCTGCACCAGGCCAGCATCCTGCTCACCCCCTTGACAGCGCGCGGCGGCCAACTCCTGCGTGCGGCGACGCTGGCGCTGCCGGCGGCGCTGCTCGTGCCGGCCCGACCGGTCGCCGCCGTCGCGCCCTACGATGACTCCTTCGCGAGCCCCACCCTCGATCAGGCCAAGTGGCAGTGGACCCGTGAAAGCCCTGGCAACTGGAGTCTGACGACCTCGCCGGATCATCTGCGCCTTCACACGACTCAGACGGACATCTGGCGCAACTACAACACGGCGCCGGTCCTACTCCAGGATGCACCGACCGGCAATTTCGAGATCAGCACGCACATCACCATGGATCCGGCGGTCGACTTTCAGCAAGCAGGCATCGTCCTGTACGGCGATGACAACAACCACTTCCGTCTCACCTTTGGTTCCTTCTATGGCGTCCGGGGCTTTGAGTTCGCCAGAGAGACCTACGATTCTCAGCATCCATGTTTCGATGAGACTCTCCAGGACTGGGGACCCTGCTACACGACGTCGGTCATTGCCGGCCCGGCTGGGACGACGTTCTGGCTCAGGCTCAGCCGGTCGGGCACGACGTACCGTGGCGACTACAGTCAGAACGGCGCCACTTGGACACCGGTCGGCACGTGGACGACTAGCAGCATCCAGGTCACCCAGGTGGGGCTGACTGCCTTCAACGGACAGAATCAGGCCGGCGCGCCATCGATCCCGGCCGACTTCGACTACTTCAAAGTCGGGCCGGTCAGCCAGAGCTTGCCCGACGACTTGCTCGTCGACTGGGTCAAGAGCGGCCAGACCGCCGACCCGATCAACACCTTCACCGGCGGCTATCTCTATGAGCGCACCGACCTGGCCATTCCTGGCCGCGGTCCGGCGCCGGCCTTCAGCCGCAGCTACAACAGCCGCGCCACGCTCGACGGGCCGCTCGGCCCCGGCTGGACGCATGGCTACGACGTGCGGCTGCTGGCGACGACCGACCAGACCAGCGATCTGGTCGTCAAGGGCGCCTATCACCAGGGCGACCGCTACACGGCCGACGAGGACGACTTCGAGCCGCCGCCGGGGCGCGACAGCACGCTCCAGAAAGCCGGCGCCGGCTACACGCTCACGGCCAAGGGCCGCGACCGCTGGGAGTTCGACGGCCTGGGCCGGCCGACGGCGCGGCGCGACCGCTTCGGCAACATCAGCACACTCGAGTACGACGCCGACGACCGCCTGATCCGCGTCACCGACCCGGCCGGGCGGGGCGTTCTGAGCTTCGCCTATCATCCTAGCGGGCGGCTGGCCAGCGTTACCGACTGGGCCAGCCCGCCGCGCACGGTCAGCTTCGGCTACGACGCCGCCGGCCGGCTGCAGACGGTCACCGACCGTGAGGGCAAGGTGACGACCTACGCCTATGACGGCGCGAGCAGCCGGCTGACGACGATCACCGACGCCAACGGCCACGTGGCGGTCACCAACCACTACGACGCCCAGGGCCGCGTCGACTGGCAGCGCGACGCGGCGCTCAAGCAGACCGACCTGGTCTACGTCGTCAACGGCGACGGCACGCGCGTGACGACAGTGACCTCCCCGGCGACCTCGGTCGAACCGACCTGGCGCCATCAGGTGATCGACACGCACGACGCCCAGGGCCGCGCCATCGCCCGCCAGACCAAGCCGGCGTCGGCCAGCGCCGGCTGGGTCACCGAGGCGTGGAGCTACGACGGCGCCGGCAACCTGAGCCAGGCGACCGACGGGCGCGGCGCCACGACCCAGTTCTGCTATGACGTCGACTACGCCGGCGCGGTCATCGCCGGCGACCGGCGCAGCCTGACGCGGCGGATCGATCCGGCGCCGGCCACCGGCCAGCCGCGGCCGGTGACGCTCTTCCAGTACGACGCCGCCGACAACCTGGTCCAGACGGTGCCGCCCAGGGGCGTCGCCAGTGGACCGAGCGTCACCTGCACGACGAACCTCAGCGCCAGCGCGACCTCGCCGTACCGGACGGACTTCGCCTACGACGCCGCGACGCTGACGACGCTGGAGGCGATCACCCGGCGCGCCACGGACCCTGAGGCGGGCCTGCTGGCGGCCGTCACCCGGTTCGAGTACGGCGACGCGGCCAACCCCGGGCTGGTGACGCGCGTCATCCCGCCGCGCGGCAATGCCGGCGGCAGCCCCGACTACAGCTACGCCACGACCTTCACCTATGGCGCGAGCGGCAGCCAGGCCGGGCTGCTGACCAGCGTCACCGACCCGCTCGGCAATGTGACCACGTACGCCTACGATGCCGTTGGGCGCCGCAGCAGCATGGTCTACCCGCTGGGCAACGCCGCCGGCGGCGTGCCGGGCGAGCACACCTGGACCTACCAGTATGACCAGGAAGATCGGCTGACACGGACGGAGGCGCCGGCGCCGCGCTACGCGGCCGGCGAGACGGCGCCGCTGGTGACGCAGGTCGCCTACGACCCGGTCGGCAACCGGACGGTGGTGACCGACGCCAGTGGGCAGGTGACCAAGCACGCCTACGATGTCCGCGACAGCCTGGCGCTGGTGTGCCAGAGCAAGGATCCCTGGACCGACCCGGCACCGGTGACGGCCTGCCCGGCCGGCACGATCGCCACCGCCTACAGCTATGACGACCTGGGCCACCTCAAGCGGGTGACGCGGGCGGCGGGCGACAGCCCCAACGAGCGGGTGGTCGACTACACCTACGACGGGCTGGGCCGGCTGCGCAAGGAGACGCAGTACCCGAACTGGCCGCAGACCTTCGGCCCACTGGTGACCGAGTCGACCTACGACCAGGCCAGCAACCGGCTGACGCTGAAGGACCCGCTGCTCAAGACGACGACCTTCAGCTACGACGCGCTCAACCGGCTGACGGGCATCGACTACACCGAGGCCGGCAGCGCCGACGTGACCTACAGCTACGACGCCCACGGCAACCGGCTAGCCATGACCGACGGCACGGGTACGACCAGCTACAGCTACGACGAGCTTGACCGGCTGCTGACGGTGACCAGTCCCGACCCCGGCGGGGCCAGGACGGTCGGCTACCGCTACGACCGCGACGGCAACCGGGTCAAGGTGCTCTACCCCGACAGCACGGCGGTGACGTCCAGCTTCGACAAGGCCAGCCGGCTGACGGAGCTGCTCGACTGGGCCAGCCGCGTCACCGGCTACAGCTACTTCCCCGACGGCAGCCTGCAGGCGACGACCCACCCGAACGGCACGACCAGCACGCAGCAGTACGACGCGACGCGGCGGCTGCGCCAGGTGCGCCACGCCCGCCCGACCGGGGTGACGGTCGGCCAGTACGACTACACGCTCGACGCGCTCGGCAACCGGACGCAACTCGACGAGCAGGCGGCGAGCCTGGCGACGAGCGGGACGCTGGCGGGGTGGGGGGCCAACACGACCGGCAAGCTGGGCGACGGCACGACGACGCAGCGCCTCAGCCCGGTGGCGGTAAGCGGGCTGAGCGGGGTGACCGCGGCGGCGGCCGGGCGCGACCACAGCCTGGCGCTGACGGCCGACGGCCGGGTCTGGGGCTGGGGCAGCAACAGCAACGGGCAACTGGGGCTGGGCACGGCCGACAGCGGCAATCATGCCAGCGCCGTGGTTGTGCCGAGCCTGACCGAGGTGACGGCGGTGGCGGGCGGCGGCACGCACACGCTGGCGCTGCTCGGTGACGGCACGCTGCGCGCCTGGGGCAACAACGCCAACGGCCGGCTGGGCGACGGCACGACGACGCAACGGACCAGTCCGGTGGCGGTCAGTGGGTTGACCAACGCCGTCGCCATCGCCGCCGGCACCGACCACAGCCTGGCGCTGCGGGCGGATGGGACGGTCTGGGCCTGGGGCAACAACGGCAACGGTCGGCTGGGCGATGGCACGACGACGCAGCGGCTGCTGCCGACGCAGGTGGTGGCCGGGACCGGCACCTGTGCCGGTGGGACGCACCTGACCGGCGTGATCGCCATCGCCGCCGGTGGCAGCCACAGCCTGGCGCTCAAGGGCGACGGCACGGTCTGCGCCTGGGGCAACAACGGCAACGGCCGGCTAGGCGATGGCACGACGACGCAACGCCTGACGCCGGTGGCGGTCGTCGGGGTCGGTGGGACGGGCACGCTGGGCGGGGTGCGGGCGCTGGCGGCCGCCGACAGCCACAGCGTGGCGCTGCTGGCCGATGGCACGCTGCGGGCGTGGGGCAACAACGCCAACGGCCGGCTCGGCGCCGGCAGCACCAGCCCGAGCCAGAGCCTGACGCCGGTGCCGGTCAGCCTGGCCAACCTGCCGGCCGGCAGCCGGGCGACGGCGCTGGAGGCGGGCTGGCACCACACCTTCGTCCGGCTGGCCGATGGGACGGTCGCGGGCTGGGGCCTCAACAGCACCGGCCAACTGGGGCTGGGCGACACCACCCAGCGCACCGCGCCGACGCTGGCGCCGGGCCTCGATCTGCGGACGCTCGTCACCGGGGGCGAGGACTTCACGCTGGCGCTGAAAACCGAGGCGACCGGCTGGGCCTGGGGCGCCAACGGCCGGGGGCAGGTCGGCGACGGCACGACGACCAACCGGACCACACCAACGCAGGTGAGCGGGCTGGGCGGCATCGTGGCGGTGATGAGCGGCGTCGAGCACAGCCTGGCGCTGACGGCGGCCGGGGCGGTCTGGGCCTGGGGCGCCAATGAGGCGGGCCAGGTGGGCGACGGCACGACGACGGACCGCACCGCGCCGGTGACCGTCAGCGGGCTGAGCGGGGTGGCCAGCATCACCCGCGGCTGGCGGCACAACCTGGCGCTCAAAGCTGACGGCTCGGTCGCCGCCTGGGGCGCCAACGGCAGCGGCCAACTCGGCGATGGCACGACGACCAACCGCACGACGCCGGTCACGGTCGGGGGTGTGAGCGGCATCACGGCGGTGGCGGCCGGCAGCGGCCACAGCCTGGCGGTGACGGGGGCTGGGACGGTGCTGGCCTGGGGACGCAACCAGGAGGGGCAACTGGGCGACGGCACCAGCACCGACCGGCTGACGCCGGTGGCGGTGAGTGGCCTGACGAACGTAGTGGCGGTAGCAGCCGGGCAGCACCACAGCCTGGCCGCCACCAGCAGCGGCGCGGTCTGGGCCTGGGGCTCGGCCAGCTTCGGTCAGACCGGCCAGGGCACGATTGGCTTCAGCAGCCCGACGCCGGTGCGCGTGTTGGCGCCGAGTGGGGCGGGCTTCCTGGACGGCATCGTCGCCATTCGCACCGGCGTGGCGGCGGGCGAGGTCTTCAGCCTGGCCTTGAAGGCCGATGGGACCGTCTACGCCTGGGGCGGCAACCAGTACGGGCAGCTGGGCGACGGCACGACGACGACGCGGCTGCGGCCGGTGCTGGTCGGTGGGGTGACGGGGGCGACGCATCTGGCAGCCGGGCTGGACTTCGGGGTGGTGCGGCGGGCGGATGGGACGCTGCGCGCCTGGGGGCGCAACGACGCCGGTCAGTTGGGCTCGGCCAGCAGCGGCGACTGCGGCGGGGTGGCCTGCAGCCTGACGCCGCTGGTGGTGGGCGGGCTGAGCGGGGCGGCGACGGCGGTGGCGGGTGGGTTTGGGCACAGTCTGACCAGCACGGTGGCGGTCGGCATGACCAGCGGCACGACGACCTACGCCTACGACCGGCTGTCGCGGCTGACGGGGGTGACGGCGCCGACGGGCACGACCAGCTACGCCTACGATCCGGTCGGCAACCGGACCAGCCGCACGCGCACCGGCACGACGAATGTGAGCTCCACCTATGACCGAGCCGACCGGATCAAGACGGTGGTGCAGGGCAGCAGCACGACCTACACGATGAATGCGAACGGCAACCTGACGGCGCGCGGCAACGACGACTTCACCTACGACCAGGCCAACCGGCTCAAGACGGCGGTCGTGGGCGGGGTCAGCAGCAGCGCTGCCTACGACGGCGATGGCAAGCGGGTCAGTCAGACGGTGGCGGGGGTGACGACCCGGTATCTGTACGATGTGGGTGGCGGGCTGCCGGTGCTGCTGGACGATGGCAGTCGCAAGTACGTCTGGGGGTTGGGGCTGGCCTACGCGGTGACGAGCGGTGGGGCGGTCGAGGTCTATCACACGGATGGGCTGGGGTCAGTGCGGGCGCTGACGGACGGGACGGGCGCGCTGGTCCAGACGCAGGCGACCGATGAGTTCGGGGTGCCGGCCGGGACGATGGGGAGCAGCGGGCAGCCGTTTGGCTACACGGGCGAGGTGAGGGACGGAGCGACGGGACTGGTCTACCTGCGCGCCCGGATGTACGACCCGGTGACCGGGCGGTTTATGCAGCGCGATCCCTGGCCGGGGATCGGGCCACTGCCCTTGACTCTGAATCGATACAGCTATGCAGAGAACAATCCAACAAACAGGACAGATCCGACCGGTTTGTTCGCATCAAAGATCTTCAATGATCCATTCTCAATTGATCCATCGGAACATGACTGCTCCGATCCGCTCAATACTAAGCGGCTATGCGCCTGGTGGCATGTAATTTTCGGTCCACATGGCGCCTATCTCGGTTCGAGCATTCGCAAGAATTGGGGAAAGGGAGACGAGGGAGGGTCACAGGGTGCCCCAGTAAAGAGTCTCTTCGGAAAGACCGAGCGCCAGGTTCTCCGAAACAAGCCACGCGGCTGGATTAGAGTCGATGTTGAAAGAGGCAATGGTTGGAAACTCGTTGATGAGAATGGCGTAGAACGCGTTCGATTCATGAGGCCGGATCCAGGTACAAGTCAGCCATGGTATCGAGCTAGAGAGACCGGATATTGGAGATGGGCTAACGAGCGAGGGGAAAACCTTGATGAATACGGTCGCGTAGTAAGCAAGAGCGATCCTGATTACGAGTGGAAAACGCACATTCCATACAGTGGTGCGAGATGATCGTCCTGGTCGATCCAGAGAAGTATTTCCGTGACAATCAGATTGATGAGAGTCTGGTCCTAAGGCTTCGATACTCAGCAGCTCAAAGGAAGGTTGATCTCA
Source organism: Chloroflexota bacterium (assembly GCA_020849725.1). The sequence goes on from JADLAZ010000091.1 coordinate 9,105, forward strand.
TATTCGTCTATGCCGCCGATACAGTAAGTATGAGATTGTCAAATATCCGATCATTAAACAAGTCGCGCGACTTTCGACGCTTAGTATTCTGCGATGTCCATGGATTCTCGCATGCTTCCTACGCGAGAAGAGATGGATCAATGGCAACGATCTGGAGTCACGAGCAAGTTGATGACTACTGCCTCGACACTAGTATACGGCATATCGCTGCGGCTCGGCCTTTGCTCGATAGAAGTGCTACCGGATTTCAGATCGATCTCGTCTTGCACTCGGTGAGTGCCTATCGATTTCACTTCACTCACCTGCTCTCGGACCGCAGACTGGGGCAACTTGCCAAGGCATCATTGACCGAGAGCCGCTACATCGATCAAGAGTCAGGAGAGATCTTCATGTTCGATGAGCCATTTCCCGAGGCCGTTCCCGACGACGTAGCATGATGGCAGAACAGTCCTGCCCGATGCGCAGGCTCGCCCCACCGATAGCGCCTACCTGACTCCAGTAGACTCGATCACTGAAGCGATGAGAGTTTGTTCGAGATCGTCACTCTTGGGACAATATCGAAATGATATAATAAGTAATTGATCTGAAAGAACTGGTTGGCATGTTATGGTCATTAGGCACTTATCGGTGCGTAGGTAATAGAAGCATCCTCGTCAAGACTCAGATAGGTTCAACGAACCCAACCTCATCGCTGGCTCAAGCTGATCCTCGCACCTTAACAACGAACAACGGCGACACAATGCCCCCTCGACCACCGTGGCCGCCGGGCAGCACCACAGCCTGGCCGCCACCAGCAGCGGCGCGGTCTGGGCCTGGGGCTCGGCCAGCTTCGGCCAGACCGGCCAGGGCAGCACCGGCTTCAGCAGCCCGACGCCGGTGCGCGTGTTGGCGCCGAGTGGGGCGGGCTTCCTCGACGGCATCGTCGCCATCCGGACCGGCGTGGCGGCCGGCGAGGTCTTCAGCCTCGCCCTCAAGGCGGATGGCACCGTCTTCGCCTGGGGCGGCAACACCTATGGGCAACTGGGCGACGGCACGACGACGACGCGGCTGCGGCCGGTGCTGGTGAGTGGGCTGAGCGGGGCGACCCATCTGGCGGCCGGGCTGGACTTCGGGGTGGTGCGGCGGGCGGATGGGACGCTGCGCGCCTGGGGGCGCAACGACGCCGGCCAACTGGGCGCGGCCAGCAGCGGCGACTGTGGCGGGGTGGCCTGCAGCACCAGCCCGCTGGTGGTGAGTGGGCTGAGCGGGGCGGCGACGGCGGTGGCCGGTGGGTTCGGCCACAGCCTGACGAGCACGGTGGCGGTGGGGCTGACCGGCGGGACGACCAGCTATGCCTATGATCGCCTGTCGCGGCTGACGGGGGTGACGGCGCCGACGGGCACGACCGGCTACGCCTACGACCCGGTCGGCAACCGCAGCAGTCGGACGCGCACTGGTACCACGACCATCACCTACACCTACGACCGGGCCGACCGGATCAAGACGGTGGTGCAGGGGGCGACGACCACCTACACGATGAATGCGAATGGCAACCTGACGGCGCGCGGGAACGATGACTTCACCTACGACCAGGCCAACCGGCTCAAGACGGCGGTCGTGGGCGGGGTCAGCAGCAGCGCTGCCTACGACGGGGATGGCAAGCGGGTCAGCCAGACGGTGGCGGGGATCACCAGTCGGTACGTTTACGACGTGGGTGGTGGGCTGCCGGTGCTGCTGGACGATGGCACCAGGAAGTACGTGTGGGGGCTGGGGCTGGCCTACGCGGTGAGCGGGTCGAGTGTGGAGGTGTACCACACCGACGGCTTGGGGTCGGTGCGGGCGCTGACCGATGGGGCCGGGGCGCTGGTCCAGACGCAGGCGACCGATGAGTTCGGGGCGCCGACGGCGACGGTGGGGATACGGTTATCCACGCCCGCGCGCCGTTGACGCTGCACCACCGCTCTGCTACGCTCACCGCCGCGGATGGTGGAACGAATTGCGCGTGACGGCCGGTGGGGCGGGCCAGGAGCGGCGTGAGCGAGGACGCGCAAACGGTCGACCAGCCTGATGCCGTGCCGGCGATAGCCGTCCCGCGCCAGCAGGGACTGGTGGTGCGGGTCGACGGCATCGCCTGCACGGTGCGCCTGCCGGACGAGTCGACGCGCCGGGCGCGGCTGGCCGGGCGAGTGCTGCGTCAGCGCGAGGCGACCGCGCCGGTCGCGATCGGCGATCAGGTGCTGTTGCTGCCGCTCGACGAACAGTTCGCGCTCGTTGATGAGGTGCTGCCCCGGTGCAGCGAGTTGGTGCGCGGCGAGGCCGGCGGTGGGCGGCTGAAGCAGGTGCTGGCCGCCAACCTCGATCTGCTGGTGGCTGTCTTTGCCTACCAGCAGCCGGCGCCGTCGCTGGCCCGGCTCGACCGCCTGCTGCTCATCGCCGAGCAGGCCGGCATCGCGCCGTTGATCGTTGTCAACAAGTGCGACCTGGCGCCCGATCCGGCGACCGCCACGGCGGCCTTCGCTCTCTATCCTGATCTTGGCTACCCCGTGCTGGCGACGAGCGCCGTCACCAGCCAGGGCGTGGCGGCGCTGCGCGAGCGCCTGGTCGGCCGCGTCAGCGCGCTCGTCGGCGCATCGGGCGTCGGCAAGTCGAGCCTGCTCAACGCGCTGCAGCCGGGTCTGCGCCTGCGCGCCGCCGCCGTCAGCAAGTCCGGCAAGGGACGCCACACGACGACCGCTGCCGATCTGCTGCCACTCGACGGTGGCGGCTACCTGGCCGACACGCCGGGCCTGAAGGAGATCGCACTCTGGGGCGTGGCGACCGACGCAGTAGACGAATTGTTCCCCGAGTTCCGCCCGCACCTGGGTGCTTGCCGCTTCGCGACCTGCACCCACCGCCAGGAGCCGGACTGCGCGATTCAGGACGCGGTGGCGGCCGGGCAGATCGACGAGGGACGCTATCAGAGCTACCTCAAGGTGCGCGAGGAGGTGGCGCAGGGCGTCCGGCCGCCGGGCGCGGGACGGCATGGCCCGCCACGGCCGGCCGCCGTGCCCCACCGCGACGAGCGCTAATCCTTCGGCTGCGCGGTCGAGTCGGGCGGCGGCGCGTCGGGCTGGTCGGCGCGCTTGCCCTCGACGGCCGTGCTCCAGTCGCGCAGCAACGACGCCAGCTTGCCGCGCAACTCCTGGCCGCGCGGGCTGGTGAGCGCGTTTTGCACGTCCTGCTGCAGCGTGGCGAACGCCTGGTTGAGCCGGTCGCCGATGTCCTTGCCGCGCGGAGTCTCGCCGACCTGCTTCACCTGCTGGGTCAGGTTGTTGATGCTCTGCTCGATGCGGTCGCCGACCTGCGCCTCGCGCAGCCGCGCCTCCACCTCGTCGGCGGCCTGGGTCAGCCGCCGACGAGCCTCCTGGATCTCGGGCGAGGCCATCATCTGATCGAGGCGCTCGCCCAGGGCGCCCAACTGGTCCCGCAATGGGCGGCCCGCGCCGCCATTGCTCGCCTGATCGTTGGGCTGTCCACCACTGCCGGCCGTCGTCTGCTCGCTCACCGTATCCTCCTTGTGTATCGCAACCACGAGTCCATCCCGCGCATGTACGCCGGCATATCGCGGCGGGTTCCCAGCCTGGGCGCATCCATCTGGCGGACCATCGTGGTGCGGGAAGGGCGCGGTGCTGACACGACCGTTGTCGACCGCGCGCGCCCTATCCTGGCGCCTCGACATGGGCGGGAGCTGTAGCCAACCAGCTCAGGCGGAGGCGGCGGGCGGCTCGGCGCGGCGGGAGCGCGGCCACCAGCGGCGGCGCGGGCGCTTGGGCCGGGTCGCATCAGCCGTGGCAGCCGTGGCGGCGTCGGCATCAGCGTCGGCAGCGGGCGGCGCGGCTGGCTCCGTGGCGGGCAGCGGGTCGGCCGCCGTCAAGGCGGCGGCTGGGGGGAGCGTCGCCGGCTGGGAGCGCTGTGGCCCGCGACCGGGCTTGCGGCGGGAGCGGTCCGCCTCCGGTGGCGCCGGCCGGGGTGGGGGCGGCGGCGCGGCCGGCAGCGGCGCCGGGCGCGCCACCGGCTTCTCCGGGTGCGCCAGTGCGTAGGCCTCGCGGCTGATCGTCCGGTAGGCGTCGGTCAGCACGACCATCACATCGTAGTCGCCACGCCAGAAGGGTGGCGGCCCCAGCCGGCGCAGCACCGACTCCGGCACCTCCGGCAACTCGACCTGGCGTTGCTCGCCCTCCAGGCTGGTGCCGAGTTGCCAGAATGAGTCGAGGCAGTCGGCCAGCGGCAGCGCAGCCGGCTCCGGCACGGCGGCCTCGCCCGTGGTGTCGGCATCCTCGTCGGCGTCGGCCAGCGTTGCCCGGCGGGTGCGCAGCGCCTCGATCAGTTGCGCTCGCGAGCGCCCGCGCAGCCAGAAGAGCAGGAACGGGTCGCGGTCGAACTCCGCGCCCAGCATCGAGTGGACGGCGGCGACGTGCCGGCAGGGGTTGGTCCAGTCGGGGCAGGTGCAACTGGCGTACAGGTCCTTGGCCGATGACGGGAACAGCGTTACGCCGGCCTGGGCGAAGGCATCCTCGATCGTCGGCGGCATCTCGCCGGCCAGCAATCGTGCCGCGAACAGCGCCTGCGCCGCCAGTGCGTCGATCACGCGCTCCCACTCGGCGTCGGTCAGCGGCTCGATGCGCAGCGTCACCCGGTGCGGTTTCGGCTGCGATCCCTTGACCGCTGCCGTCACCAGGCCGGGTTGCACATCGATGCGCAGCACGCTGCCGGTGCGGCCGGGCGCCTGGCTGCGCTGCGGCCGCACCGACCAGCCCAGTTGCTCCAGAGCCGCCAGCCAGCGTGCCGTCCACCAGTTTTCGCCGACGCTGCTCTGGACGCCGCCCACCGCCGGGCGCGCGCGTGACCCGCCTGTGCGCCCTGGCGGCCGGCCTGCCGGCGCGGTCGTGCGTTTCGGGCGACCGGGTGGGTGAGTGCCCGGGCGCGGCGCGGGCCGCTGCCCCGGCGGCCGGGTCGGGCGACCGGTCCCGCCCCGGCGCGGCGCGGCCGGCTCCTGCTGCTCACTCATCCTCGATTGCCTCCCGTTTCAAGGAGAACACCTCGCGCAGCTCGCCGGTCGACAGCTCGGTCAGCCAGCTCTCGCCAGCGCCGACCACCTGCTCGGCCAGGTCCTTCTTGCTCTCGATCATCTGGTCGATGCGGTCCTCCAGCGTGCCGAGGCAGACGAACTTATGGACCTGCACGTTGCGCAACTGACCGATGCGGAACGCCCGATCGGTCGCCTGATTCTCGACGGCCGGGTTCCACCACCGGTCGACGTGGAAGACGTGATTGGCGGCCGTCAGGTTGAGCCCGGTCCCGCCGGCGCGCAGCGACAGGATGAAGACCGGCGGCCCATTCGTCTCGTACTGGAAGCGCTCGACGAGGCGCTCGCGGTTCGGCTGCGACGTGCCGCCGTGCAGGAACAGCACGTCCGTGCCCAACTCCTGTTCCAGATAGCCCTGCAGCAGCCGGCCGAACTCGGTGAACTGGGTGAAGATCAGCGACTTGTCTCCCTCGGCGATCGCCTCTTCCAGCATTGCCCGCAAGCGCTGGACCTTGCCCGACCGGCTGCCGAACTCGCTGCCGAGCGACTCGCTCAGGTAGTGCGCCGGGTGGTTGCAGACCTGCTTCAGCTTGGTCAGTGTCGCCAGGATCAGGCCGCGGCGCTGGATGCCGGCTGAGCCTTCGATCTGACGCAGCATGTCCTTGACGACACCCTCGTAGAGCCGGCCCTGCTCGCGCGTCAACTGGTAGTAGACCTTCATCTCCATCTTCTCGGGTAGGTCGGCGATGATGGTCGGGTCGGTCTTGAGGCGGCGCAGCAGGAACGGCGCCACCAGCCGGCGCAGCCGCGCCAGCGCCAGCGTGTCGCGCCAACGCTCGATCGGGATGGCGAAGCGCACCTTGAAGGCGTCGGCCGTGCCCAGGTAGCCGGGGTTGAGGAACTCCATGATCGACCACAGGTCACCGAGACGGTTCTCGACCGGTGTGCCGGTCAGCGCCACCCGATAGCGCGCTTTGAGCGTCCGCACCGCCTGCGCCTGGCGCGTGGCCGGGTTCTTCACATTCTGCGCCTCGTCCAGCACGACGCCATCCCACAGCACGCCAGCCAACGTCTCCTCATCGCGGTAGGCCAGCCCGTAGGTGCTGATGACCAGATCGTGGCGGGTGGCCTCACGGGCGAACTGCTCCGCTGCTGCGCGGCTGCCGCCGTGATGGACCAGCACCCGCAGCGACGGCGCGAAGCGCTCGCACTCGCGCCGCCAGTTGCCAACGACCGAGGTCGGGCAGATCAGCAGGACGGGTGGGCGGTCGGTCATGCCCTCTTTGTTGCGCAAAAAGAGACATATCGCCTGAATTGTTTTTCCCAGGCCCATGTCGTCCGCTAGCAATGCACCGAGGCCGACATCGCTCAGGAAGCTGAGCCAGGTCAGGCCGCGCTGCTGGTAGGGGCGCAGTGTGCCGTGGAAGCCGGCCGGCGTCGGCACCTCGACCGGCTCGTCGTCGCCGCCGACGAGTTGGCTCAGCCAGCCCTCGCCGATGACCTTCAGCACCGGCAGGACCTGCTCGTCCTCCTCAGCGCCGAGCGCCAGCCGCAGCGCGGTGCGGAGCGGCATGATGCCCTTCTCCGGCGTCTGAAGCGCCTTCTGGGCGACGGCCACCTGGTCTGGCCGCAGCTCGATCCAGTAGCCGCGCACCTGCACCAGCGGCACGGCCTGCTCGACGAGGCGCGTGAACTCTTCGCGGTCCAGCTCCTGATCGCCGAGCGCCAGTTGCCACTCGTACTCGACGATCGCGTCCAGTCCGGCGACACCGGTCGCCAGTCCGGCGCTGGCGGCCGTCTGCCCCCGGCCACGCAGGCGCAGCGACATGCCCAGCGGCAGGCGCGGGCTGCGCCGGTCCCACCAGGATGGCGTGGTGACGCCGAAGCCGCTCTCGATCAACAGCGGCGTGGCCTCCTTGAGAAACGTGTACGCCTCGCCGGTCGTCAGGTCGACGCCGGCCGGACGGGCGTCCCACAGGCCGCCCTCCAGCGGCGGGAAGAGTCTGGCGGCGCGGCCCAGGTCGGCCAGCAGCCGCTCCTGGGCGTGCTCGAAGCGCTGGCCGCCGAAGCGCAGCGTCGTGCCCGCCTCGGCCCACACCGCTGCCGCCGGCGCCTGCACATCGGGGTCATCGCGTGATTGCAGCAGGAAGTTCAGCCGCCAAATGCGCGCCTGCGGGTCGGGCGCGGTCATCGTCGCGGCGCCCTCACCGCGCGGCCCCGGCGGCTCTTCGAGTTGGAAGAAGGTGCGGAAGCCGCCGGGCTGGGTCGGCCGCACCAGCGGCGCAGTCCAGACGGTGATGCCCTCACCGATCGTCTGCGCCTCGAAGGCGGTCGCGCCGATCGAGGCCGCGCCAGCGCGCAGCGCCGACGCCCAGCGCTCGCTGGCGGTCGCCAGGCGTGGCCGCTGGAACTGCGAGCCGCGCATCTGCCACTGCTCCAGCCAGCCGCGTGCTAGCCCCTCCATGCCGGTCTGGAGGAAATCCAGCACCAGCCGGCGTGGGTCGTCGACCGGCGGCAGCGGCCGGCCGTGAGCGTTGGCGACCGCCCGGCAGACCGGCGGCAGGCCCTGCGCCAGCCGGTCTAGCCGCGCCCGGTCCTCGTCCAGGTCGAACAGCGGCTGCCAGCCGGTGCGGCCATCGCCACGGGCGCTGATGGTGAATGCCGGCACGAAGCGCTGCCGGGCGAGCAGATCCAGCCCAAAGGTCGCTGCCAACCGCCAGAACAAGATATCCTTCGGCAGCGTCAGCCGGCCGTCGAGCGTGTCGTCGGGCAACTGCGCCAGCACCGCCAGCGCATCGGCGCCGGCGAGCGCCAGCACCGGCAGGCTGAAGGCGGCCAGGCGCAACTCGTCATCCTCGTCCTCGTCATCCAGTGCGGCGGCGACGGCGACCTCGGCCGCCGGTGCCGACGGACCGGCCTCCACCGGCTCGGTCGCGCCGTTCTCGGCCGGGTCGGCGTGCCCGTTGGTGGCGATGACCGCGGCCGGCGGCTCGTCCGGCGGCGAGTCGTCGCTGCGTCGCGACCGGTGCAGGAAGGAGATCAGCGGCCGGTCACCCTCGGCCGGCAACTGCATGATCGCCGTCGACGGCCGGGCCTCACCCAGCCGGCCGGCGACCTCCGGCCCGAGTGAGCCGAGGGCAGCCTGCAGCTCGGCCACCGGCGTGGCGAACGGGTGCGGCCGGCGGTCGGGCTTGATTTCACGACGGCGACGGCGGCGCTGATGGCCGTCGCCACCGGCGCGCTCGCCCCAGAACAGGAAGCTACCGACCGTGCCCGGGGCATCGGCCGGAATCCACGTTCCATGCAGAACGATCATGGGTCGGGGTCGTCCCCTCCCGCGTGTAGGGAGAGCCGCACTGGTACTCGTGGACCCGGAACGGCGGCCGTCGCCCCGACCGGCCCGGCGCACAGCCCGGAGCGGTCCCAAACAAGCGCACGACCAGCGACGGCACACCGTCCCTCGCTGCTAGTGTATCACACCGTGCAAGCGGGCGAGTGACACCGCGTTCGTGGCGTAGAACGTGCGATCGGGGCGGCGGTCGTGACTACTGGCGCGGCGGACCAGCGGCTCCGGTACCGGTCGGTTGTTGCGCAGCACGGTGCGCTCGTGGCCAGCCTCCGCCTCGCGGATGAGCGCAGAGTGCCCGAGCCTGGCGGCCTCGGTGATCGAGATCACATCCTCAGTGGTGACCCGCGCCATCACTGCCCCTCTCGATTCTGCACAGAATTCTATGCAGTTCCAGCTGGCTGGTCAGGCCCGGACTATCGGGGCCAGCGCGGCCAGGTCAGCGCTCAGGCGTAGACGACATAGCGGCGCAGAAATGCGTCCAGCGCCGTGTAGAACGCCTCGATCGTCTCGCGTTTGCGCCAGCCGTGGCCCTCGCCGGCGTAGACATGGTACTCGTGCGGCACGCCGCGCCGCGCCAGCGCGGCCACGATCGAGTCGGATTGGTTCTTTGGCACGACCGTGTCGTCGGCGCCCTGGAAGATCGCCAGTGGCCGGACGATGCGGTCGGCGTGGAACAGCGGCGAGCGGGCGCGGTAGACGGCGGCCGCCTCCGGCAGCGGCCCCAACAGGCCGTCCAGGTAGCGCGCCTCGAACTTGTGCGTCTCGGCGGCCATCGCGAACTGGTCGGCGATGCCGTAGAGGCAGACGCCGGCCGTGAAGAAGGTTGGCTGCTCGACCAGCGCCTGCAGCACGGTGAAGCCGCCGGCGCTGCCGCCCATGATGACGATCTGGTCGGTGCGCGCCTGGCCGGCGTCGATCAGGTGACGCGCGCCACTGACCGAATCGGTCACGTCGTGGAGGCCCCAGTTGCCGCGCAGCTTGTCCATGTAGGCGCGGCCGTGGCCGGTGCTGCCGCGATAGTTGACCGCCAGCACGCCGTAGCCGCGCGTCGCCAGGAACTGCGCCTGGCCGTTGTAGCCGGCGCGCTGATGGCTCGTCGGCCCGCCATGGACCAGCACCACCAGCGGCGCCGGGCCGGTGGCGGTGACCTGGTCGCTAGCTGGCGGGTAGTAGAGGCCGTGGACGGTGTCGCCGTCGTCGGCTAGCCAGTGAACGGCGGTCGGGATGGACAGCGCTTCGGCTGGCACATGCTCGGCGCTGCCACGTCGCAGGACCGTGGCCGTGCCGGTCGTCGCGTCGCTGGCGACCAGGCGCGGGCCGACCACGGCTGTCGAGCCGACAAAGACCACCCGCCCATCCGTTGGCGCGGCGCAGACCTGATCGGCCGCGATGTAGTCGGCCAGGTCGGCGCCGATCACCGCGGCCGTGCCGGTCGCCAGGTCGAGCCGGCAGAGACGCTGGAAGCCGCGCTCGTCGCGCCGGTAGATGAGGGCCTTGCCGTCATCGCTCCAGGTGTAGCTGCGCTGCTCGTAGCTCCAGGCCGGCGCGCCGTGGTCGGCCTCGTCCTGCGTCAGTTGCCGGTGGGTCCGCGCGGCCAGGTCGTAGAGCCAGAGTTGATTCCAGCCGGTCGCATCGCTGATGTACGCCAGCGCTCGGCCGTCTGGAGCAAACTCGGGCTGGCCGATGGCGACGGTCTCACTGCCGGCGATGATGAGTGGTGGGCCGACCTCTGGCCCTGCCGGGCCGACGCCCATGACGGGCAGCAGGTGGAGTTCCGTCCCGTCCCAGGGCATCGACGGGTGGTCCCAGCAGACGTAGGCGATGGCGTCGCCACGCGGGCTCCAGCGCGGCCACATGAAGAAATCGTGGCCGGTCGCCAGGCGGCGCGGCCACAGGTGTCCCTCCGCGTCGACGACGGCGACACAGTCGGCGTCCTCGTCGGTGTGGATGTAGAGCAGCCAGCGGCCATCGGGCGACAGGCGCGGCGAGCAACAACGGCCGAAGCCGGGCGTGATCGCGCGCGCTGGGCCGGCCGTCAGCGGTTGCCGGTAGAGGCGGCCATCGGTGGCGACGAAGTAGACGTGGCCGCCGCCAACCGTGAAATCGCCGCCGCCGTAGCCGACCCTGGCCCGCACCGACTGGTCGGTGGTCAGATCGCGCGGCGCTTCGCTGTCGTCGCTACAGACGAGCACACCCTGGCCCGAGCGCCCCTCCAGCCAGACGATCCGCCGACCGTCGCTGTCGAAGGCCACGCCGTCGAGCCGGAGCGCGCCGGCCATGCTTGCCGGCGAGAGTGGGCTGGGCCACAGGCCGTAAGGCGTATGTTGCGACATTGGGCCTCCAGGATTTGGTTGGTGTGTCGTCGATTCCCTCACCCCAGCCCTCTCCCAGGGGGAGAGGGTGACGCGTGGAGCGTCCGCTGCTTGCTGCGACCTCTCATTCCCAGGATTGCCGCGACCCACTCCCTCTCCCTCTGGGAGAGGGCTGGGGTGAGGGAGTCACGATCTCACGCCAGATCGCCTCCACAACCTCTTCCGTCTCACACAGGATCTCGCGGTTCGTGAAGCGCAGGACGCGGATGCCAGCGGTGGCCAGCGCTGCCGTGCGAACGGCGTCGGCCTTCACACCATGCTCGCCAAAATGCTGTGCGCCATCGGCCTCGATCGCCAGATGATGCTCGACACAGTAGAAATCCAGAACGTAGCGGCCGTACTGGTGCTGACGGCGGAATTTGGCGCTCGCCAGTTGCCGGTCACGAAGGAGGCGCCAGAGCAGCGTTTCGGCGTCGGTCGCCTCGCGGCGCATGGTGCGACAGCGTTCGAGCAGGGTGACGAACAACTGGTCGCCGCGGAAGGTCATGTGGGGACGTTCCTCAACCCGGCCTGCTCCCAGAGAAGAAGGGCGGACACCGTGCGGGCATTGTAGAAGCGGGTGATCGCGGTGACAATCCGGCATGGTAGGCTGCTCGTACATCGCGTATGAGACGGACGGGCAGACGCCGCTGCGCCTGCCGGTCCGGTGCTGGCAGGCGGCGAGGATGGCGACAGTGGATCGGGGCATGCCGACCGACAGGCTGGCCATTGGCCGCATCAGCATCGCCCCGCGCCTGTCGGCTCTCCCACCGGCCTGGCGCTGGCGGCGACCGCTGCGCTGGCTGGCGCTGGCCGCCGTGCTGCTGCCGCTGCTGCTGGTCGTGGCGGTCCAGATCGGCACGGCCGGCCGGCGCTACAGTGACCCGGCCCAGGTGCCGCCGGCCCGCGTCGCCGTCGTCTTCGGCGCTGGTGTCCGGCCCGACGGCACGCCCTCACCGATGCTGGCCGACCGCATCCAGGCGGCCGCGCGGCTCTACCAGGCTGGCCGGGTGCAGAAGCTGCTGATGACCGGCGACAACGGCCAGCCCGACTACAACGAGGTCGCCGCCATGCGCCGCGCCGCGATCGCCGCCGGCGTGCCCGCCGCCGACATCACGCTCGACCACGCCGGCTTCAGCACCTACGAGAGTTGCTACCGCGCGGCGGCTATCTTCGGCGTGCGCGCGGCGGTGCTGGTAACGCAGGACTTCCACCTGGCGCGGGCGGTCTACACTTGCCGGCAGCTGGGCGTCGACGCCGTCGGCCTCGGCACGCCGGACTGGGGCGTCTACTCGCCGCAACTCATGCTGACCTACACGCTGCGCGAGGCGCTGGCGACGCTGAACGCGCTGTGGCAGGTGCATCTCACTCAGCCCACGCCGACCTACCTGGGCCGCTTCGAGGGCATCGCCTGACGCCGGCTGACGGCTACTTGGCCCACGGTCATCGCGTCCTCGCTCGCCTCAGAGCTTGTGAACCAATGGTCAGATTCCCCGGTGCTGTGCGGCCACTGCCTTGTGAACCTATCGGTCGCTCCGAAACGTCCTGGCTCGCCTCGCGGTTGATCTACGTTAGTTGCGTCATATCGACTCATATCGCCATAAATAGCGTAGAAATTGCAGCCCAGTTGGATCGGACACGGGTCGTGTGCCGATGGCGGCACAATCGCAGCAGCCATCGGGGGTTGGTTCACAAGCTCTCAGCCGGCCATCACAGTCGTCCCGAGCCGGAAGAAGACGACCGGGTCGATCGAGGGGTGGGTGTGATGTCGAGCCAGGGCGTCGCGTTCAGCAGCGCCGCGCTCAGCCGCGGCTGAGGCTGCCGATCAGGGCGAACGTGAAGATGGTCCAGTCGTTGAGGATGTGCGCCCCCCGCCGAGACCCAGAGGTTCTTGGTGCGGATGAAGGCGAGCGAGAGTACGAGGCGAGTGCCTCCTAATGACGACGAGCACGCCACCTGCACGCCCACGGTCGCGGGCTATCCCCTGCGGCGTTGGTCTCATCCTCACCCTCCTCGGCGCCTGTGTCATGGTGTACGTTCTGATGGGCAACGCCATGTGTGGCTCGCGCGCAGAACCGGAAGTCGCGTCAGCCGACGGCGCGTTCCTGGCCCAGGTCGTGCACTCAGATTGTGGAGCCCTCACGAGCGGCGATACTTACATCTACCTCCGGCGCAGAGTGAGTGGATGGTCCGTGCCATGGAATGATCGAGGGACGCTCGTTGCCTACGATGGCATTGCTGACAGTGACCTGTCGTGGGATGCACCGCGACAGCTCAGCATCACGTACCGAGGGGCTGGCTGCGCGCAGTCTGGGCGACGGCTTGAGCAATGGAATGAGGTCCAGATCACCTACGTCAATGACTTTTGCCAAGTGCGGCGCTAGGTATCGCTTGGAATAAGGTCGAGATTGTCTTCGTCAATTGCATAGGCCGCGCTTGACCCACTTGGCCAGACCAGCACCGCTCAGGCCCAGGTCAGGATGACGCCCAGGTGCTCGTCGCGGCGCTCGGCCAGGCCGGTGTAGGCTTCCTGGATCGCCTCCGGCGCCAGGCGGTGCGTGATCAGCGGCGCCACGACCAGCCGCCCGTCGGCCAGCCAGGACAGCGCCGCCACCGTGTTGCCGTGGATCGACGACGGCGTCGGCGGCGTTGGCTGCCGCGACACGGCCAGCGGCGCCGAGGGTTGGCGCGGGATCTCCCACTCCGAGCCGCTGCGCAGCCGCAGGAAGCGCAAGAAGATGGAGCGGGTCAGCCGGCTCGACGGCACGCTGTTGGCGTCGCCGCCCCAGGGCGCGCCGATCATGACGATCTCGCCGCCGTCGGCGGCCAGTTCGACCGCCGCCGCTAGCGCCGTCGCCGAGCCGGTCGCCTCGATCACCAGCCGGCACCGCTCGGCGAAAGCGGGCATCGCCTCGGCCGGGTGGACCGAGCGCAGCCCGCAGCGTTCCGCCAGCGCGCGCCGCGCCGGCGACAGGTCGAAGGCATGGACGACCATGCCGCAGGTCTGGAAGACCTGCGCCGCCAGGTTGCCGACCAGCCCCAGGCCGACGACCGCGACCGTGTCGCCGCCGCGCGCGACGGTCGTGCAGAGGGTCGTCATCGACACGGTCGCCAGCCGGACGAAGACCGCCTGCTCGTCCAGCAGCCCATCCGGCACCGGCACGCACAGCGCGCGCCGGGCATCGACGCGGACGACGGCGGTGTGGTTGCCCATCGTGTAGACGCGCTGGCCGGCCACGACGCCGGCCTGCTCACCGGCGGCGATCACCGTGCCGATATTGGCGTAGCCGACGTCGGTCAGCGGGTAGGTCGGCCGCCAGTCGTCACGGAAGCCGGCCCGGCCCTGCCAGCGCGCCAGCTCGGTGCCGGGGCTGATGAGCGTGACGCGCGTGCGCACGACGACCTCGGTCGGCCCGAGATCGTCGGTCGAAACGGTGTGCGCCGTGACCTCGGCCTGACCTACGTCGCGGACGATGACGTGCCGGCTATCGAGCATGGCCACGGCTGTCCTCTCCCACGCCTCCAGAACCCCTGGCTACCCCTCGACCAGATGCGTGGCGACGTAATCCCAGTCGAGCTCGTAGCCCAGCCCCGGCCCCGACGGCACGCGCACCCAGCCGTCGCTGTCCATCGGGTCGATCGGCTCGGCCAGGTAGGCCAGCTTGGCGTCGTAGTCGACGCCGGGCGCGAGCAACCCGCGCTCGTAGTACTCGCAGGTGTCCTCGCTCGTCGCGCCCAGCACCTGCAGGTTGCCGATGCCGCTCATGTGGATCTCGCAGCGGGCGCCGTAGGCCTCGCAGACGGTGGCCGTCTTGCGTGCGCCGGTGATGCCGCCGCGCAGCACGTCGATGCGGCTGATGTCCGAAGCGTCGCGGCGCAGCCAGTCGGCGCGGGTGAAGACGCTGCCCTCGAGGATCTCCGGCGAGCAGATGGGGATGCTCAGCTCGCGCGCCAACCGGATGTAGGTCTCCATCCGGTGCTCGGGCATCGGGTGCTCGTACCAGTGGAAGTTCAGCCGCTCCAGCGCCCGGCCGACGGCGAGCGCCTCCTCATAGATGTGGTAGGTGCCCCACGGGTCGAACATCAGCACCATGTCATCGCCGACCGCCTCGCGGATGGCCTCACAGGCGCGGATATCCCAGTTGATGTGGGACGGGCGGGCCGACATCGGCTGGCGTGTGACCGGATCCCAGTAGTAGTAGGGGTGGATCTTGTAGGCGGTGTAGCCCTGTTGCTTGCAGGCCAGGGCGTGCGCGGCGTACTCCTCGGGCGTGCCCATGTTGGGGTAGGTGCTGGCGTAGGCCCGCACACGCTCACGGCAGCCGCCGAGCAGCTTGTGGACCGGCAGGTTCGTCAGGCGGCCGAGGAGGTCCCACAGCGCCATGTCGACGATGCTCCAGAGGTTCTCCGGCGTCTTGGCCGCCCACAGCACTTGCCAGATCTGCTCGCGATCGAGCGGATTCAGCCCCACCAATTGTGACTTGATCCGGGTGGTCATGTGCTCGCGGCCGGCCGGCGCCAGTCCGTCCTGGTCGCCGTGGCCCTGGCCGCCCAGGTAGTAGCCCGAGACGCCCTCGTCAGTCGTGATCACCGTCACCGTCTGGATGATCTCGGTCTGCGGCCGCGGCGTCGCGTTCTGAAAGCGATCGACCCAGGTCCGGAATGCGGTGACCTGCACATCGGTGATCTTCATCGGGGATACCTCCTACCGCTAGTCATGGCCTGGACGAAGCCCGTGGATCGAGCCGCCATGGCCGGTACGCTCGTCACCCCGGCGCCCGCCGGGGCCAGGCGGATGGCTTCGGCTGTGCTCAGCCAACGAGGACCGCGGTGTCTGGCTGCCGGCGGGCGCCGGGGTGACGAGCCGATCGTGCTGCCTGGCGGTCAATTCCGTCGACGCAGCGCATTAGCGCGGGTAGAGCGTGTCGATGGCTTCTTGCAACTCGCGCCGCGTCAGGTCGTCCAGCGGCGGCCCGGCCGGGTGGCGTACAGTCGCGGTGCGGATGATGCCGCGCTGGCGCAGCAGCTCCTTGTGGACGTGGTAGTAGTAGCCGGTACCCTGGGTGGCGATGCGGTTGATTGGCGCGATGACGCGGTCGAACTCCGCCCGCGCGCCGGCCTCATCGCCGGCCTGGAAGCGGTCCCAGACGGCGACGAACGCCTCCGGCTGGCTGCAGAACGGCATCGTCCCAACCGAGCCGCGCCGCATCTCTTCGATAAAGTAGCCACCGCCGGCGCCACCGAAGATCGTCAGCACGTCGCCGGCCTGGGCGACCGCTTCGGCGACCTTGGCCGGTGGCGGCAGGCTCTCGACCTTGATGTAGCGCGCCCACTGGCTCTCCTCGCCGATCTGTCGCGCCAGGCCAGCGGAGATCGGCGCGGTGGCGGTGTCCTGGAGGAAGATCGGGATGCTGACGGCGTCGGAGATGGCGCGGAAATACTCCCTCACCTCGACGGCGCTGGCCGGGATGAAACTCGGCGGCAGCACCATCAGCGCGTCGGCGCCGTTCTCCTCGGCCGTCCGGCTGTACAACACCGCCAGGTCGGTGCCGGGCGCGCCGGTGTTGATGACGATCGGCACCCGGCCGCGCGCCTGCTCGACGACGAGGCGGGTGACGTGGACGCGCTCGGCCTCGGAGAGCTTGAAGACCTCGCTGCCGAGCGCCACGCCCAGGCCGTGCACGCCGGCCTGGATGTCAAACTCGACCAGTTGGCGCAGGCTGTCGTCGTCGACACGGCCGCGCTCGTCGAAGGGCGTGAGCAGGATCGGGTAGACGCCGCGCATCGGATCATTTGGCATGCTGGGCTAGACCTCCTTCAGCGCGCCGGCGGTCAACCCACGGACGAACTGGCGCTGCATGAGCATCAAGACGACGATCAGGGGCAGGCCCATCATCACCGACGCCGCGCCAATCATGTTGAAGGCGGTGGTGATGGACGTCATTTGGCGGACCAGTCCGACGCTGGCGGTGTACTTCGATTGAGTCTCCAGGATGATTGAGGCGAATCCGTATTCGCCCCAGAAGGCCATGAAGCCAAGTAGAGCGATGGTGACGATGCCGGTCTTGGCGAGTGGTATCGTGATGTACCACATGACCTGTGGCAGTGAGCACCCGTCAATGCGGGCCGATTCCTCCAGTTCGATGGGGATGGTCCGAATGAAGCCAGTGGCTAACCAGGTCGCAACCGGGATGTGGAAAGCGGTGTAGATGACGATCAGCGCCAGCAGGCTATCCTGCAAGCTGAGACGATTGACCAGAAAGTAGATGGGGACGAAGAGCGAGGGGCCGGGGAACATCTGGCCGACCAACAACAGCGTGAGCATCGCCATCGCACCCGGGAAGTGGAAGCGCGCAAAGCCATACCCCGCGAGCGCGCCGATGATCGTCGCCAGGATCGCCGGGATAGTCGAGACATAAATACTATTCATAACGTATAGATACCAAAACTGCAATTCGCGGGTGCGATCGACAGCGCCGGGGGTCAGGAGTTGAATGTACTTTTCGATCGTCGGCTGGGCTGGGATGTATTGTGGTGGGACTGCCCAGACTGCGTCATCTGCCTTGAATGAGGTGTCGAGCAACCACAGATTCGGGAAGGTGACAGCGGTAAAGATGATCAGCCCGACCACGGTGGCGAACGTGCCGGTCACCACGCGGCGAACGAGGGCACTGCGGTGAGCCTGATTGATGGCGGCCTCGCGCGCCGCCTCAGCACCCGGGGATACCAGGCTGGTCTCACGCATTGCTCATGCCCTCCACGTCTTGCGCAGCACGACCAGATAGCCGACGCTCGCTGCCAGCAAGATCAGGAAGTTGATGACTGACAGCGCCGATGATAGGCCAAATCGGAACGAAGTGAATCCGACCTGATAGATATAGGTCGACAGGATCTCACTGGCGTTGGCCGGTCCACCACGCGTCGAACCCCAAACTGTGACCAAGTCATTCATGCTGGAGATCAGCGTCAGGATACCGATGATCGTCAACGTGTAGCTGAGGGACGGCAGGACGACATGGCGGAAGCGTTGCCAGGTGTTGGCGCCATCAATCGTCGCCGCCTCTAGGAGGCTGGTCGGGATCGCCTGCACTGCGGCTGAGATGACTAGCGCGGCAAAGGGAAGATGGCGCCAGACGGCGATCACCACCAGCGCGTAGATGACCAAACCAGGCGTACCCAGCCAGGCGATACCCTTGTCGATGACGCCGATCTTCTTGAGCAGGTCGTTGATAACACCCAATTCGGCGTGATACATCCACTGCCAGGCCGCGACGGCGACGACGCCCGGCAGCACCCAGGGGATGAGGATGCTGGCGCGCAGCAGCCGGTTGATGACGAAATTGAAGCTCAGGAAGTAGCCGACCCCTAAGCCGAACAGCAGCGTTAGCGCGGTATTCGCGGTCACCCAGATGATGGTATTCTGCACCACCTGGCCTATAAGCGGGTCGGCGAGAATTCGCTCGTAGGACTCCAGGCCGACAAAGTCGCTGCGCCGCGTCAACAAGCTGGTATTGGTGAAGCTGAGCCGAACGACCTCGATGACAGGGTAGATAATGAAGGCGAGTACCATCGCCATGGCAGGGAAGACAAGAGCGTATCCGAACCAGTCCTGCCGCCGCAATCGCATATAGTTCTACCTCGCGTTCTGCCCATACCTGTCCGTGCGGCTCGTCTCGTTCCTGGAATGGCGCCAGGCCTCTGCTGCGTCCGCCTGGCGTGCGTGCTTCGGCTGCGGTTGGCAACCGAACGCACTACACCGGGCAGCAGCCTGTGCTCGGGTGGCGCAACGGCACGGGACGCTCGGGGCACCCCGTGCCGAACGGTTCTTACAGACCCTTGAACTCATCGACGATGGCTTGGGAGCGCTTCTGGGCGGCGGCCAGCGCTTCCTTGGGACTCTGCTTGCCGAGAATCGCCTGCTGCATCGCCGTCGACAGCGTCTTCTCGGCCTCCGTTAGACCTGGGAAGGCCGGCATCGGCAGGGCGCCGTCGAACATCTTGTTGTTGTCCTTGTAAAGCTTGTACCAATCCGGATAGGTCTTCTTGAAGACATCGGTCTCCCAGTTCGCCTTGAGCCCCGGCACCCGACCGCGAACCGCCGAGCCATCCCAGCCGGCCTGCGTCGCTGGCCGCGACCAGAATTCGATGTACTTCAGCGCCGCCTCGCGCTGCTGTGTCAGAGCGGAGACGAAGAAGGCTGCCGTTGGCGTCATGATCTGCGAGGCTGGTTTGAAGGAGCCCGTCGGCTTCGGCGTCTGGCGTGGGAAAAGCGTCAGCCCGACCGGCATCGCCTCGCGGGTTGGGTTCCCCTGGGAGAAGGCGCCTGGATACGAGAGTGATACCCACATCGCCGCCTTGCCCTCGAAGAAGAGCGTGCCTGACTGGGCAAAGCTTGTGTCGGTGACGCCCTGCGGCACCGACTTGTCGTTGACCAGATCGACGAACAACTTCAGCGGATCGATGAAGCCGGGATCGTCGAGCATGACCTTACGGCCGGTCTCGTCTACCCACCGGCCGCCATTGGCGTAGGCGATGCCCTCGAAGGTGTTGGCGTCATTGGTATGGGACGAGGCGGAGATGGTGATGCCGGCCACATTGTCCTTGGTGCATTTCCGAGCTGCCTCACGCACTTCGTCCCAGGTCTCCGGCACTTTGGTGATGCCGGCGTCCTCAAGCATCTTTCGGTTATAGGTCAGGAAGGTGCCGGTATCGACGTAGGGTGCGATGCCATAGAACTTGCCCTTGTAGACGGTCGTCTCCCAGATCTCGGGGATGTAGTCCGGCTTCAGCTTGGCGGCCAGCCCTTTGTCGAGATCGTCGTAGGGGGTAATGATGCCAATAGCCGCCAAGTCAGGCAGGCTCTGACCATCGGCCAGCAGGATGTCGCCGAGACGCTTGGCCTGGAAGCCGGCTAGCATCTTCTCGCGCTTCACGGCCCAGTCGTTGTTGGTGTATTCGAGCTTGATGCCCGAGGCCTTCTCAAACTCGGCATTCCACTTCGGGAAGTATTCGAGTTCAGAATTCGCGCCGCCGAACTTCCAGACCACGAGCGGCCCGGTGGCGCTCGCCTTGGCTGGAGCAGTCGCCGCGGCCGGGGCGGTGGTCGGCTTGGCATCGGCGGTGGTGGCCGGCTTGGTCGGCTCGGCGGCTGGCTTGGCCGGCGCGGCCGTGGGCGCGGCGGGCGCGCCGCAGGCGCCGAGCATGATGCCGCTTACCAGCGCCAGCGAAGCGCCGGCAAACAGCGAGCGACGGCTGAGCATCGTGCCAGTCTTCATGCGGTGGTCCACCTCCTGAGTATGGGTGTCAATAGATGGTCGGCATCGACCTGGACGATACCGGACCCGCGGTTCCGCTATCGCACGCGAGGGCTGCCTTGCTTCGTCCCCCGGGAGTGGCCTCCTTTCACCGATCGGCATCAGGGTGTCACGAGTGACTCGGTGAAGGTGAACAGACTGCGTGTGGCTGGAGACACCGATGGGCGCCGCCGAGCCGGCTCCGAGGTCGCCTCCCCGGGCAATAAGGTATGATCGTGCCCAGCCGCGGCGCTGGTTGACAAACTGGCCCCTTGTCTCGCGTTGCCGTGGCTCGGATACTACAGGGACCAGGCCGACCGCCTCAAGCGATCGAGTCTCGCGGATCTCTCACATGTCTCTCATGCCGCTGGCGGGTCGCCTGTCGACCGTGGGCGCGGATGGAGGAAGCCGGTGAGCGTGCCCGAGACGGGGTTCGTTGACGCCGTGCGCGATGCGCTCCTGCATCTGTACGATGTTGGCTATCTGCAGAAGCAGCCGCTCCTGCCGCTCGTCGGCCAGCCGGCGCGAGGCGTGGCTGCCTCGGGTCCGCGGCTGCGCCAGGCGCTCCTGGACGCGATCGAGACCTTGACACCCGGCCCCGATGTGGCGGAGACCGCGCGTGCTTGGCGCCCACACCGCATCTTGGAACTGCGCTACATCGACTGTTATGACGTCGCCGAGGTCATGGAGCAGGTATCGCTCAGCAGCGCTCAGTATCACCGAGAGCACCACCGCGCGCTCGCGATGCTGGCCGTGGTGCTGTGGGAGCAGTGGGGCGCCGCCAGCCGCTGGCCGGCGCTGGCGAGTGTGGCGCCGTCGCGGGTAGCGGCCGACGTGGACCCGGTGCGTCAGGAAGCTGAAGGATTACTGCATGATCGGCGCCCAGGCCCGGTAGATATTGCGCAGGTGGTCGAGGAGATCCGCCGACTGCTGCCGTCGCTCCAGGCCGGTCGGGGCGCCGCGTTCGCCTTTCACGTGCCGGCGGACCTGCCAGACGTCACCGCGGAACGAGTGGCCGTGCGGCAGGTGTTGCTGGTGCTGCTGGCGCATGCTGGGAAGGCCGTCACGCAGGGCGTCATCGACGTGCGCCTCGCCCGCCAGGCGCAGCGCGTGGTGATCACGATCTCTGGGCCATCGGCCGGCGCATTGGCGGAGCCGCTCGAGCAGGGCATGAGCGATTGCCGGCCCTTTGTGGAGGCGCTGCGCGGCTGGATGCGCTTCATCGCACCGGCCACCGACACGACCGTTTGGTCGATCGAGGTCGAGTTGCTCGCCCACCAGCGCCCGACACTGCTGGTGGTCGACAATAGCACTGACTTCGTGCGCCTCATCGAGGTGTATCTGACCGACACGGACTGGGAAGTCATCAGTGCGACGACTGTCGAGGACGCGATGCGCATCGCGCACGCGCGCAACCCCGAGGCTGTCCTCCTCGATGTCATCATCCCCGACCGCGATGGCTGGGACTTGCTGTTCGAGTTGCGCGGCCAGGCCGCGACTCTGGCGATCCCGGTCATCATCTGCTCGGTCTTGCAGGAGCCGGACATGGCGCTGGCGTTGGGGGCGACGGCCTATCTACAGAAGCCGGTCGACCAGACGCAGTTGTTGGCAGCGCTCAGACCATTTCATTAGGTGTGGCGACCGCCGTGACCTCCTGCTGGTCAGGTGGGCGCTCTTCATTGCCAGCGCGGTTCGGGACAGCGGGCGACAACCGAGCCAGGATGGCGTCGACCAACTGGAGGAACTCCTCCGGTCGCAGGCCGTCGGGCTTGATGATTGAGACCGGTCCCCGGACCGGGAATTCGGCCAGGAGCCGATCCTTGGCTGAGATGATGATGATTGGCACACTGGCCAGGTTCGGATCGGCCCGCATCGCGGCTACGACATCGGTGCCGTCGAGGTCCGGTAGCGTCAGGTCGAGCAAGACGAGATCGGGCGGCTCGCTCGTCAGCGCCGCGAGGGCTGTCCGGCCGTCATGGGCCACGCGGACGGGCCGCGTGGGACGCAGCGGGCTGCCCTGCAACATCCGCTGCAGGAGCCGGACGAAGCGCCGGTCGTCATCGACGATGAAGACTCGCTCGAGTGGCCCGGTCAGCCGCTGGAGCGCCGCGTGCAGGTCCGCCCGAGTCACCGGCTTGATGAGGTGGGCCAGGATGCCCCGCTCCAGCCCGAGGTAGGCGCCGCGTGGCAGCGGCGCTACGATAATCGGCACGGTCGGCTGATGGACAACCGTCGCGAGGGGCGCATCCGTCAAGATCGCGAAGGCGCTCATCTCGGCCGCCAGCGACTGTGCCGCCGGGAGGTCCGGCGCGCCGACGACCTGATAGGCGTTCAGGTGACGGCGGAGAAAATCGAGAAACTGCGGATCCGGGTCGGTGACGACGAGACTGCGTTCGGCGTCATGCCGGCCGGTGGGGTGGGAAGCCGATGATGGACGCGGCGAGGTCAGCGCGGTTGCGCTGGCGAGGACCGGCAGGTCAAACCAGAAGGTCGTCCCCTGGCCGGCGGCACTGGTCGCGCCCAGGTGGCCCCCGTGCAATTCCACCAGCCGCCGGCTGAGGGGCAGCCCCAGCCCGATGCCGGTGTGCCGATCGGTCGTCGAGGGCGGCTCGCCGCCGTCGTGATAGAACTCCTCGAACACCCGCGTCAGGTGGTCCTCACTGATGCCCTGGCCGGTATCGGTGACGGACACCCGGACCCAGCCATCCGTGAGCGCGGCCGCGACGGTGATTGAGCCGCGCTCGGTGAAACGGGCTGCGTTCGTCAGCAGATTGAGCAACACCTGGCGCAGGCGTAGGCGGTCAACGTGCAGCGTGGGCAGGCCCGGCACAACGGCGACCCGCAGGGTGAGCCCCTTGGTTTCGATGTAGGCGCGCACGATGGCGCAAGCGTCGCCGATGATGTCGCCAATATCGAGCGGCTCGCGGATGAGGGCGAGTCGATCCATGCCGACCCGGGCGAGATCGATGACGTCGTTGGTGAGGGTGAGGAGATGCTGGGCGCTGCGATAGATGGCGTGCAGGTCGCCGCGATACGCTACCGGCAGTGGCTCATGATAGCTCTCTGGCGCCATCAGGATCATCTCACTGAAGCCAATGATGAGATTGAGCGGCGTCCGCAGCTCGTGGCTGATGTTCGTGACGAACTCCGACTTGCCGCGCTCGGCAGCCTCGGCGGC
Source organism: Chloroflexota bacterium (assembly GCA_020849725.1). The sequence goes on from JADLAZ010000091.1 coordinate 32,320, forward strand.
CTTCCAGGCCAGTTCGAGCGAGGCGTTGGCGCGCTGGATCCGGTAGTAAGCGTAGTCCAATTGTTTGAGCGCCTGGACCAGCTCGGCGCGGTTGGCGCGCGCTTCTTGCGCGTGACGCCAGGCTTCGGCATGGCTGGCGGTGAGTGCCTCGGTGGCCGTTGTCAGCACCCGCCCGAGTGCCCAGGCGACGGCGGCGACCAGCAGGGACGCGAGACTCGCCCAGGCGAGCTGGTCGGGGCTGAGGAAGGCCAGTGGTCCCGTAGCCGACAGTGCTGCCAGCGCGCTCAGCAGGCTCGCCGCGAATAGCAGCCCAACGAATGGGTGCAGCAGGATCATCGCCGCGAGCGTCAGCGCCGGCACGAACACCAGCGCCACCGGCGTGCCGAACAACCAGCCGCCCATCGTCACCGACAGCGCGGCAGTGATCAGGAAGCCGGCCGGCGCCAGGCCGGGACGATGGCGCTGGAGTTGGAGGGTCAGACCGAGACCCCCCATGACGACGATGAAGAGCATCCAGTGGCGGAGGCTGTGCTGGAAAACCGTGGCCGCGTCGCCATCGATGGGAATGCGCAGAATGTGCCAGATAACAAAGGCGATGGCAGTCCCCGAGAGGAGAAACCAGACGGTATCCTGGCGCAGGCCGGCGATCTCCCGCGCGAGGGTCGGCTGGTGCAAGCGCCGCCACCACAGCAGATGACTCCACATCGGTGCTGTCTGTCCTCCGCTGATGCGAACCGCCGCACTGAGGCGTCCAGCTGCGATGCCGCCGGGTCAGCTCCCTGGCCGGCTCCGGTAGGCTGGGGGTGGAAACGCTGCGATTGTACCGGACCATGCTGGTGAGCAGCCGTGTGAGCCTGGCCCCGATGTCTACGGCTCAGCACAGTCGTCGCCAGCGCCCGGCAGCGCCGCCCGCAGTCGAAATAGGTCGAGCGGCACGCCGGCGACGACCAGATAGGCGGCATCGGCCGCCGCCGCTAGCCGCTGGTTGGCCCGGCCCAGCAGGTCGGCAAAGACGCGCCCGAGCGGTGTCAGCGGCACCGGCGCCAGCCCGACCTCGTTGCTGACGACGATCAGGTCGGCGCCGGCCGCCGCCCGCCAGGCGAGCAGCACCGTGATCTCGGCTGCCAGCGCCGCCTCCGCCTCCTCGGCCGGTCGCGCATCACCGGCCGGCGTCAGCAGCAGGTTGCTCAGCAGCAGCCCGAGATCCTCCAACAGCACCACTGCCGGCGGCGGCTCAAGCGCCGCCAGCGCCGCCGCCACGCCGGTCGGGGCCTCGACGGTGCGCCAGCCAGCCGGTCGCCGGGCGCGGTGGTGGGCAATGCGGGCAACCATTTCGGCGTCGCCGGCCGTTGCCGTCGCGACATAGACGACGGCCGCGCCGCCGCGCGCGCGCGCCAGCCGCTCGGCCAGCCGCGACTTGCCGCTGCGAATGCCGCCCAGCACCAGTGTCAGCCCGGCCATGCGCCCTCCCGCGCCGGACTGTAGCAGCGCCGGGCCACGCGCGCATCTCCCCGGCCACGCAACGCGAACCGGGGTCAGCCATCGGGGCTGGCCCCGGTTCGCGTGGGGAGGGATGTGGGCGAAGATCAGATCAGGCGTTGCCGCCCGGCTTGGCCGGCGCGTTCGGGCCTCCCGGCCGGTTACCGCGCGGGCCGGCGCCCGGACCCATCGTGCGGTCGATCATCTGGTCGACGTGCTGCTTGAAGCGCTCCAGCATCTGGTCAGCCTGCGCCTGAGGCATCTTGTTGTCGGCCACCGCTTGCTTCAGCCGCGCCTCGACCTGCCCAATCAGGAAGGTCTTCAACTGCTCGCGCGTCTTGCCGTGCTCGGTCGCGATCGTGGCCAGGCTCTTGCCGGCGCGCAGCTCGGTCAGCAGTTGCTCCGGTGCGATGCCAAGGAAGTCGGCAACGACCTTGACGCCATCGCGCAGCCCGGCCAGCGCCGGACCGGGCCGCCCAGCCGGGCCGCCCGGCGTTCCCGGTGCGATCTTCGGCTGCCCACCCCGCCCGTGCGGCGGCAGGATCGGCCCCTGGCCCTGGTCGATGCGCTGCTTGATCTTGTCACCGGCTTCCTTGGAGATGCGGCCGGCGGCGACGGCCTCGTCGACCATCTCCTTGGCGACGTCCTTCATCGCCGTGGTCAGCTTGGCCGGATCGATACCGAGCTTGGCGGCCAGCTTGTTCGTGAAGTCCTGCCAGTGATTCGGCGCGGCCGCGCCAGGTGTCGCCGGCGCCGCCGCACCAGGGGTCGGCGTCGGCGGGGGCGTCTGCGCCAGCACGCCGCCGACGATGAGCGCGCTCGTCATCAGCACCGCTGTGGCGATCATGAGCAGGCCGCGCCAGCGGGTTCGAAGCGACGGGACCATGAGTGTGCCTCCGTTGTCGTTGCGCCCGTGGCGCGGCTCGCCACCCGGCTGCTTGCGCCGGGACCAATCGCGACCGGCGCCCGTGGCGATCCGGTCTGCACCAAGTATAGGCCGGCTCTGTTAGCGATCGGCGGCCGGTCTGTAACCGCTGTGTAAACGGCGCGGGCCGGCGATGCCCACGGCGCGGTGAGCGTCAGGCCGGGTGCAACCGGGTCAGGCGGGGCGACACCAGGGCCAGCAGGGCCATGCCGACCGCCGCGGTCAGCAGGATCGGCTGGTAGCTCCCCAGCAGGGCGAGTACGCCACTGGACAGCAATGTCCCGACGCCGCTGCCCATGAACAGGGAGAAGGCAAAGAGCGAAATCGCCGTGCCGCGGGCGGCCGGATTCAGTTCCGTGGCGCGCGTCTGCAGCGTCGAGTGGAAGATTGGGAAGCCCGCGCCCATGGCCACCACGGCGACCGCCATGGCCCGCCAGTCGGGCAGCACCAGCGCCAGCAGGAACCCGCCCGCGGCCAGCAGGCCGCCCGTCCGCAGCATCCAGGTCTCATTGAAGCGCGCCCGCAACCGCCCGACGTACCGACTGACGACAAGGGTGGCGACGCCGTCCAGGGCCAGCAGCAGGCCCACGGCCAGGTAGGGCAGTCCGTCACGTTCGCGCAGCACCGCGCCCAGGTAGCCGAAGGCGCCGAAGTAGACCAGACCCTCAACGAACACGACCGCGAACGTGACCAGCGCCGTCCGGCTGGCCAGCAGCGCCCGGTGGGCGGCAAACGGCGCGCCGGGCGGGCGCGCGGCCGGCGGTGTCGCGTGGCGCGCCCGCCACACGGGGACGATGAGGGCTACGATGAGCAGGCTATCGACGATGAACATCCAGCGCCAGTTCACCACCTGCGCCATCAGGCCGCCGATGGCGGCGCCCATGACCATCCCGGCGGCCAGCGCCGCCAGCAGCATGGCGATGGCGCCCTGACGCTCAGCGTAGGGCACCAGATTGCCGACCGTCGCCAGCGCCAGGGGAAAGAACGCCGCCGCGACCGCGCCGGCCAGCAGCCGCGTGCCGATGAAGGCGGGCAGGGTCGGCGCGAACGCCCCCAGCGCGACGACCCCGGCGAAGACGATGGTGGCGACGGCGATGACGCGCATCGCGCCGCGCCGGTCGGCCAGCGGCCCGTAAGCCAGTTGACAGAGGCCGTACGGCAGCGCGTAGGCGGTCAGCGCCACCGCGGCCGCAGCCACCGTCGTGCCGAAGTCAGCGGCGACCTGCGGCAGGACGGTCGAGATCACCCGTCCGTCCATCATCACGACGAAGATGAGACCAGTGAGCAGCGGCAGCAGGCCACGCGGCATGGTCGGCGCCGGCGCGGCCAGGGCGCTGGTGGCCGGCGCAGTGGCTGTGCTGCCGGCGGGCGCGGGTTGGTCGCTCATCGGCCACCACCTTGCTGGTCCTGATCGATCAGGCGGCCCTGGCCGGGCCACCGGCAGCAGGCCGCCGGGGCGGCGACTCGACCGGCACGGCCGCGCGGGCGCGGTCGAAACGTGGAACCCGGCGAGGCAACACCCTGGCAGACCGGTTGCGACAATGCTAGCAGAGGTCAGCGCCGACCGCGCCGGATCGGACGCTCAGCAACGCGGCGTGCCCGGACATGATACGTGACAGCATCCGGCTTCTGGGCGAGTATCTCTCCAGACGCGCCACCCTGGCGGCTCCAGGCGGTGCGGTGAGGGGAGGCGCTGATGACATCCGTCCTGCCGCTCGATCAGATCATCGCCGGCGACTGCATCGAGGTGCTCGCCGGTCTGCCCGAGCAATCAGTCGATCTGATCTTCGCCGACCCACCCTACAATCTCCAGCTGCAACAGGCATTGTGGCGGCCGAACATGACGCTCGTCGACGCTGTCGACGACGACTGGGACCAGTTCGCGGGTGGCTTTCAGGACTACGACAACTTCACGCGCGCCTGGCTCGCCGCCTGCCGGCGCGTGCTCAAGGACACCGGCACGCTCTGGGTCATCGGCTCCTATCACAATATCTACCGCGTCGGAGCCATTCTGATGGACCTCGGCTATTGGATCCTGAACGACATCGTCTGGATCAAGAGCAACCCGATGCCGAACTTCCGCGGCGTGCGCTTCACCAATGCGCACGAGACGCTGCTGTGGGCGCAGAAGCGGCAGGGCGCCCGCTACCGGTTCAACTACCGCCCGATGAAGGAGCTCAACGACGGCCTGCAGATGCGCAGCGACTGGGAGTTGCCGATCTGCACCGGCGGCGAGCGGCTGAAGCTCGATGGCAGCAAGGCCCACTCGACGCAGAAACCCGAGGCTCTGCTCTACCGCGTCATCCTGGCCAGTTCCAACCCCGGCGACATCGTGCTCGATCCTTTCTTCGGCACCGGCACGACGGGTGCGGTGGCGAAGAAGCTGCACCGCCGCTGGATCGGCATCGAGCGCGACCCCGCCTACGTGGCGCTGGCCCGCGCCCGCCTCGAGGGCGTCCAACCGGACCTGTTCACCGACCAGATCTTCTCGTTCACCAGCAAGCGCGCGCGGCCCCGGCTAGCGTTTGGTGCGTTGCTGGAGTTGGGCCTGCTGCGACCAGGCCAGTCACTCGCTTTCGATCGGCAGCCGGCGACGATGGCCACCGTCCTGGCCGATGGCACGATCGCGCTGGGCGAGATCACCGGCTCGATCCACGCGGTCGGTCGGGCGCTGCGCGGGGCGCCCTGCAACGGCTGGGCACACTGGTATTACGAGGACCCGGCGACGGGGCAGTGGCAGGTCATCGACACGCTGCGCGAGCAGGCGCTGGCGCTGCGCGCGGCCCATCCACCCGAGGAGGCCCAGCCGGTCGTCTGATCCCCGCGCCCGCCTGGCTCAGCATCAGAAATGGATGGACACCGGCGTACCGAACGTGGCGAACTCCCAGAACCAGGCGGCGTCGGCGTTCTGCAGGCCGATGCAGCCGTTGCTGGAGAAGCGCCCGAAGAGTGAGGGATGGACCCAGTAGTTGCCGTGCAGCGCCAGACCCTCACCGGCGAAGTATTGAGTGTATTTTACATTCTCTAAAAAATAGTATTCTGCATGACCCTTGGGGATGCCGACGGTGGCCGAGTCCATCGTCTCGGTCTCGACCCGGCTCTGGATGGCGAAGATGCCGATCGGCGTCCGGTTCTGGCGGCCGGCGGTGATGATGGCGCTGTAGAGCGGCCGATCATCCTCGTAGCCGGTGGCGTAGAAGGTACTCAGATTGATGTCGATCCAGCGCCCGGGCCAGGTGCGCGGTGGCGCTGGCGGTGTGAAGGGCTGGACGAACGCCGCTGGCACGTAGCCGCCGTCATTGGCCAGTTGATACCACTGCTCGTCGCCATCGATCGACTCGCCCGTGACGATGCCGACGACGTGCAGAACCTGGCGCGCGTAGGTGAACCGAACGCGCGGGGCGATCGTCGTCGGCGCCCGCCGGATCGAGAGCTCGGACTCATTGACCACGAACTGGGCCGGCTCGATCGGAGTCGGCACGGCCGTCAGCGCCGCCTGCTGGCGCAGCATGCGCACCTTCTCCGCCGTCTCCAGCGGCAGGCTGTCCGTCCAGGCAACAGCGTTGCTCAGCCGTACGGCCGGCGGAAAGGTCAGCGCGCGGGCCTGGGCGGTTTCGCGGCCCAGGTGGCCGAGCTGGACCTCATAGGGGGTGCCCTGATGTTCGGGATGGTACTCGAAGCGGGCGCGCTCGAAGTACTGCACGACCTGGCCGTTCTCCTCCAGCTCCTCGGAGATCGGATAGCCGAAGATAGCCAGTCCGTTATTGCTCTCCCAGAAGGTCTTGAAGCCGGCATTGATCGTGTGGCCGGTGGCGCCGATGTAAGCGCGCTCCGAACTCTCGCTGACCAGAACGACGCGTTGGAAGGCCGGCTCGGTGCGTTGGCGGGTCAGGTCGCGCCCGAGCAGGCTGAGTTGGATCAGGTACGGAGTGCCGGCGTGCGCGGGATGGTACTCGAAGCGGGCGCGCTCGAAATACTGCACCGTCCGGCCACCCTCGGTCATCTCCTCGGAGATGGGCAATCCGAACATGACGACCTGACCGTGCTCCCACCAGTAGCGCAGGAAGCCGCCAGCCAGATTGTGGCCCGTGACCGGAAAGTGCAGCGCAGCCAGATCGAGTGGCAAGCCGGCATAGTCGCGCGGGACGATTGGTTGAGCGGCGGCGCTCGGAGCATGGCCGAGGATCAGGACCAGCACGAGGACCAGGACGCCCTGGCGGGCATGACGTAGCACGGAACCTCCTGGACCGGGCGATGAGGTGGCGGGGCAGGTGAGTGACCGATGCGGTCCGTTGGCCGGGGCCAACCGCGCGGCTGCTATTGTACCGAATCCGCGCCGAACGATCAGCGGGGACGAACGCCCTGGCCAGGGTGACTTTCACGATACCGAACCACAGGGTTAAATCGACATACCTCACTGCATCGTCTACCGGCCATTCCGTTCACGGCTGGGCTGCGCTACGCTCGGGAGCGTGGGCGCCGCGCTGGTAGCCTACCGCGCTGGCTGGCGTCGCGCCCGCCGCTGATCAACCTCAGCCATGAGGAGAATGGCCCGTATGGTAAGTGAACGGCTCGTGCAGCGGTTCAAGGATGGTGTGGTCATGGTCGAACAGCGCAGCCTTGACGGCACGACGCGCCTGGTCGCCCACTGGGCCCACGCCCACCCGCCGGTGCGCAACATCAACCAGGAGTTCCAGACGAGCTTCTCACCGCTGGAGCGCATGGCGCTGGCGGTGACGCGGCGTGTCGGCACGCCCGGCTTCTTCCTCCTCATCGCCAGCTGGACCATCCTCTGGCTAGGCTGGAACCTGATTGGCCCGGCCGGCGCGCGCTTTGACCCGGCGCCTGCTTTCGTGCTCTGGCTGTTCATCTCAAATCTGATCCAGCTCCTGTTGATGCCGCTGCTGCTGGTCGGCCAGAACCTGCTCAACCGCCATGCCGAGTTGCGCGCCGATGCTGACTTCGAGGTCAACCAGAAGGCCGAAACGGAGGTCGAGGCCATCCTCCTCCACCTGGAACACCAGGCGGCGAGCATCGAGCACCAGGAGGAGCTCAGCCTGCGCATCTTGCGCCGGTTGGAGGCGCTCACCGCCGCTGACCCCGGCGCCGCGGCCAGCGAGCCAGGGACGGCGTGACCGGCGCGGCCCCCGTGACGACCGAAGCGCCGGAGCTGTGCTTGCCCAACCGTCGCGATCGCGTGCCACCGGACTGCGATTCGCGTACGTCTGAACGCCAGGCCGGCTGCTTGTCGGGACCGCCCTGGCTCCTGTAAGATGGACACCATACCCCGGCGATGATCGTGATGGATGCCTGGGTGAGCGGAATCTGGATACTGTCCTCGTGACGACGTCCACTGCTGGAGTGGGCGTGGAACGTCCGGTGTCGGACGTACATGAGAGAAAGGGAAGACCTCGCATGGATGAGACATACCCGCGACGATCGTTGAGCCGGCGGCGCCTGTTGGGGCTGCTGGCTGTGAGCGCGGCGCCGCTGGCGGCGGCCTGCAGTGGCCTGGCGCCAGCGCCGGCGGCTAAGCCGACCGAGGCGCCCAAGCCGGCCGCCGCTGCACCGACGACGGCCCCGGCGGCCGCCAAGCCGACCGAGGCGCCGGCGGCCGCCAAGCCGACGGCGGCCGCTGTGGCACCGACGACGGCCGCCGCCGCGGCCAAGCCGACCACCGCGCCGGCCCCAGCCGCCGCCGCCGGTGAGATCCAAGTCGCCACCCGCCTCGGCAGCGATGCCGAGATCATGACCAAGAGCGTCACCGATTTCACCGCGCAGACCGGCATCAAGGCGACGCACATCGCCTACCCGGCCGAGCCGGAGTACTGGGCCAAGGTCCAGGCGCTGCACGCCACCAAGCAAGTCGCCGACGTCATCTGGGCCTCGCTCGGCAACCTGCATAACTTCGCCAACCGTGGCCTGCTGGCCGAGCTCGACCCGCTGATCAAGGCCGACAACTACGATATGGGCGATTACGTGCCCAATGGCCTTAAGAGTTGCTCGCTCAACGGCAAGCTCTACGCCATGCCCTGGGGCGGCCATCCCGGCAACGGCGGTCTGCTCTACAACATCGATCTCTTGGAGAAGGCCGGCGTCAAGCCGCCCGACAGCACCTGGACGCTTGACACGCTCAAAGAGGCCGTCGCGAAGCTGACCCAGCAGGGCAGTGGCCGCACCGAGGTCTTCGGCATCGCCCTCGGCCAGGACTTCCTGAGCATCAACAACTTCGCCGGTGGCTTCGGCGGCGAGTTCATCGAGCCACCGACAGCCGGCAAGACCGTCACGGTCGACTCGCCGGAGATGAAGAAGACGTTCAACTACCTGCGCGACTTCTACGTCAACAAGCAGGCGCCGACACCCGGTCCGGACGTCAACAACGACAATCTCTTCGCCAGCGGCCGGGTGGCGCTAGTCCAGACCGGCTACTGGGCGCACTTCGCACCGGGCGACAAGGCGATCGCCGGCAAGTTCAAGTGGGGCCTGGACCTGATCCCCAAGGGGCCAACGGGTAAGAGCGGCACCAGCCTGACGATCAACGGCCAGACCGTCTCCGCGATCTCGACCAAGCAGAAAGAGGCTTGGCAGTTCCTGAAGTGGTTGATGGACCCGAAGAACCACGTGCCGATCGTGCTGGCCGGCGGCTCGCGCCCGGCGCTGCGCAACAGTGTGCTGGACAACGAGCAACTGAACAAGGATCTGCGGGCACACAAGCGCTTCGTCGAAGCGCTCAAGACCGCTGACCCGTGGAAGGAGCCGGCCAACTTCCGCTGGCCTGAGTTCAGCACCACCGTCGGCCAGGTCTTCGCCGATGTCTGGACCGGCAAGAAGACGGTCGACGAAGTGCTGCCGGAGGCCAAGAGCAAGTTGCAGGCCGTCCTCGATAAGCCCGCCATCGACTAAACGAAGTGATGAGTGATGAGTGATGAGTAGACCGTATTCCCACTCAGTACTCATCGCTCATCACTCATCACTGGAGACGGTATGGCAGCGAGCGACGTGCCGATGGCCAGCGGGCAAGCCCGTACCGGGCTGAGTATGCGGACGCACGAGGCGATCAGCGGCTGGCTGTGGGCCTCGCCGTGGGTCCTCGGCTTCCTGATCTTTACGCTTGGGCCGATGGTATGGTCGTTCTACCTGGCCTTCACCCGCTACAGCATCACCAACACGCCGGTGTGGGTCGGGTTGGACAATTTCACCCGCGCGCTGTCCGGTGACGATAGTCTCTTCTGGGGCTCGATGCAGCGGACGCTGACCTGGGCGTTCGTGATGGTGCCCATCGGCATCGGCCTGTCATTCCTGGTGGCGGTGCTGCTCAACCAGAAGTTGCGCGGCACGGTCGCCTTCCGGACGGTCTTCTTCCTGCCGAGTCTAACGCCGATCGTGGCGCTGGCGCTGATCTGGCGCTGGCTCTACCATCCCGAATTTGGCGGCATCAACTACCTGCTCTGGGAGCTGTTCAGAATCGAAGGGCCGAAGTGGCTGAGCGACTCGTCGACCGCCATGCCGGCGCTGATGATCGCCGCGCTGTGGGCGACGATCGGCGGCGCGACGATGATCATCTTCCTGGCCGGCCTGCAAGGCGTGCCGATCGAGTTGCACGAGGCGGCATCCATTGATGGCGCCACCGCCTGGCACCGACTGCGGCACATCACGCTGCCGCTGATGACGCCGACCATCTTCTTCAACCTGGTCGTCGGCATCATCGCCGCGCTCAAGGTCTTCGCGCTATCGATGGTGGCGACCGGCGGCGGGCCGAATTACGCCACCTGGTTCTTCAACCTGCATCTCTACCAGAGCGCCTTTCAGAACTTCGAGTTCGGCTACGCCTCGGCGCTGGCCTGGATCTTCTTCGTGCTGGTCGTGACGCTAACGTACATCAACGTGCGCTCCTCGCGGCGCTGGGTCTATTACGAAGGGGAGGACCGCGCGTGAGCAGCCCGGGACAGACGCTCGCCACCGCCCCACCACTGGCCGCGACCGGTCGCACCACGCGCGGCTTCCAGCCTGGCCGTCTCGTGCTGTACATCATCGCCCTCCTGGGGGCGCTCCTGTTCGCCGGGCCGTTCATCTTCACCGTCGGCAGCGCGCTGAAGTCGCCGAGCGAGTTGTACGCGTTCCCGCCGACGCTCTGGCCGAAGGTGCCGCAGCCGCAGAACTTCGTGCGGCTCTTCCAACTGGAGCGCATCCCCTACGGTGATTGGTATGCCAACACGGTCGTCATCACCGCGCTGGCCGTAATCGGGACGGTCATCTCGGCGACGGCATCGGCCTACGGCTTCGCCCGCTTCCGCTGGCCGGGCCGCGATTTCATGTTCATGGTGCTGCTCAGCACGCTGGTGCTGCCGGAAGAGGTCGTCCTCATCCCCAAATTCCTGATGTTCGACCGCATCCCGCGCTGGCTGTTCGACACGACGCTGATCGACACCTGGTGGCCGCTGATCATCCCCTACTGGTTCGGCGGCGGCGCTTTCTACGTCTTCCTGCTGCGACAGTTCTTCTTACAGATCCCGCGCGAGTTGGACGAAGCGGCCAAGATCGACGGCGCCAACTCGGTCCAGATCCTCTTTCGCATTTTGCTGCCGCTGGCCGGGCCGGCGCTGGCGACGGTAGCGATCTTCGCCTTCCTAGCGCACTGGAACGACTTCATCCACCCGCTGATCTACCTCAACAGTCAGGAGAAGTTCCCACTGTCGCTCGGCGTGCGCTGGTTCCAGCAGCAGCCGAGCGACCCGACCGAGCCGCGCGAGCACCTGTTGATGGCCGGCTCGGTCCTGTTCACGCTGCCGGCGATCGTCATCTTCTTCGCTATGCAGCGCATCTTCGTGCGCGGCATCGTCATGTCCGGCATCAAGGGGTAGTGATGAGTGATGAGTGGGGTTCCGAACTACTCATCACTTCGTGCCGGTTTCCGTCACCAGCGCGATCAGGTCGTCGGCGAGCGCCTCGGGGGCGGGGACGGGGCGGCGGCGGGCCAGCGCTGCCAGAAAGCGCGGTGGGTCAAACTGCTCGACCAGGGTGCGCTGGCGCAGCGACAGCGGCAGCAGGTGGTGATAGGGGCCAAGCTCCAGCAGCGACTCGTACCGGTGCGCTGAGGCGTGGAGATGGCGGACCACCTGCTCCTCGCTCCAGGTCGGCAGTGTGGCGGGGGCGTCGGGCAGGCTCAGGCACAGGCCGGGCTGCCGCGTCGGCCGCACGGCGATGTGGGGGCGCAGCAGATCGAGCGCGACGCGGCCATAGCGGTCGCCGAGCCAGTGGAACCACCACCAGCGGCCATCCGGGGCCGGCACGCACGGTGCGGCGTCGGCCGGCAGGCCCAGCAGCGGTGGCAGCCGCTGGGCCAGGTCTTCGCTCAGCAGCGGACGCGCGGAGCGGTACGGCAGCCGGCGGGCCGGCGCGGGCCGTTGATCCGCCGCGATCCAGAGCGCCTCGCCATCGTACCAGGTGATGCTGACGGGGCGACCCTCCAGCGTCAGGTGTTCCTGAGTCAGCCAGTAGGCGTCGCCATGGGCGACCGTCTGCTGGGTGTGCTGGTCGCGGATGTCGATGGCGCGCTCCGTCGTCTGGATATTGCTGTAGATGCTGAGCGGGACGTGCCGCCGCGCCTGCAGGTCGTACAGGTGGTTCAACTTCGCCCCGGCCCGCCACTCTCCCGGCCGTCCTGGAGCGAGGTAGGCGCGCTGCTGCAGCCCGCCAACGATCTCCGCGACCGCGGCGGAGTCGAGCAAGCCGGCGAACAGCGCCGTCAGTTCGGCCAGCCGCACGGCCCCGGTCGGACTCTGCTTGATGAGGCTGAAGATCTGTTGCACCGCGACCGATGGGCGGAAGCAGACCGCGCCGGCTGGCGCGGGCGTCGCGTCGTCGACCAGCGCCGCGAACAGCAGCCGTTCGAGTGGGTCGCGCGCGAAGCAGGCGACCTGGCCGGCGCGCCGGCGCCGGTTGCCGCGTCCAATGCGCTGGACGAAGGCGGCGCCATCGCCAGGTGGTCCGATCAGCAGCACGACGTCGATCGCGCCGATGTCGACGCCCAGCTCCAGCGTGCTGCTGGCGAAGCAGATCGCCACCTCGGCGGCGGCGAACTGCTGCTCGATCTCGCGCCGGCGCCGGGCTTCGATGTTGGAGTAGTGGACGAAGACCGCCGCGCCGAAGGGTGAATCCGCCCGCGTGGCGGCGGCGTAGGCTTCGACCTCGGCGCGGCTGTTGCAGAAGGCCAGCGCCTTGCGCCAGCCACGGGCGCGGAAGCCGGCCAGGTAGACCCGCAGCGCCCCGGCGTCGTCCGGCGCGAGGTCGATCTGCTCTATCGTCAGGGAACGGCGGGCCGGCAGGTGAACGACGCGCGCCCCGGCGAAATAGCGCGCGGCGACGGTGGCCGGGTCGGCAACGGTCGCTGACAGGGCGACATACTGGAGGGCGTCGTCGGGGGCATCGCCGCGCGCGTGGGCGGCCGCGCGCAGGTGGCGCAGGCGGTTGAGCAGCACGCGCAGATGGTCGCCGCGCGGTGTGCCATCGACGAGATGGATCTCGTCGATGACGACAGCCCGCACCTGCGTGAGGAGGGCCGCCCGGCTGGCGAGCAGCGCGTCGAGCGCCTCGGGAGTCGTCAGCAGCAGGGCCGGCGGCCGGTGGGGGTGGAGACTGTTCTGGTCGCGCGTGCGGATGCCCAGTGTCAGGCCGAGCGACGCCAGCGGCGGCGCCAGGCGCGCGGCCAGGTCGTTCGCAAGCGCCCGCGTCGGCGTCAGGTAGAGAATGGCCGGGCCGGCCGGCGGCGGATGGATGATGAGGACCGGGGGGCAATGGCGCTCGATCAGCGGCGCGACGGCCGCCTCGGTCTTGCCGCTGGCCGTGGCGGCGCAGACGATGACGTTCTCGCCCGCCAGCACGAGCGGGATCGTCGCCAGCTGCACGTCGGTGAAGGCGCCGTGGCGCTCGAAGAAGGCCGGCCACGCGCGCGGCAGCCGCGCCTTGAGCGCCAGCCTCTCCTCACGATCGACCATGGCGTCCGTCCCTGGTCATAGTGGTGCTACAGGCTCGGGAGACGGGTCGCTACTCACCTGGCGCTGGCCAGGCCACAGCCGCGTCAGACCAGCCAATGCGGGCGAGGAATGTGTCGATGCCCCAGATCTCGACGCCGTATCCAGCCATGATCGTGCGCAGCTCATCATCAGCCCGCAAGTCGGCATCGCCCGTGGCGATGGCATCGGCCAGCCCATCGATGGCGGTGGCGAGCACCGGTTGATCGCGCGGGTCACGACAGCGTGGCGGGACCGTCGTGATCGTGATCATGAGCTGCGTTCCCGGAGTTGTTCCAGCAGTGCCCACGCGTCTCGCTCGGTGATGCGCTGCTTCAGACGGGGACGCTGCCAGACCTGATCCAGTTCCTCCAGCAAGGCGCTGCTGCCGAGCACAATGAAGCGGTTGGCGTGCCATGCCTGGAGCAGCGGCAGCGGCCGCCGAGCAGCGCTCGGATCCACAGGTTGGTGTCAACGATCACCCTGAGGAGCTGGGGGTCATTCGTCGTAGTGACGGACGGCATTGATCTCGGCGCCGATGACCGCATCGCTGATGTCGTCGGCTGGCTCCCGCTCCGCCAGGCGGCGGATCAACGCCGTGAGGCTGGCGTCGTTGTCGCTCGCGAGCAGGGCCTGGGCGACCTTGAGGCGCGCCGGCTCATCCAGTTGCCGGATCGCGGCGAGCAACTGGTCGAGCGTCAGGGTGACATCAGCGGTGACGACAATGGTGCGTGCGACCATGCCCGTTCTCTCAACGTGCGCCATGGCAGCCCATCAGCGAGCCCGATCAATGAGATTGTATCAGGCGGGTCGCTCCACCCGCAGGCCGCGCGCCAGTTCGTCCAGGAGTGTCGCGGGCACGTAGGCCGCATACAGGTAGAGGAGATCGCAGGCGGTCACGGCCAGCCGGATCAGCTCGCGGATGTTGAGGCGGTGCTGGGCCAGGGCACGCGAGAGCAGGCCGGGCGTCGCGCGCAGCGTCTCCTCGAAGCGACCGTCGACTGGCGGGTAGGCGTAGCCGTAGGCGATGCTGTGGTAGCGGAGCAGCGTCTGGACAAACTGCGCGATGTCGCGCTCGATGAACCGATCGTCGAGCCGGATGATCTGGCTCGGCTTGAGCCACACGTCGACCGGCAGCCGATTCTCGCTCTCCGTCAGCGCGAACAGGAAGAAGAGGCGCGACTGGCTGGCAAAGGCGACCGGGTACTCGGCGCGAGGGTGATCGGGGATGGTCAGCGGGTCGACGCGACCGGCGGGGCCGAGCGCGGCATAGATCATGGCCTTGAAGAAGGCGTCGGCTCGATCGCGCTGGTTGGCGCGCAGCAACGAGTAGTGCTCCGACTCGTCGATCAGCACCGCCAGCCCGCTGTAGCCGAGGAGCGTCGCCAGGTAGCTGAGGCCAGTCAGCAGGTAGCTGTACTGGCGGGCGACGTCGCCGGTGCGGTAGAGGTGCGCCGGCCGCCGCAGGCAGGTCTTCATCTCGGCGGTGGGGCGTGCCTGGCCGCCGAGCCAGGCGACGATGGCGTCGGCGGCCGACTGACTGCCGCAGTCGGCCAGCGCGCCGAGCGCCTGGGCGAGTGGACAGGCCGCGCCGCGCGGCGCGCTGGCGACGATCTCGGCCACGGCGGCGGGATGGTCGGGGGCGCGCGCGAGCAACGGCCGCAGCCCGCGCTCGTCGCTATCGGGATAGCGCAGCGAGTGCGTCAACGCCGCGTAGATCTCGGTGGCCTTGCTCGGTGGCGCCTCGACCAGATCGAGGCTCATCTGGGCGACCAGGAAGTTCTCGCGCAGCGCGCGTCGCGCCGCCAGGTCGACGAAGTGGCTCTTGCCGAAGCCGTAGTCACCGATGATCGCCTCGACCTCGCCGCCGCGCTCGCGCGCGCCCTCCAGCGCGCGCTGCAGGCTGACCTGCTCGGCCTCCAGCCCGATCGTCAGGGTCTCGACATCCTGGGCCGGCACGATGCCGAGCCGCAGCGCCTCCAGCGTCTGACGGGCGCGGAACTGGTCGGTCTCCAGCGTTGCCACGCGTGGCGCGATGGCCGCCCACGCTCCACCGAGTCGTTGCTGCCAGGCGTCGACCGACTCGGCGGCGAACTCCCGCGCCGGCAGCCGGAAGCGCCGGCCGGTCTCAAACGCGACCTCCCATTCATGGCCGCCCATGTAGGTCTTGAGCAGCCGGCCCGGCCCGAGTTGTGGATGGACAACGGTTCGGGTTTCCATGCGGCGCCTCATCGACCGGCTGCCTACCGACCCCAACGACGAGATTGGCGCCAACGTCATCGCTTTCAGGCGCCTCATCCGGGACCATCTCGCGGTCAGTCACGCCCCCGACTGTGACTCCGTCTCCGTCATTGCCCGTTCAAGCAGATCGGTCACACCAAGTTCGGCCGCCCATTCCCGGAGATAGGCACGATCGAGGCCGCCCGCTTGCACGAGGATGATCCCCAGGATGTCGTTCCATTGACGATCGGACACCTCGCCACCCATACGATACCAGCGCAGCTTGTGAAGAAGCGTGTCTTCCGGAGAAGATAGTCTGAACTCGCGCTCGGTGATTTCGCCGGCGAGTGTGCGTGGCGCGCTCCGGCGTTGGACTTCGCGGTCAAACGGTGCGGACTTCTGGATGAAGACGTCGATCTTGATCATCGTTGCGAGATGGATGGCGCTGAACGATGATCTGCGTGCGATGGCCTCTATGACACTCTCGACCTGGATGAAATAGTCCGCCTCAAGTTGCACGAACAAGCCCGGAACATCGTCCATCTGGAGATCGGCGATGAGGTCGACATCGATCGTCGATCGCGCCACGCCATGCGTCGAACTGGCGACCGAGCCGCCGATGTAATAGGACACCCCACTCGCTTCAAACGCCTCAATGACCGGCAGCATCGCCGCGAAGACGTCAGGCGTGGTCATCGTCGCTGCCGGCGCGCCAGGTCTACGCGGACCTGCTCGGCCAGCTCCCGGCCGTAATGGGTGGCGATGAAGATTAAGCCCACCTCCTCCTCGTTGGCATCCGGGTGGCGGCGCCGGATGCCTCCACGGGCGAGTTGCATGACCGTCTGGCTAAGTGACCGGGCGAGGGCGAAGCGCCGGGCCGGCCCGGCCCGGCGCAGCAGGTCGATCTGGACGCGCTCGACCTCGGGTGGGGTGTCAGACGATTGGATGCCCACGGTGACACTCCTCAGTACGGTTGCTGGGCCTGGTCGGCCAGGGTCATCAGCGCGTCGCTCTGGCCGCGAATGGCGGCGATGGCCTCCTCGGCGTCGAGCGCCCGCTCGCCTTGCTCCTTCTGGCGAAACCACTCCGAGATGAGCGCCTTGATGAAGAGGCGGCGGTGACTGATCGCCAAATAGGCGTTGCGGGCGGTCTCGGAGAGGGTAGCGATGTTGGCGGCCTGGATACCGGCGTCGAGCCGGGTGGCGTAGGCGATCTCGAAGATGGGCAGCAGCCGGTAGCCGATCTGGGTCAGCAGCTCGTCGTCGGGCAGGTCCAGCCGCTCCAGGCTGATCTGCGGACTGAATGGGTTGGCGCGCGAGAAGTAGCTCGGCGCCTGGATGCGTTGCTGGAGGGCCGGGTACTTGGGCACGATATCGGTAATGAAGGCCGGCGGCACGGCATAGACGAACATCGCGCCCGGCAGCTCCTCGCGCGTGCGGTCGATCACCTCGCGCAGGTTGTCGGTGGCGACCTTCTCCGACCGACCGCCGACGCTCATCATGCGGTCGCCCTCGTCGAAGAGCAGGACCAGCCCGCTGTAGTCGAGCGCCCGCACGACCTGGCAGAGTGAGCGCAGCATCTTGAAGGCGTTCATCCGGGTGATCTTTTCGGTGACGCCGACCGAGCGCAGGTCGCGCATGTCTTCGGGGCTGACTTCCTCACCGTGCAGCCAGCGCCGGAGCGCCTCGCGCCGCAGGTCCTGACTGCGCAGCAGGGCGGTGAAGTAGCCCTGGACTGCCTTCTGGTAGCTGAGGCTATCGACCGGTGTCGTCGCGAGCGTCTGCAGCAGGGCGCGCGCCTCAGGCAGGTCGGCTGCCGACGGGTCGTCCAGATCCAGCCCGTACGGGCCGATCAGGCGGCGCAGCGTGCCCTCCAGGAAGCGAGTCAGGCCGCGCTCGTCCTCGCCCAGGTCGCCCAGCTCGTGCCAGATCACCGACGCGGCGACGGCGGCATAGACGCGGCGCTGGTCGTCGTAGGGACTCTCGCGCGGGCTGAGATCGACCTTGCTGACGGCGAAGTTGCGCGCCCAGGCGCGGTCGCGGATGCAGTACAGAAAGTGCGACTTGCCGCTGCCATAGTCACCGACGACCAGCTTGAAGACCGCCCCGCCATCGGCCAGGTAGGAGCCGAGGTAGTGGGTGTCGATCGCGTTGAGCAGCGACTCGTTGCCGACGTTGTAGTAGCTGACGCCCTTGGAGACCGGCGTGCCGTACTGGCCCAATCCCTCGATGATCTGGCGCGCGAGTGGCGGCGCGGGCAGCATGGGCGACGTCCTTTCCGACGGCCGGCGGTCAGACGATCTCGATGTCGGCGATGTAGGCGCCGTCATGCGGGCCGGCGCCCTCGACGAGCCAGAGGCTGCGCTCGGCGCTGTCGGCCTGCGACTTGGTCGCGACATGGGCGATGACGCGCCGCCGGTCGGCGAGCGCGGCGAAGTCGTAGGCGAACTGGGCGCGGCTGTAGTCGACGAAGGCGTGCTTGCTGGGCGCGCTGCGGAAGCCGCGGCCCTGACGCAGCAGGACCAGCTCGAACAGGCAGGCGATGATGTTGGCGCGCGTGCCAGGGCGCTGCTCGGCCGTGCTCCGGTGGCTGCGCGCCCGGTTGTAAGCCTCCTGGAGCTGCGCCATCCAGCGGTCGGGGTCCTCGTTGCGGCCGGCGATCGTCTTGGCCGCGGCCTGATAGGCGCGCATGACTGCCTCGACGCTCAGCGGCACCGTCCGGCTCAACTCCTCCTTGCCGTAGCTGATCGTCGCCTTCCGGCTGACGAAGTTGGCGACGATCTCGAAGCGGCCGATCTCGAAGCGAGGCGGACGGCCGCCCAGCTCCAGGCCGGTGGCCGCGACAGCCTGGCGGAGGCCGACGCCGAACTCGTCGCCCAGGTGGCGCTCCCCCTCGGCTAGCGCCTGGTCGAGGGCGGGCAGCAGCGCGCCGAGGGCGGTGTCCGGGGTGCGCACCGCCCGGAGCGCGGCCACTGACCGGCCCAGGCGGATGACGTCGACCGGCTCGGCCTGCAACGCCGTCAGCGCGGCGCGCAGCGCTGCCACCAGGCCGGTCAGCGCGCGCGCCTCGCGACGCAGCGCCGGCGCCAGCGGGTCGACGACCTCCTCGCGCAGGTGCAGCCCGTCGAGGTGCTGCCGTGCCCGGGTCAGCGCGCTGTCGGCGTCACCGGCACCGTTGGCGCTGAGCAGCGTCGTGTAGTCGGTCAGGGCGCGGTTGGCCTTGGTGAGCGCGCCGGTCGCGCCCTTCAGCGTCGCCAGCACCGTGTTGACCGCTCGCAGCCGCTGACTCTGGTCGGTGCGCAGGTGTTCCAGCGCCTCGATCACGGCGTCGTTCGTCATGGTGTCCCTCATCGCGTTGACGGCCGGTCGGCCAGCCGAAGCGCCAGGGCCGCGCCCCGCGCGGTCAGGTGGCGTGCCGCTCGTCGTCAGGTCGAACGGTCGGTCATGCGGCACGATTGTAGCATGGCGGGCGCACCGAGCGACCTGACGCGCCGAGCGATCGTTCCACCGCCGTGGCCAGCGGAGCCTGGCCTCCGACATGACCTCCATTCGACTGGCAGCATCGTCTCGCGCCCGTTAGCATCAGGCTGATGATGACACTGGCCCCGTTCAACCACTCATCACCCATCGCTCATCACTCATCACGCCGATGCGGATGATCGTCGCCGCGCCGCTGGCCTTCCTGCGGCGCTACCGCCTGACTGAGCTGCAACTGCTGGTCGTGCCGTCCCTGCTGGCGGTGCTCGGCCAGTTGATGGTGTTCCTCGCGCCCATCGGCGGACTGACGTTCACCTGGCGCGATGTCTGGGTGGCGCTGGCCTTCGCTGGGCTGCTGTTTGGCATGCACGTCTGGTTCAGCGCCATCGGCTTCCGCGGCGATCAGGTGCTGCTGCCGCTAGTGGCGACGCTGGCTGGCCTGGGGCTGGTGATGATCATGCGCCTGCAGCCGGCGCTGGCGCGGCGCGACCCGGCGCTGGCGACCCTGGCGCCACGCCAGATCGTGTTCATGACCGCTGGCCTGCTGCTGATGTGGGCGATCGTCGCGCTGGTGCCCCGGCAGCATCTGTCGCTGTTGCGGCGCTACAAGTACACCTGGGCCGTGCTGGCGATCCTGCTGGTGGCGGCGACGATGCTGTTCGGTGTCGAGCGCAACGGCGCCCGCCTCTGGTTCAACGTCTTCGGCATGTCATTCCAGCCGTCGGAGATCCTCAAGGTCGTGCTGGTCGTCTTCCTGGCCGCCTACCTGGACGACAAGCGCGAATTGCTGGCCTCACCCTACCGAGTTGGTCCGCTGCGGCTGCCGCCGCTGCCATACCTGTTGCCGATGCTGCTGATGTGGGGCGTGTCGCTGCTGGTGCTGGTGGTGCAGAAGGACCTGGGCAGCGCGCTGCTCTTCTTCGGCATCTTTCTCAGCATGCTCTACGTCGCCAGCGGCCAACTGATGTACGTCGTCGCGGGACTGGCCGCCTTCGCCGCCGGCGCGGTGGCCGCCTACCGGATGTTCGGCCACGTGCGCGTGCGTGTGGAAACCTGGCTCAATCCGTGGGCCGACCCGCTCGGCGGTGGTTACCAGATCATTCAGGCGACCTACGCGCTGGCCAACGGTGGCCTGTTCGGCAGTGGCCTGGCGCTGGGCAGCCCGACCTGGATCCCCGAGGTCCACTCCGACTTCATCTTCCCGGCCATCGGCGAGGAGCTTGGGCTGCTCGGCACGCTGGCGGTGCTGGCCCTCTATCTGGTGCTAGTGTTCCGCGGCTTCGCCATCGGGCTGGCTGCGCGCGACGGCTTCTCGCGGCTGCTGGCAGTCGGCCTCAGCACGACGCTGGCGCTGCAGACGCTGATCATCATCGGCGGCACGATCCGGCTGATCCCGCTGACGGGCATCACGCTGCCGTTCATCTCGGCTGGCGGCTCGTCGCTGATCGTCAACTTCGTGCTGGTCGGGCTGCTGCTGCGCATCTCCGGCGAGGCGGTGGCCGGCGACGGGTGAGCGAGGGGTGGGGCGTTTCGTCGCTGCTGGCGTCTTCTGCCTACGACTTCGACGAGCGCCGTATACTCCAGTGTGGCCCGTACCAATGGAGTGCTGCATGGTCCAGGTGACGCTTACCGTTCCCGATGAATTAGCCGCCGCGCTCGGTGGTGACCGAGCCGACCAGGGTGACTACCTGCGGCTGATGGCGGCTCTGAAGCTATTCGAGTTGGGGGAGTTGTCATTTCGGCTGGCGGCGGAGTTGGCCGGACTGTCCTATAACGATTTCCTGGCCGCCTGCGCCACGTACCACGTGCCGCTGTACAACTACCGCCCCGATGAACTGGCCGAGCAACTCGATCGCGATTCGGCCGCGCTGGACAAGGCGCTGGGGACGTGAGCGTTGTCTCCGATACCGGCCCGCTGATTGCGCTTGCCCGGATCAATCGGCTCGATGTGCTCGACAGCCTCTTCGGACAGGTCTACGTGCCGTCGCTGGTAGCCCAGGAGTTGGTTGCCTTGCCAGGCCCGGACAGCCGGCGGCTGCGGGTCGCGTTGGACTCCTGGCTTGAGGTCCGTGAACCGACCGCGCCCATGCTGGCACCCCTGCGGCTGGAGCGGCGGCTCAGTCACGCCGATCAGTCCGTCATCAGGCTGGCGGATGAGTTGAGGCTGGTCCTGCTCATGGACGAGCGAGCGGGACGGTCTGCGGCCCAGCGCCTCGGCATCCCTGTGGCGGGTGTCGCCGAGGTCATTCGGCGGGCCAAATACGCCGGGCTGGTCACGTCTGTCCGTGCCACGCTCAGCGCGATGGTCAGCGAAGGTTACTGGTTAGCGCCGACGCTCATTGAGCGGGTAGCAACGCAGGCCGGTGAGTGAACAGCGCCCTCCGCCGGACCTGCTGACGGGCATCACGCTGCCGTTCATCTCGGCCGATGGCTCGTCGCTGATCGTCAACTTCGTGCTGGTCGGGCTGCTGTTGCGCATCTCCGGCGAGGCCACCGCCGGCGAGGGGTGAGCGACACGACTGGCACGATGATGTTGCGTCCAGTATAGTACTGGAAACGGTACTGAAAGGGGGCCGCTGTGCAGACGATTCCGGCTCAGGAGATCAAGCGGCGCGGCATCAGCGCGGTAGACGAACTCCTCCGCGACGGAGCGGTTCATGTTATCCAGCGCAATCGACCACGTTATGTGATCCTGGACGAGGTGCAGTATGAGGAGTTGCTCGAGGCGCGTCGAGAGGCCTTTCGCGCCCATGTGCGTGCGGCCCTGGCCGAAGTCGAAGCTGGGTTGGCCAAACGCTATGACACTGTCGAGGAACTCATGGCCGCCATCGATCGCGCTGACGACGGGGAATGAGCTACACGGTCACGACCATCCCACGCTTCGACCGGCTGGCGCGCCGGTTCTTCCGGCGTCACCCGGACCTGCGCGATCGCTTCGCTCGGCTTGTTCACGAACTTGAGGTAGACCCCTTCCAGCCACATCTGCGGCTCCACCCGCTCATAGGAGAGTTTGACGGCCTGCATGCGGTCAGCCTGACCTACCAATACCGCGTGGTGTTGACCTTGTTGATGACAGAGCGAAACATCACGCTCATCGCGATTGGGAGCCACGACGAGGTCTATAGCTGATCTGAGAGCTTGCCGGAAGGCATGAGGTGGAGTGCAGCCATGAGCGGGGGCATCTTTCTTCTCCAGGGCGACGAGAGCCTGATCGAGATGCGCGAGCAGGCGTACGACTCGGAGGCCGTCCTGCAGCGGCTGCTGGCGCAGTACCCCAACTTGCTGGCCGGCGACCAGATCAACCGCGCCGAGCCACGGCGCTGGTTGCTCGTCGCCCGCG
Organism: Chloroflexota bacterium; assembly: GCA_020849725.1. The sequence continues at coordinate 54,769 of JADLAZ010000091.1, forward strand.
AGATGGGCGTGCCCGGCGAGGAGGTCGGCGGCGACCGCTGGTCGCTCGATCACCTCTTTCTCGACCAGGACGGCGTGCCGACGCTGGTTGAGGTGAAGCGCAGCGCTGACACGCGCATTCGGCGCGAGGTCGTCGGGCAGATGCTCGACTACGCGGCCAACGCCGTCGTCTACTGGCCGGTTGAGCGCATTCGGGCGCGATTCGAGGCCGGGCAGACCACAACCGGCGCGGACCCGACACTGGCGATCAATGAATTCCTCGGCCCCGAAGGCGATGCCGAGCAGTTCTGGCAGAGGGTCAAGACCAACCTGCAGGCAGGCCGGATTCGCCTTGTCTTCGTGGCCGACGAAATCCCGGGGGAACTCCGCCGCGTCGTCGAGTTCCTCAACGGGCAGATGGACCCTGCCGAGGTGATCGCCATTGAGATCAGACAGTTTGTGGGCCAAGGTCGGACCTCGCTTGTCCCACAGGTCGTCGGTCAAACCGAGCGAGCCAAACAACAGCGAGTAGCAGCTTCAGGCTCCCCAAGACGGTGGGACGAAGCATCCTTTCTCAATCACATCAGAAACCGATGGGGCGTAGCAGACGAGAACGCAGCCAAACGCATCCTCGCTTGGGCGCGCGAGAGCAGATTGCGCCTCGAATACAGTGGACAGAAATGGGGTTCGTGCTATCCCTTTGTCGGAAGTTCACAAGGAGATGTGCAGCCGTTCTGCCTCTGGTTTGATGAGCGATCTGTAAAGATCGAAATCGAGTTCGTCCGACTAGCCAGAATCTCTCCGTTCCATGAAGACTACAAGCGAGATGAGCTTCGGGACAGGCTCAATGAGTTCGCCAGCCCACAAATAGCGACAGATGCCACTATCAAACGGCCAAGTATTCAGATTGCGCCGTTGCGAAATGAGGCAGCGATGGGTCAGTTTCTCGAAACGTTCTCTTGGGTCATACATGAGATCCGAACATCGGATGCATCTCCATAGACCCCATTGGGATTGTCAGCGATCCACCGCGCGTGCTTGAACCACCGGCAGCCGGCCGGCCGCGCCGCGCGTTCTCACTGGCAGCGCGTCCCGGCTGGCCGGTGACGCGTATAGTGGGGCAGGCGGCAACGACGGTCGCGGCGGCATGACCGGTCGACCCGCGGAGAGGACATGCGCGTGGCTCGCTCGTTGCTCAAGCTCCCGGCCGCGCTCGGCCTGATCGTCGCGCTCGGCTTCGGCTTCTTCGACGGCGCGGACCAGGTCTGGCTGCTGATGCTGGCCGTCAGCGGCGTGCTGCTGGCGCTGCTGCTGTGGCCACGCCGTGCTCCCGGTCAGCCGGTCTTCAGCCGCACCGTGCAGCGGCTGGCGACGCTGCTGCTGATCGGTTTCATCCTCACCAGCGCCCAACTCGTGCGCCAGCAGGTGGTGCTGGCGCCGGCGCTGGCGGCGCGCAGCGAGTTGGTCGACGGCGCGCAGTTGGTGGCCGACCCACGCCGTCGCAATGAGCTGCTCCAGACGCGGCGCGGCGCGATCTACGACAACACCGGCCAGATGCTGGCCGGCAGCGAGGCGGCCGGCGACGGCTACGCCCGCCGCACCTATCTCAGCGTCGAGGCAGCGCCGCTTATCGGCTACTATTCGCCGCTCGTCTACGGCAGCAACGGCCTGGAAGACCGCTATGACGACATTCTCAGCGGCCGGGCCGGTGGTGGTGGCTGGGCCACCGTGCAGCGTCAGGTGCTGCACCGCCCGCCCGAGGGCTACGACCTGCACCTCACCATCAACCAGGGCCTGCAGCGCGTCGCCGCCGAGGCGCTCGGCGATCGGTCGGGCGCGATTGTCGCGCTCAATCCCAAGACCGGCGCGGTGCTGGCGATGGTCTCCAACCCGCACGTCGACCCGCGCCCACTCGTCTTCGACCCGGCCGCCGCCAACTGGGATACCGAGAGCAATCGCATCGTGCGCGCCTGGCAGAACATCGCGGTCGACGCCGGCAACCCGCTCTTGCCGCGCGCGACCCAGGGGCTGTACGCGCCCGGCTCGATCTTCAAGACGATCACCGCCGCTGCGATCCTGGACGCCGGCCTGGCGACACCGGAGTCGCGCTTCGAGGACCGGGGCGAGCTGCGCGTCGACTCGCATGTCATCCGCGAGTTGAACCGGCCCAACCCGCCCAAGAACGAGTACACGCTGGCCGAGGCTTTCCGCTTCTCGCTCAACGTCGTCTTTGCCCAACTGGCGCTCAAGCTCGGGCCGGAGCGCCTGGCCGACTACAGCCAGCGCTTCGGCTTCGACACCGAGATCCCGTTTGACCTGCGCGTGGCGCGCAGCCAGGTCGCCAACAGCCCCGAGTTCCTCGAGCGCAAGACCGGGCTGGCCGACACCGGCTACGGCCAGGGCGAGTTGCTCGTCTCGCCGCTGCACATGGCGCTGGTCGCGGCGACGATTGCCAACGACGGTCGCATGATGCAGCCACACCTCGTCTCATCGATCACGACCCGCGATGGCCGCGTGCTGCAGCGGTGGCGGCCGGCCGTCTGGCGCACGCCGATCAACGAAGCGACCGCCCGGACGATGCGCACGCTGATGGTGCAAACGGTCGAGCAGGGCCAGGGGTCGCCGGCGCGCATCCCCGGCGTTCAGATTGGCGGCAAGACCGGCACGGCCGAGATCGGCGTCGGCACGCTGACGCACGCCTGGTTCATCGCCTTCGGTCCCGAGCCAGACCCGCAGATCGCGCTTGCCGTAGTCGTCGAGGAGGGCGGCGGCGGCGGCCGGGTGGCCGCGCCGATCGCCAAGCGTGTGCTGGAGTACGCGCTGCAGCGCCGATGAGGCCCGCATGACCCACTCCGAGGCGGCACGCTGCCCACCAACCTGGCCGATGCAGCCGCGCACGCCGCGCTGACGCGGGAGGAACTGCTGCGCCGTCTGTTCGACTGAGGCAGCGGTGGGGCGGCGTGCTAGAGTGGACATGATGACAGGCTGGCGCCCGCGCGCTGGGAAGGAGCAGGACATGCGCATCACGCAGATCGAGACGATCCAATTGAAGGAGCACCCACGGCTGCTGTGGGTGCAGGTCTACACCGACACCGGCCTCGTCGGGCTGGGCGAGACCTTCTACGCGCCGTCCGTCGTCGCCGCCGCCATCCACGACTGGTTCGGCCCGCTGCTGATCGGGCGCGACCCACACGAGATCGAGCGGCTGTGGGAGCAGATGTTCCGCCTCTCCGACCATGCCGGCTACGGAGGGGCGGAGATGCGCGCCATCTCGGCGCTCGATATCGCGCTGTGGGACATCAAGGGCCAGGCGCTGGGCGTGCCGGTCTACGAGCTGCTCGGCGGCGCGGTCCGACGGCGCGTGCCCGTCTACGCCACCGGCATGCCCTACGAGGGCGCGGCCGAGCTGGCGAAGCAGTTGCTCGACGAAGGCATCACTGCCATGAAAGGTGGTCCGACCATCGCGCTGGCGCTGGCCAGCGACGGCCAGCACCTCGCCCCAGCCGATCTCGATCGGGCGCTGCGGCCGTTCCGCGAGATCCGGGACGCTGTCGGCATGGACATGCAGCTGGCGAACGACGCGCACGCCAAATGGAACCTGCCGGTCGCGATCCGGATCGCCCAGGCGATGGAGCCACTCGAGCCGATGTGGCAGGAGGATCTGACGCCGCTGCTCAACCCCGAGGCATTGCGGCGCTTGCAGGAGGCGACGCGCACACCAGTGTGCATCTCCGAGCGGCTGCTGACACGCTGGCAACTGCGCCAGTACATCGAGAACGGCGCCGCGCGCATCGTCATGCCCGACCTGATCTGGACCGGTGGTATCTCCGAGACGCACAAGGTCGCTATCCTGGCCTCGGCCCATCAGGCGCCGATCGCGCCGCACGACGCGACCGGGCCGGTCAACATCTTCGCCTGCGCTCAGATCTGCGTTAGTTCCCCCAACACGATGATGCAGGAGCATGTGCCGGCCTTCTACAAGGGCTGGTATGGCGATGTCGTCGAGCCGAACCTGGACATCCGCGACGGCTACCTGCACGCGCCGCAGCGGCCCGGTGTCGGCACCCGCCTGAAGGCCGGCCTGCGCGAGCGCGCCGATGCGATCGTCCGCGTCAGCGACCAGCCGGGTGAGAGTCCAATCGACGCCTGGGATGAGATGCCTCACCGGACGCTGCGCAGCGCCCGGATGCAGGCCGAGATCGCTCGTCTCCGCGTCGAGCGCGGCCCGCAGGCAGGGTGACAGCCCGCCCAACGGTCCTGTTGCTCGGCTTCGTGGCGGCCAGCGACGCCGCACCGGATGTGCTGGCGCCATCGAGCGGCTCCGTGCCGCTGCTTTCCCAGCCGACCACGACCAGCCAGCAGACCGCACCGCGCCGGCTACTACCCGCTCGCTGAGGATCGCCGACACTGGTCGCTATCAGGGGTGGCCCAGGACGGACCATCGCACCGCCAGTCGGTTGCGCGCACGCGCTGGGCTGGGCGACACTGCGCCGCGCCGCCAGCCACCGGGCTGAGCCGGCCGGCGTGAGTGAGAGCGAGGGTCCGTGGCCGGCCACCCTGGGGAGATCGCGCGCCTGGCGGGGCCAGCCGGCGCCTACCGGGTCGGCGTTGACATCGGTGGCACCTTCACCGATCTGGTCGTGCTGGCCGAGGACGGCCGTGTCCTGGTCGGCAAGGCGCCCTCGACCGTCGACGACTACAGCCGCGGTATCGTTGACGCGCTCGGCGCGCTGCTGGCCGCGCACGACCTGGACGGCTCGGTCATCGCCGAAGTCGTCCACGGCACAACCGTCGCCTCGAACGCCATCCTCGAGCGCGCCGGCGCGAGTGTCGGCCTGATCACGACGCGCGGCTTCCGCGACGTGCTGGAGATCCGCCGCCTGCGCGTGCCGCGTCTGTACGACCTGACCTGGGAGAAGCCGCCGCCGCTGGTCGAGCGGGCGCGGCGTATCGAGGTCGACGAGCGCGTCAGCGCCAACGGCGCAATCCGCCAGCCGCTGGACCAGGTGTCGCTGGCGGCGGCGCTGGCTCGGCTGCGGGCCGAGGAGGTGAAGGCCATCGCCGTCTGCCTGCTCAACAGCTACGCCAACCCCATCCACGAGCAGGTGATCGCCGCCTGGCTGCGCGATGTGGCGCCCGACCTGGACCTGAGCATCTCGTGCGAGGTGCTGCCGGAGATCAAGGAGTACGACCGCACCAGCACCACCGTCGTCAACGCCTACATCCGGCCGGTTGTGCGGCGCTACCTGCAGACGTTGGGCGAGCGGCTGGGCGCGGCCGGCATCGCCGCGCCGCTGCTGGTGATGCAGTCGAACGGCGGCATCATGAGCGCGGCGGCGGCCGCGGCGCGGCCGGTGACGATCATCGAGTCGGGACCGGCGGCCGGCGTCGTTGGCGCGCAGGCGCTGGCCGAGCGGCTGGGGCTGCCTGACCTGATCACGGTCGATATCGGCGGCACGACGGCCAAAGCGGCCATGGTCGAGGGCGGCCAGGTGTACCGCGCCGGCGAGTACGAGGTCGGCGGCGGCATCATCGCCGGGGCGCGGCTGCTGCGCGGCGCCGGCTATCTGGTGCGCCTGCCGGCGATCGACCTGGCCGAGGTCGGCGCGGGCGGCGGCTCGCTGCTCTGGCTGGACCCGGCTGGCTCGCTCCAGGTCGGCCCGCGCAGCGCCGGCGCGCTCCCTGGCCCGGTCTGCTACGGCCTGGGCGGCACCGAGCCGACGATCACCGACGCCAACCTCGTCCTCGGCTACATCAATCCGGAGCGGCTGGCCGGCGGCGCCGTCCGACTGCACGCCGATCTGGCTCATCGGGTGATCGATGAGCGCGTGGCCCGGCCGCTCGGTCTGCCGCTGGATGAGGCGGCCCATGGGGCGCACGTGCTGGCGGCGGCGGCGATGATCCGTGCCATCAGGGCTGTCTCCAGCGAGCGCGGGCGCGATCCGCGCGCCGCGACGCTGTGCGCCTTTGGCGGCAACGGCCCGCTGTTCGCGGCGACGATGGCGCGGGCGCTGGAGATGCGCCAGGTGTTGATTCCGCCGCTGCCGGGGCTGTTCTCGGCGCTCGGCCTGCTCGCCAGCCCGCTGGAGCACCACCTGTCGCGCAGCGCGCTCGTGCCGCTGGCGACGGCCGATCCGGCAGCGCTGACGGCCGCCTACCGCCGGCTCGAAGACGAGGCGGCGATCCAGCTCGCCGCCGAGGGTGTGCCGGCGGAGCGGATGGAGCTGCACCGCGCGGCCGACCTGCGCTATCAGGGCCAGTCGTTCGAACTCACCGTGCCGGCGCCGGCCGGGCCGCTGATCTCCGCCAGCCTGACCGCCATCGGCGAGGCCTTCGGCGCGGAGCACGCCCGCACCTACGGCCACCGCGCCGGCGCCGACGAACCGGTTGAACTGGTGAACCTGCGGCTGGTGGCCCGCGCCCGCGACGACCGCCGCCGGTTGCCGGCCGCGCTGCGTCACGACCCGGCCACGCTGCCGGCCACGGCGCGCCTGGTCTTCTTTGGGCGCGCCCACGGCTGGCTGACGACGCCGGTGCTGACGCGCGCCCAGGTGCCAACCACGGCCATCCCCGGCCCACTGATCGTCGAGGAGTTCGATGCCACCGCCGTCGTTCCGCCCGACGCGACGATCCGCCGCGAAGCGTGGGACGTGCTGAGGTTGGAGCTGCCGGAACCGTGACCATGTGACGACATGACGCATGGGTAACAGGGCTCTGATAGTGAGGCTTGAGCCGGTTGGACAATGGGAGCCAGTTCACCCGGACGGCCACGAGTGCGGGAGACAGGACCATGGAGCAGCGCGACCCGATCTTCTTCGAGATCTTCAGGAACGCGCTCAACACCATCGTCGACGAGATGGCCCTGACGATCTACCGCACCGCCTACTCCGGCGTGCTCAAGGACGTCATGGACTACTCGACCGCCTTCTGCGATGCCGATGGCCTGCTCGTGGCGCAGGGACTGACGCTGCCGAGCCACCTCGGCTCGATCCCCGACGCGCTGGCGGCGGTGCGCGCCCGCTACGCCGGCCAGGTCGCGCCGGACGACATCTTCTGCGTCAACGACCCGTTCGAGGGCGGCATGCACCTGCCAGACCTGTTCGTCTTCAAGCCGATCTTCAACCCCGACACGGGCGATCTCCTGGCCTGGGCGGCGACGATCTGCCATCACACCGACGTTGGCGGGCGCGTCGCCGGCTCGAACGCGTCGGACTCGACCGAAATCTACCAGGAGGGGCTGCGTATCCCGCCGCTCAAGCTCTACGCCGGCGGCGAGCCGAACGAGACCCTGTTCCGCATCATCGAGAAGAACGTGCGCCTGCCCGTCCGACTGATGGGCGACCTGCGGGCGCAACTGTCGGCCTGTCACGGCGCCGAGGCGGCTTTCCTGCGGCTGGTCGCCCGCTACGGCGCGGCGACGGTCACGCGCTCGATGGCCGACCTGATCGACTACAGCGAGCGCCTGACGCGCGCCGCCATCGCCGCGCTGCCCGATGGCCAGTGGTCGTTCGAGGACTTCATCGACGACGACGGCGTCGACTACGGCCGGCCGATCCGGCTGTTCGTCACCGTGACGGTGCAGGGCGACCAGTTGACGGTCGACTGGACCGGCTCGGCGCCGCAGGTGAAGGGCGCGATCAACTGCACCGCCTCATACACAAAATCGGCAACGTACTGCTGCATCCGCTCGATATTGCGGGCTGATATTCCCAACAGCGAGGGCTTCTTCCGCGCCGTGACGGTCATTGCGCCGCCGGGCACGATTGCCCAGGGCGTGCTGCCGGCGGCCTGCGCGGCGCGCGGCCTGACCGGGTTTCGGATGGTCAACTGCTGCTTCGGGGCGCTGGCGCAGATGCTGCCCGACCACGTGCCGGCCGCCGATGAGGGCGGCAATACCGGCATCAGCATCGGCGGCTACGATGCCCAGCGCCGGCCCTTCATCTATGTCGACTTCTTCTGCTCGTCGTGGGGTGGGCGGCCGTGGGCCGACGGCATCGACGGCGCGGCGACGCTGTTCGCCAACGTCTCGGCCCAGCCGATCGAAGTCTGCGAGCGTGAGCAGCCACTGGAGGTGCTCCGCTGCGAGTTCATCCAGGACTCGGCCGGCCCGGGCCTCCACCGCGGAGGCGCCAGCCTGCGGCGCGACTACCGGCTGCTGGAAGCAGAGGCGGTGCTGCAAGTGCGCGCCGACCGCTTCGTGTTCCGACCCTACGGGCTGGCCGGTGGCCAGCCCGGCCGCGCCGGCCGCAACCTGTTTCAGCCGGACACTGCTGCAGAGGAGCCACTGCCAGGCAAGTTCATCCGCACCCTGCGGCGCGACGAGGTGGTGCGGCTGGAGATCGCCGGCGCCGGCGGCTGGGGCGACCCGCTGGCGCGCGACCCGGCCTGCGTGCTGGCCGACGTGTGCAACGAATTCGTCAGCCGGGAGGCGGCCGAGCGTGACTACGGCGTCGTTCTTGATGAGGCCGGCCGGGCAGTGGACGAGGCCGCGACGGTGCGGGAGCGCGCCCGGCGTCGGGGCGAGCGTCCCTCGGCGTAGCAGCGGCGCTCGCGCACGCACCAAGCTTTGGCGTGGTATCGTCTGCTGGTAAGCAGCGCGCTACGGCAAGACGTTGTGTGGCTCTATGGGGCGTGATGACATGAGCACGGCAGCCCATCGGCAACAACGGCACATGGTCGCGCGCGCCGACCAGCTTCTGATTGCGGTCCCGATTGAGCGGAATGGCGAGGAACACATCCACCACTTCGTGGACGACATCGAGGCCGACACCGCCCTGGCTGACGCCGGGACCAGGCGTCCGATCAAGCTCGCCGGCATCTGGAGCGACCTCGACGAGGACGAGGTGCTGGCGAGCCTCGATCGCATCCGACACGAGAGTACGCCCACGTCACCGCTGGACGACGTGTGAGGCGTTGCCTGCTCGATTCCGGCCCGTTGACCGGCTGCCGCGATACTGACTTCCAGCGGGTTCTCGGTCTGTCGGCCAGGATCCTCTCGCGTCACTGACCAGCGGTCCCCTTGCCGCCAGCCGCGCTCCCGGCCGGCGCTCCCGGCCGTGTCTATGGTATGGTCCTGGCGACGCGCCGCCCGGCCTGGCCGTCTGACACCGCCCCTCTCTCAGAGCTAGCATGCAGACCCTCGACCTGGCCGCCGAGCAGGCGGCGACCGGCATTGAAGCGCAGTTGCGCCGCCAGGAGCCGCTGGCCCGCCACACGACCTACCGGATCGGCGGGCCGGCGGAACTGTTCCTGCCGGCCGAGTCGGCGGCGGCGATGGTTGCCGGCTGGCGCTGGGCCGCGAGGCGCGGCCTGCCCTGCACCCTGCTCGGTGGCGGTTCCAATGTCATCATGCCCGATCAGGGGTTGCCGGGGCTGGTCATCAAGCACCGCACGACCGCGCTGCCGCCGCTGCCGGCCGACGCACCCGGCGATGGCCTGATCATCGCTATCGATGCTGCGCTGGTGCTGGCCCGGCTGAGTGTCTGGACGGTGCGCCACGGCTGGCGCGGCCTGGAGTGGGCCGGCGGTATCCCCGGCACGATGGCCGGCGCGGTCATCCAGAACGCCGGCGCGCACGGCGGCCAGCTCAGCGACAGCCTGCTTGACGTGACGGTGCTGACGCCGGCCGGCGACCTAGAGACCTGGGAGCCGGCGCGGCTGGACCTGCGCTACCGCCACTCGATCTGGCGCGCGCCGGCCGCCGCGCCGCTGCCGCTCATCTGCGGGCTGCAGCTGCGCCTCGTCCGCGCCGACCGGGCCGACCTGCAGGCGGCCGTCGAGCACGGCCAGGGCTACCGCCGCCGCACCCAGCCGCGCGGCGCCAGCGCCGGCTCGGTCTTCAAGAACCCGCCTGGCGACTACGCCGGCCGGCTGATCGACCAGTGCGGCCTGAAGGGCACGCGCGTCGGCGGGGCGGTCATCTCGCCGCTGCACGCCAACTGGATCATCAACGATACTGAGCGCGCCACCGCCGCCGACATCCTGGCGCTGGCCGACCTCGCCCGCCAGGCCGTGGCACGGCGGTTCGGCGTTACACTCCAATTAGAGCAGCAGGTGATCGAGTAGCCGGTCGCTGGAGCCATACGCCATGGCCATCGTCTGCCCGGCGCGAGCGGGGCGGCCAGAGATCGATACGGCAACGGCCTCGCCGCTGACGCTGCTGGATGCAAGCCGCCTGACTGTTGACGCGGCGGCCACTGCTGGTGTGAACTGAGCGTGCGCTCGCCTCTGATCGCGTTGGGGGGACGAGCGTGACACGGACAGCAGGCAGCCCCGGACATAACGTGGGCAGCCACAGGGGGCTGCCCCTGCTCGCTCGCGCTGCCGGCTCTCCTGGCCCGGACCTACCTGTTCTACTAGCGCTACTGGCTCTACCGGCCCCCTGGAGGCATGATGACCCGGCGAATCCGTGTCGGCATTCTGTTCGGCGGCGAATCGGGCGAGCACGAGGTGTCGCTGGCCTCGGCGCGCTCGGTGCTGGCGGCGCTCGACCCCGACCGCTACGAGGCGGTGCTGATCGGCATCACGCGCGAGGGGCGCTGGCTGCCGGCGCGGGCGTCGCAGGCGCTGCTGGACGCGGGGACAGCGGCGGCTGAGGCGTCGAATCCGGCCGCGAGCGGCACGGCGCTTGCGCCGCGCGCGGCCCGACTGCCAGCGGCGTTCGAGGTCGTCGGCGGCGCGGTCGATGTCGTTTTCCCGGTGCTGCACGGGCCGCGCGGCGAGGACGGCGCCGTCCAGGGGCTGCTGGAGTTGGCGCGGGCGCCATACGTCGGCGCGGGCGTGCTTGGGTCGGCCATCGGCATGGACAAGATCGCCATGAAGGGCGCCTTCACGCAGGCCGGGCTGCCGGTCTGCGGCTGGCTCGGCCTCAGCCGCCGCCAGTGGCGCACGGACCCGATCGACGTGCAGGAGCGCATCGCCGCCGAGATCGGCTTCCCCTGCTTCGTCAAGCCGGCCAATCTCGGTTCGTCGGTCGGCATCAGCAAGGTGCGCGGCCCGGCGGAACTGCCGCGGGCGCTCGATCTGGCCGCCGGCCTCGACCGCCGCCTGATAGTCGAGCAGGGCGTCGACGCGCGCGAGTTGGAGTGCGGCGTGCTGGGCAACGACGAGCCACGCGCGTCGGTCGTCGGCGAGATCATCCCGCATCGCGAGTTCTACGACTATATCGCCAAGTACTCTGACGGCGAGTCGGACCTGATCATCCCGGCCGACATCCCGCCGGCGCTGGCCGAGCAGGTGCGCGCCTACGCCTGCCGCGCCTTCCAGGCGATCGACGCTGCCGGCCTGGCGCGCGTCGACTTCTTTCTGGAGCGCGCCAGCGGCCGGCTGCTGGTCAACGAGATCAACACGATTCCTGGCTTCACACGCTGGAGCATGTACCCCAAGCTGTGGGAGGCCAGCGGCCTGTCGTACTCGGCGCTGATCGACGAGCTCATCCGCCTGGCGCTGGCGCGCGCCGCCGACCGTTAGCGCAACCGCCACCGTGGCTCTCAGCAGGGAACACAATGACCTACCCGTCGTCGCTCCCGTGGTCGAACGCGACTCGAGCGCATGCTTCGTGCATGCTGCACGCCTGAGCCATGTGGCTGCCGCTGCTGGGCTTGCTGCTCGGCCTGGTCGTCGGCCTGTCGGTCGCGCCGGTGGTGCCGCCGGAGTACAGTCGCTACACGGCCGTGGCGATCCTGGCGACCCTCGACGCCATCCTCGGCGCGGCGCGCGCCGACCTGAACCAGACCTACGATTCGCGCATCTTCTGGTCGGGCTTCATCACCAACGCGCTGCTCGCTATCCTCCTAACCTACCTGGGCGACCGCCTCGGCGTCGACCTGTTCCTGGCGGCGGTGGTCGCCTTCGGCGTTCGCCTCTTCACCAACCTGGCCATCATCCGTCGCCACTTCCTGTAGGGAATGTCAAGTCAAAATTAGTGTGAACGCACAGGATCCATTCCGCGGTGTCGCGCTGTATACTGGGCGCCGTTGACCTGTGACGCGGAGTCCCGGTTCCGACGATGCACCGCAGCGCGTCGGGTAGGCGATGCTGTCGCCGGGTTTCGCGCGCCTGTCGAACGAGCAAGTGGCGTGTCATCGGGACCCAGACCAAGCCGGCCGTGGGGCCGGTCGGTTCATGCTGTACGGGAGGGACGGCGCAGATGTATGTGGCGACGACGAACGACGCGACGGATCCGGAATTGTTCGCGCAGATCAAAGTGGTCGGGGTTGGCGGCGGCGGGGGCAACGCCGTCAACCGCATGATCGAGGGCGACATCGTGGGTGTTGACTACATTCAGGTCAACACCGACGCCCAGCAGCTCCAGTTCGCGGCCGCGCCGCACAAGGTCCACATCGGGGACAAGCTGACCAAGGGCCGGGGCGCGGGGGGCAGTCCGGAGATCGGCATGAAGGCCGCCCAGGAGAGCAGCGAACGGCTGCAGGAGTTGCTCCAGGGCGCGGATATGATCTTCATCACCGCCGGCATGGGCGGCGGCACCGGCACCGGCGCCTCGCCGGTCATTGCCCAACTGGCGCGCGAGACACACGCGCTGGTCGTCGGCATCGTCACCCGCCCGTTCGGTTTCGAGGGCGCCCGCCGCCGCGCGATCGCCGACGAGGGCATTGCCGCACTGAGGGAGTATGTCGACGCGCTGATCACGATCCCCAACGATCGCCTGTTGCAGTTGATTGACCCGACGACGCCGATGCTGGAGGCGTTCCGCCTGGCCGACGATGTCCTGCGCCAGGGCATCCAGGGCATTACCGAGCTGGTGACCAAGGCCGGCATCATCAACCTCGACTTCAACGATGTGAAGAGCGTCATGCGCGGGCAGGGGACGGCACTGATGGCGATCGGGTCCGCCTCGGGTGCCGACCGCGCCGTCAATGCCGCGCAGGCCGCCATCGAAAGTCCGCTGCTGGAAACGTCGATCGACGGCGCGACCGGCATTCTGTTCAATCTCGTGGCCGGTCAGAACCTGACCATGCACGAGGTCCAGCAAGCGGCCGAGGTTATTCACGCCGTCGTCGACGCCGATGCCAGCATCTTTGCCGGTGCGGCCATCGACCCGGCGATGGGCGATGAGATGCGCATCACGCTGATCGCGACCGGCTTCGACCAGGGCCGCCGCCAGAACCTGCGGGCGGTGCCACCCGCCGGCCCGGCCTACGACACCGGCACCACCGGTCCAATGGTCACGCGGCCGGTTCTCAGCGCCCCGCGCGAGTCGGTCCTGCGGCCGATCCAGCGGCCGATCAACCGCCTGGCCGTCAACGGCGACATGCCGAAATTCCTGAAGGACGCATCGTCGCGGTAGCCATCATGCCCGGCTGCCGGCGGGAATGCGCACGGTGCGGTGCGCGTCTCCGCTGGCGTCGCCCGGCCGGCTACTGCGTCGGCAGCCGGGTCAGAAAGCCGGTCTTGTCCGCCCCCGGCTGCTCGGGGAAGACCTTGTGCGGGTTGAGCAGACCCTTCGGATCGAGCGCCGTCTTGATCCGCCGCATCAGGTCGACGGCGACCGGGCCGAGGTCGTCCTCCAGGAACTCGCGCTTGAGCGTGCCAATGCCATGCTCGCCGCTGAGCGTGCCGCCGAGCGCCAGCGCGGCCTGGAAGATCGCCGTCGCCGCTCGCTCCACCCGCTCCACCTGCGCCGCATCGCGCCGGTCGAACAGGAGATTTGGGTGCAGGTTGCCGTCGCCGGCATGGCCGAAGACCGGGATCAGCAGGTCGCACTCGGCGGCGATCTCGGCCACGCGGCGCACCATCGCCGGGATGGCGGCGCGCGGCACGGCGATATCTTCGCCCAGCTTGTTGGGCGACACCCGCCCCATCGCGCCGGAGACGGCCCGCCGCGCCGCTAGCAACTGCGCGCCCTCGGCCGGTGTCGCCGCCACCCGCACCGACAGCGCGCCGGCCGCGGCGCAGAGCTCGCCCATGCGGGCGACCTCGCGCGTCGCCACCACCGGGTCGCCGTCCTGCTCGAAGATCAGCACCGCCTCGGCCGCGCGCGGCAGGCCGATGCCGAGATAGTCCTCGACGACGTTGATCGTCGTGCGGTCCATGATCTCCAGCGTCAGCGGCAGCAGGC
>JADLAZ010000092.1 GCA_020849725.1 Chloroflexota bacterium
CGACCTGCTCAGCCGCAACGCCCACCCCAGCGACAGCGAGATCCGCCACGCGCTGGAGGGCAACCTCTGCCGCTGCACTGGCTACCAGCACATCGTCAACTCGATCAAGGCCGCCGCTGCGGCGATGGCCACTGAGGAGGCACATCGATGACAGCGACCAGCGCACCAAAGCTCTTTGGCTCGCGGCAGAAGCGCAAGGAAGATCCGCGCCTGATCACCGGCCGGGCCACCTATGTCGACGATGTCAAGTTGCCGAGCATCCGCTCCGTGGTCATGGTGCGCAGCCCGCACGCGCACGCGCGCGTGCGGAGCATCGACGTCGCCGCCGCGCGCGCGACGCCTGGTGTCGTCGCCGTCTACACCGGCGCCGACTTTGGCTCTGACCTGGGCGAACTGCCCTGTGGCTTCAACCTACCGAACAGCAGCCAGATCAACCCGACCTACCAACCGGTGGTGAAAGATCGAGCGCGCTTCGTCGGCAACATCGTCGCGGTCGTCGTTGGCGACAGCGAGTACGCCGCCCGCGATGGCGCCGAGCGCATCGCCGTTGACTACGACGTCATGCCGGCGGTCGTCGATCAGATCAAGGCACTCGAGCCAGGCGCGCCGCTCGTGCATGACAACGTGCCGAACAATACCTCGTTCGTCTGGCACCTGGGCGCCGGCACCGCCGACAGCGCGCTGGCCAGCGCGCCGGTGCGGCTGCGCCAGCGCATCCTGAATCAGCGCCTCATTCCCAATGCCATGGAGACGCGCGGCGTGCTGGCCCAGTACAACGGCGGCACCGAGGAGCTGACGATCTGGACCAGCACCCAGGTGCCCCATCTGGTGCGGCTGCTGACCGGCCTCGTCACCGGCCTGCCGGAGCATCGCATCCGCGTCATCGCGCCCGAGGTCGGCGGCGGTTTCGGCAGCAAACTCTATCTGTACGCCGAGGAGTTGATCGTCAGCTACTTGGCGCGCCACTTGGGCCAGCCGTGCAAGTGGATCGAGACGCGCTCCGAGGCGTACATCGCCACCACCCACGGGCGCGATCAAGTGCAGGATATTGAGGTGGCCGCCACGCGCGAGGGCGTCATCACCGGCCTGAAGGTCGTCTGCTATGCTAATATCGGCGCCTACCATTCGCTGTTCGCGCCCGGCATCCCGACGATCCTGTTCGGGCTGATGCTCTCCGGCCAGTACAAGGTCCCCGCCGTCGACTGCAAGGTGTATGGCGTGCTGACCAACACGGTGCCGGTCGACGCCTACCGGGGCGCCGGGCGGCCTGAGGCGACGCACCTGATCGAGCGGATCGTCGATATCGTCGCCGACGAGATCGGCGTCGACCCAGCCGAGGTGCGCCGGCGCAACTTCATCGGCCCGGACGAGTTCCCCTACACGACCTGCACCGGCGTGATCTATGACAGCGGCAACTACGCACCGGCGCTGGACCAGGCGCTTGCCACCGTCGGCTACGCCGACATCGCGGCAGCCAAGGCCGCCGCGAGCGCCCGCGGCAAGCTGCTCGGCATCGGCATGTCGACCTACATCGAGATCTGCGGTCTGGCGCCGTCCAAGGTGCTGGGCGCGGTCGGTGGCGGCGCTGGTGGCTGGGAGAGTGCTGCGGTGCGTGTGCATCCGACCGGCAAGGTCACCGTCTTCACCGGCTCGTCGACCCAGGGCCAGGGGCATGAGACGAGTTTCGCCCAGATCGTGGCCGATGACCTGGGCATTGCCTTCGACGATATTGAGGTTGTCCACGGCGACACCAACCGGGTGCAGATGGGCATCGGCACCTTCGGCAGCCGCAGCATGGCGGTCGGCGGCGCGGCCATGAAGGCGGCGACCGGCAAGATCGTTGACAAGGCCCGCAAGGTCGCGGCGCATTTGCTCGAGGTCGCCGAGGGCGATCTCGACTTCGAGAGTGGCGTGTTCCGCGTCAAGGGCGCGCCAGACCGCTCGAAGACGATCCAAGATGTGGCCCTGATGGCCTTCCTGGCCCACAACTGGCCGGAAGGGCTGGAGCCAGGACTGGAGGCGCAGGCGTTCTTCGACCCGAGCAACTTCACCTGGCCGTTCGGGGCTCACGTCGCTGTCGTCGAGATCGACGCGGCGACCGGCCACGTCGCACTCCAGCGCTATGTTGCCGTCGACGACTGCGGCAACGTGATCAACCCCCTGCTGGCCGATGGCCAGGTGCATGGCGGCATCACCCAGGGCGCGGCACAGGCGCTGTATGAGGGCGCCGTCTATGACGACCAGGGCCAGTTGCTGACCGGCTCGATGATGGACTATGTGGTGCCGCGCGCCAGCTATCTGCCGACCTACGAGACGGCCCATACCGTGACGCCGTCGCCGGTCAACCCGCTGGGGGTCAAGGGCATCGGCGAGGCCGGCACGATCGCCTCGTCGGCGGCGGTGATCAATGCCGTGGTCGACGCGCTGTCTCATCTCGGCGTGCGCCACGTCGACATGCCGGTGCGGTCCGAACGGATCTGGCAGATCCTGCAGGGAGGCACAGGCTGAGCGGCCGCTGTGGCCTGGTCGGGCACGATAATGTTGAGGGAGGATGTCGGTGTACCCAAGCAGCTTTGACTACTACCGGGCCGGGTCGGTGGATGAGGCGATCCAACTGCTGAGCAGCCATGAGAACAGCAAACTGGTGGCCGGCGGCCACAGCCTGCTGCCGCTGATGAAGCTGCGGTTGCTGGAGCCGAGTGCGCTGATCGACATCGCCCGCATCCCCAGCTTAAAGCGCATCTCGGTCAACGGCGGCGCGACAATCGGCGCGTTGACGACCTATCAGGAACTGCTGTCCAACCAGGCGCTGGCGGCGGCCTTTCCGGCGCTGACTGAGGCCGCCGCCATCGTCGGCGACGTCCAGGTGCGCAACCGCGGCACGATCGGCGGCGCGCTGGCGCACGCCGACCCGGCCGCGGACCTGCCAGCCGTCATCCTGGCCTACAATGCCGCTATCCGGGTCGCTGGCAAAGGCGGCCAGCGAACGATCGCCGCCGACAGCTTCTTCGTCGACCTGCTGACGACAGCACTGACGCCGGATGAAGTCCTGACCGAGATTGCCCTGCCGGCGGTCGCGCCGGGTACGGGCAGTGCCTACGTCAAGTTCCCCCATCCGGCCTCCGGCTACGCTATCGTCGGCGTGGCGGCCGTCGTCAGTGTCGCCGGTGGCGTCGTGCGCAGCGCGCGTGTGGCCGTCACCGGCGCCGGCTCGAAGGCGGTGCGCCTCACCGGCGTCGAGGCGGCGCTGACCGGTCAGCCGACCAGTGCGGCCGAGGCGGCGGCGGCCGTCGCGGCTGACGGCCTCGACCTCAACAGCGACATTCACGCCTCGGCCAGCTACCGCGCCCACCTCGTGCGCGTCTTCACCCAGCGCGCCCTCGCGGCGGCGATCGGCCGGGCCTGAGGCAACGCGCCGAGCGGCATCGGGCGAGCGCTTCCCGATGGAGCGCGCTCGCCCGATGCCGCTCGGCGCCACGAGGTCGATACCAATGCCATTGTGGAACATACACCAGCGGGTCGGCCTGGCGCCGGTGTGGATCGGCCGGGGCGCCTGGGGGCTGATGGCTGCGGCCACCACCTTCTGGGGCTGGGGCATCCTGGCGATCTCGATCGACGAGGGCTTCACGCCACCGGGCACGGTGCTGCTGCTCCTGCTGGGTCTGGTGGCGGCCGGCCTGGCCTTGAGTTGGCGGCGCACGCGCGCGGGCGCACTGCTGCTGCTGCTGGCCAGCCTCGGCATCGGCGGTGTCACGGTGGGCGCCGCGCTGGCATCGCCGCCAGAAAACCGCCTGGTCCTGATCACCGTGGCGCTGCTCTTTCCGCTGCCGTGGCTTGGCGGCAGCGCCATCCTGTTGGCGCAGGCGCTCGGTGGCCGCGGTGCGGCCGGCAAGGCTGCCGGGCGGTGAGGCAAGCGCGGCGGCCTTGGCCGGCCAGAGAATCGCCGGCCTCAACGGGCTTGCGTGCCGCTGCCGGCCATGGTATAGTGCCACATTGCGCTTCGGGCGCTTGATGGATCTGATGCATGCTGGTTGGGTTGCGCTGTCGGCCGGTCACGCCTCGAAACGATCGACGATGGTGTGGTGGTCGCGGCAGCGCCCGTGCACCCCGGACACTGTCGGGTAGGATCCCCGCCAATTGATCGTGTTGAACGGTTTCAGGTCGGGCCATTGGCAAGGCGCCGCGGACAGCGGGCCTTGCTTTGCCGTGTGCGAGGCCGCCCGGCCTGGCGCTGCCTAGCGAGACTGCCATCGCCGGTCTGCCGCCTGCGCGGGCAGGCTCGTGGTGATGGCGCGCACCGGTGCGCCGCGACCCGCACACCCTCTACTCGTCGGTTGACCCATCAGTAGAAGGAGAGGGACATGGCTACTGTCGTCTCCCGTCCAGTCCAGGTCGAGCGGATGCGCCCGGATCGGCGCAGCTTCGGCCGCATCGAGGCGCCGCTTGAGATCCCGAATCTCATCCAAGTCCAACTCACCTCCTTCGACTGGTTCAAGCGCGAGGGCCTGCGCGAGTTGTTCGACGAGATCTCGCCGATCAGCGACTTCACCGGCAAGACGATGGAGTTGCGCTTCAAGGACTACGAGTTTGGCGAGCCGCGCTACTCAGTCGTCGAGTGCCGCGAGCGCGACATGACCTACGCCGTGCCGCTGCGCGTCAAGGTCGAGCTGCTGATCAAGGAGACCGGCGAGATCAAGGAGTCGGAGATCTTCATGGGCGATTTCCCCATGATGACCGATCACGGCACGTTCGTCATCAATGGCGCCGAGCGCGTCGTCGTCTCGCAACTGGTGCGCTCGCCGGGGGTCTACTTCACGCCGGTGAAGGATCCCAGCACCGGCCGCGACCTGTTTACCGCCAAGTTGATCCCGAACCGCGGCGCCTGGCTGGAGTTCGAGACGCACAATCGCGATGTGCTGTCGGTCAAAGTCGACCGCAAGCGCAAGATCCCAGTCACGATCCTGCTGCGGGCGATCGGCTACGGCTCCGACGACGAGTTGTTCGACGCCTTCGCCGATGTCGACACGAACCCGGAGCATCGCTACCTGCAGGCCACCATCGACCGTGAGCCGACCAAAGGCAAGGACGAGGCGCTGATCGAGCTGTACAAGCGCCTGCGACCCGGCGACCCGCCGACGCCCGACAATGCCCGCAACTTGTTGGAAACGCTGCTCTTCAACCCACGCCGCTACGACCTGGCGCGCGTCGGCCGCTACAAGCTGAACAAGTCGCTCGAGCACGACCCGCCGTTTGAGGTGCGCGTGCTGACGAAGGAAGACCTGGTCAGCATCGTCAAGAAGATGGTGCGCCTCAACAACGGCGACGGCGAGCCGGACGACATCGATCACCTCGGCAACCGCCGCATCCGCGCCGTGGGCGAGTTGATCCAGAACCAGTTCCGCATCGGCCTGCTGCGCATGGAGCGAGTCGTCAAGGAGCGCATGACGATCCAGGACCCGGAGACGGTGACGCCGAACGCCCTGATCAACATCCGGCCGGTCGTTGCGGCCATGCGCGAGTTCTTCGGCGGCAGCCAGTTGTCGCAATTCATGGACCAGACCAACCCGCTGGCCGAGTTGAACCACAAGCGTCGCCTGTCGGCGCTCGGTCCCGGCGGCCTCAGCCGCGATCGGGCCGGGTTCGAGGTGCGCGACGTGCACCACTCGCACTACGGGCGCATCTGCCCGATTGAGACGCCGGAAGGGCCGAACATCGGTCTGATCGGCAGTCTGGCGACCTACGGCCGCATCAACCCGTTCGGCTTCATCGAGACGCCCTATCGCCGAGTGAAGCACCGGGTCGAGAATGTGCGCGAGGACCTGATCGGTCGCGTGCTCAAGCACGACATCGTCGATCCGGCCAGTGGGAAAGTCGTTGTGGCGGCCACCGACGTGCCGCTGACCGAGGCCGAGGCCGAGCGTCTGGCGGCGCTGCCGTCGCTGCTGGTCCCGATCCGGGCGACGGTCACCAACGATATCGAGTACCTGTCGGCCGACGTCGAGGACCGCTTCATCGTCGCGCAGGCGAACGCCGTCGTCGACGAGCAGGGGCACTTCGTCGAGGAGAAGGTGCTGTCGCGACTGGCGAGCTACTTTGTCGAGGAGACGGCCGACCGGATCGACTACATGGATGTGTCACCGAAGCAGGTCTTCAGCATCGCCACCGCGCTCATCCCGTTCCTGGAACACGACGACGCCAACCGGGCACTGATGGGCGCCAACATGCAGCGCCAGGCCGTGCCGCTGCTGCAGCCGCAGGCGCCGGTCGTCGGCACGGGCATGGAGTCGCAGGTGGCGCGCGACTCCGGCCAAACGGTCGTCGCCCGCCGCGCCGGACTCGTCGCATCGGTGACGGCGCGCGAGATCGTGATCCTCACCGACGACGGTGAGGAGGACCACTACCATATCGAGAAGTTCGTCCGCTCCAATCAAGATACCTGCATCAACCAGCGGCCGAACGTGAGCCGTGGCGAGCGCGTCGAGGCCGGCGAGGTGATCGCCGACAGCTCATCGACCGCGAACGGCGAGCTGGCGCTGGGGCAGAACGTGGTTGTCGCCTTCATGCCCTGGGAGGGTGGCAATTTCGAGGACGCCATTCTCATCAGTGAGCGGCTGGTGCGCGACGACGTCTTCACCTCGATCCACATCGAGAAGCACGAGACCGAGGCGCGCGACACCAAGCTCGGGCCGGAGGAGATCACCCGCGACATCCCCAACGTCGGCGATGAGAGCCTGGGCGATCTCGACGAGCAGGGCATCGTCCACATCGGCGCCGAGGTCGGCCCGAACGACATCCTGGTCGGCAAAGTCACGCCGCGTGGCGAGACCGACCTGAGCGCTGAGGAGCGACTGCTGCGGGCCATCTTCGGTGAGAAGGCGCGCGAGGTGAAAGATACCTCGCTGCGCGTGCCGCACGGCGTTCACGGAAAAGTGATCGATGTCAAGGTCTTCTCGCGCGAGAACAATGACGAGTTGCCGGCCGGTGTGAACCAGATGGTGCGCGTCAGTATTGCCCAGAAGCGGAAGATCTCCGAGGGCGACAAGATGGCCGGCCGCCACGGCAACAAGGGCGTCATCAGCCGCATCCTGAAGATCGAGGACATGCCGTTCCTGCCCGATGGTCGGCAGGTCGACATCATCCTCAACCCGCTGGGTGTGCCGTCGCGCATGAACCTGGGTCAGGTGCTGGAGACGCACATCGGCTGGGCGGCGCGCGAGCTGGGCTTCGCCGTCGCCACACCCGTCTTCGACGGTGCTTCCGAGGCGCAGATCCACGACCTACTGGAGCAGGCGAACCTGCCCACTTCGGGCAAGATCGATCTGTATGACGGGCGCACCGGCGAGAAATTCGACCGGCCGGTGACGGTCGGCGTCATCTACATGCTCAAGTTGCACCACCTGGTCGAGGACAAGATCCATGCCCGCTCGACCGGGCCGTACTCGCTCGTCACTCAGCAGCCGCTGGGTGGCAAGGCGCAGTTCGGCGGCCAGCGCTTCGGCGAGATGGAGGTCTGGGCGCTCGAAGCCTACGGCGCGGCGCACACGCTCCAGGAGATGCTGACGGTCAAGTCGGACGATGTCGTCGGCCGGGTTAAGACCTACGAGGCGATCGTCAAGGGCGACACGATCACCGAGGCCGGCGTGCCGGAGTCGTTCAAGGTGCTGGTCAAAGAACTGCGCAGCCTCGGCCTGTCGGTTGAGGTCATCAACGAGGACGAGAAGGCGGTCGACTTCACTGAGGACACCTCACGCGACCTGCTGTCGAACCTCGACCACATCAACCTGTCCGGCTTTGAATCTACGTCCGATGTGTAGCCAGTAGCCAGTGGGCGGGCGGCTCACGAGCGCCTGGCAACTGACACCTGGCTACTGGCTACTGGCTACTGACAACTGGAGCTGACGGTGCTGGAAGTCAACGATTTCAATGCCATCCGCATCAGCCTGGCCTCGCCGCTGGAGATCCGGAAGTGGTCGTACGGTGAGGTGACGAAGCCGGAGACGATCAACTACCGCACGCTCAAGCCGGAGCGCGGCGGCTTGTTTGCTGAGGAAATTTTCGGTCCAACCAAGGACTGGGAATGCTACTGCGGCAAGTACAAGCGCATCCGCTTCAAGGGCATCAAGTGCGACAAGTGCGGCGTCGAGGTGACGCGCAGCAAGGTGCGCCGCGAGCGCATGGGCCACATCGAGCTGGCCTCGCCGGTGAGCCATATCTGGTTCGTGAAGGGCACACCGAGCCGGTTGGGCCTGCTGCTGGACATGTCGCCGCGTAACCTGGAGCGTGTGCTCTACTTTGCGGCCTATGTCGTCGTCGATGTCGACAAAGAGAAGATCAAGACTCGACAGGCCGAGCTGACCGGCGATATCGAGGTTGAGAACCAGGAGATCGACGAGGAGGCCCAGGGCCGCATCGCCGAGATCACGGACGAGCTGGAGCAGGAGCTGGCCCCGCTGGAGGCCGAGCTGCGGCAGAAGCAGCAGGAGATCGAGGCGGAGCGGCAGGAGCGGCGAGCGGCCACGCGCGCCGAGGGCGAGGCGGCGCTGAACCAGTTGCTGGCCAGCAGCGGCGCGGCAGCGCCGGCGGATGTCGCGTTCCAGTCGCGCGTCGTCGTGCGCGCCGACGAGATGGTCAACGACGAGCGCATTGAGTTCGTGCGCAATCTGGTCGCGCGGGGCCTGGAAGAAGAAGAGGAGCGCGCCGCGGCGCTGCTAGCCGATGCCGATGCCCTGGCCGGCGCTAACCAGGACCAGCGCCGCTTCGTCGCCAACGAACAGATCGACAAGGTGAAGCGCGAGGCCGAGCGGCGCAAGGGCGAACTGCGTGTCGAACTCGATACCCAGGTCGAGGACATCAAGAGCCTGGCGCGCTTGCAGATCCTGACCGAGACGCGCTACCGCGAGCTGCTGGAGTCGGCGCGTGGCCTCTTCAAGGCCGGCATGGGCGCCGAGGCCATCTATCAGATCGTGGCCGCCATGGACCTGGACCAGATGGCGGAGGAGCTCCGGAATGAGATGCGCAACACGGCCGGACAGCGCCGCAAGAAGGCCGCCAAGCGGCTGCGCGTCGTTGAGGCGCTGCGCAAGAGCGGCAACCGGCCGGAATGGATGATCTTCACCGCGCTGCCGGTCATCCCGCCCGAACTGCGGCCGATGGTCCAGCTCGACGGCGGCCGCTTCGCCACTAGTGACCTGAACGACCTGTATCGACGCGTCATCAACCGCAACAATCGGTTGAAACGGCTGCTAGATCTGCAGGCGCCGGAGATCATCATCCGCAACGAGAAGCGGATGCTGCAGGAGGCGGTCGATGCCCTGATCGACAATGGCCGGCGCGGCCGGGTCGTCAGCGGCAGCGGCAAGCACAAGCTGAAGTCGCTGTCGGACATGCTCAAGGGCAAGCAGGGGCGCTTCCGCCAGAACCTGCTCGGCAAGCGCGTCGACTACTCGGGCCGGTCGGTCATCGTCGTCGGGCCGGACCTGAAGCTGCATCAGTGCGGTCTGCCGAAGCGAATGGCGCTGGAGCTGTTCAAGCCATTCGTGATGCGGCGGCTGGTCGAGCGCGACCACGCCCACAACATCAAGAGCGCCAAGCGTGTTGTCGAGCGCGTCAAGCCCGAAGTCTGGGACGTGTTGGAAGAAGTCATCCAGGACTACCTGGTGCTGCTCAACCGTGCCCCGACGCTGCACCGGCTGGGCATCCAGGCGTTCGAGGCCAAGCTGATCGAAGGCTCGGCCATCCAGATCCACCCGCTCGTCTGCTCGGCCTTCAACGCCGACTTTGACGGCGACCAGATGGCCGTGCATGTGCCGCTGTCGCGGATGGCCCAGGAAGAGGCGCGCGAGCGCATGCTCTCGATCTACAACCTGCTGTCGCCGTCCAATGGCGACCCGGTCATCACGCCGACGCAGGATATCGTCCTGGGTTGCCACTACCTGACGCTCGAGCGGCCGGGCGCGAAGGGCGAGGGCAAGAGTTTCTCCAGCATGGAAGAGGTCGCGCTGGCGTACCGCAACGGCTGGGTGGAACTGGGCGCTCAGATCCGCGTGCTGACCAAGGGCGGCGCCGAAGAGACCGAGTCGATCAAAGACAGCACCGTCGGGCGGGTGCTCTTCAACGAGGCGCTGCCGGCCAAGCTGCGCTTCTTGCCGGGCATCAGCGACGGGCGCATGGCCCGGCCGGCGCTGCGCCGGTTGATGAGCGAATGCTACCGGCAGTTCGGCCCTGAGCCGACGGCGGAGGTGGCCGATACCATCAAGCAGCTCGGCTTCGAGTACGCTACGCGCGGTGGTCTGTCGATCTCGGTGACGGATGTCATCGTGCCGCCGCGCAAGGATGACATCCTGGCCGACGCCGATCGACAACTGGAGACGGTCGAGCGCCAGTACCAGCGCGGCCTCATCACCGATGAGGAGCGCTACCGCCAGGCCGTCGATGTCTGGACTGAGGCGCGCGAGCAGGTGGCGACGGCCGTGCGCGATGGCCTCGACGAGCACAATTCCGTCTACATGATGGTTGGCTCCGGCGCCCGCGGCAACATGAACCAGATCAGCCAGATGGCCGGCATGCGCGGCCTGATGGCTGACCCGACCGGCCGCATCATCGACGTGCCGATCCGGTCCAACTTCCGCGAGGGTCTGACGGTGCTGGAGTACTTCATCAGCACCCACGGCGCCCGCAAGGGCCTGGCCGACACGGCGCTGCGTACCGCTGACTCGGGCTACCTGACGCGTCGCCTGGTCGATGTTGCCCAGGACGTGATCGTGACGCTGGAGGACTGCGGCTCGGAGCTAGGTGTCTGGCTGCTGCCGCCGGGTGAGGAGCGCGGCGATCGGGAGACTCCCGAGGCACGCGATTACTACCGGGCGCGCATCCTGGGGCGGCTGGCGGCCGAGCCGGTCATCGACCCGGCGACGGGCGAGGTGCTGGTCGACCGCAATGCGGAGATCGACGAGGCAAGCGCCCAGGAGATCCTCTCCCGGGGCGTGCGTCGGGTCTACGCTCGCTCCGTGCTGACCTGCCTGGCCGAACATGGCGTCTGCCGCCGCTGCTACGGGCGCAACCTGGCGTCGGGTGAGTTGGTCCAACTCGGCGAGGCGGTCGGTGTCATCGCCGCCCAGAGCATCGGCGAGCCGGGCACGCAGTTGACGATGCGCACCTTCCACACCGGTGGTGTCGCCTCGCAACTGGACATCACCACCGGTCTGCCGCGCGTCGAGGAGCTGTTCGAGGCGCGCGTGCCGAAGGCCGAGGCTGCCATTGCCCAGAGCGACGGCATTGTCGAGATCGTGCATGAGGACGAGCGCACGCGCATCATCGTGCGCCACCATGAGGTCTGGGAGCAGCGCTACACCGTGCCGGCTGACTATGAGACGATCGTCAACGCCGGCAGCCAGGTGCAACTGAACGAGCCGCTGGCCCGCTCGCTGCAGCCGGGCCAGACCGACCTGATCCTGGCCACGCAGGCCGGCAAGGTGACGCTGGACGGCGATACCATCATCGTGCGCGCCGAAACGAATGAGGAGCAGGCCTACCCCGTGCCGGCAGCGGCCCAGATCCGGGTTGAGGATGGCGAGGTCGTGTCGGCCGGCACGCCGCTGACCGAAGGGCCCTGGAACCCACAACTGGTGCTGGCGGCGGTGGGGATGAATCGGACCCATCGCTACCTGATCGACGAGGTCCAGAGTGTCTACCGGTCGCAGGGTGTCAACACCAACGACAAGCACATCGAGGTGATCGCGCGCCAGATGCTGCGCAAGGTCACGATCGAGACGCCGGGCGACACTGAGTTCCTGCCGGGTGAGTTGATCGATCGCCAGACCTTCCAGGAGTTCAACGACGTGGTGCTGGCCCAGGGCGGCGTGCCGGCGACGGCAGCGGTCGTGCTGCTGGGGGTGACGAAGGCCAGCTTGACGACCGAGAGCTTCCTGTCGGCTGCGTCCTTCCAGGAGACGACACGCGTGCTGACCGAGGCCGCCATCAACGGGAAGGTCGACCGACTGCGCGGCTTGAAGGAGAACGTGATTATCGGCAAGCTGATCCCGGCCGGCTCCGGCTTCCACGCGCGGCGGCGCCGCGCCGAGCGCCGGGTCGCGCCGCCGCCGGTGATCGAGACCGAGGCGCCGGAGATCAGCCCGGAGATTCGAGAGTTGATGGAGGCGGCGCCTGCACCGGTGGCCATCAGCGACGCGCGGCCGGACCTGTCCGTGGTGGACTCGGCCGAGCTAGCCGGTGGTGAGCCAGCAACGGCCGTGGCCGAGCGTCCAGCCCGGCGGGCAACCCCCTCCTTCCAGGAGTTGTTCCGCCTGGCATCCGGGCAGGCGCCAGATGACGACAGCAATGGCCACGCCGACGACGCGGCCGACGACGCCGATGTCGACACCGCCGATGACAACGGCATTGACACCGAGACGAGCGAGTGATAGACTCATCGACCGTGGCGCACGGCAGCCGAAGGCATGCCGTGCGCTTGTCTGGTGAGCACGTTCTGGCGTCCAGACCGGGCTGAGAGGAGCGCAGCGTGCCGACGATCAATCAGTTGGTGCGAAAAGGCCGCGAGCGCGCGGCGAAGAAGACGAAGGCGCCCGCCTTGCAGTTCACCAACAATTCCGACGGGCGCTACGCCGGTCGGTTGCGCCGGCGCCCGAAGGGGTCGCCGCAGAAGCGTGGCGTCTGCACGCAGGTGCGGACAATGACACCGAAGAAGCCGAACTCGGCGCTGCGCAAGATCGCGCGCGTGCGGCTGTCAAACCACATGGAGGTCACGGCCTACATCCCCGGCGAGGGGCATAATCTTCAGGAGCACTCGGTCGTGCTGATTCGCGGCGGCCGGGTGCGGGACCTTCCGGGCGTTCGGTATCACATCATTCGCGGAACACTGGACGCTCAGGGCGTTCAGAACCGCAAGAAGGCGCGGTCGCTGTACGGGACCAAGTTGCAGAAGAAGGGGCAAGAGCAGGCGAAGCGCCGCTAGGCGTGGAACCGGCGAACCCACCCCACCCCTGCCGGTGGCGGTGGCTCTGGCCAAGCTTCGATGCGTTGGATACGGCGTCGCCGGCGACTACGCCGGGGGCGGGCGATCGAACCGATGATGGGACGGAAGAGCGGTCGGGGCGCGCGGCGCGCCACCCGCTCTTTGTGTTGAGTCGGACCAGCAAGCAGCGCGACCGGAGCCGCCGGCGCGCGGGCAACCGAGGTGGAGAGGAACGATGCCGAGACGAGCGCGAGCCAGCAAGCGCGAGATCCTGCCTGATCCCCGCTACGGCAACCGGATGATCACCAAGTTCATCGCCAAGATCATGCAGCGCGGCAAGAAGTCGCTGGCCGAGCGCATCATGTACACGGCGCTCGATCGCGTCGGTGAGCGCACCGGGCGCGACCCGCTGGAGATCTTCGAGGTGGCGATGCGCAATTCGACGCCCATCCTCGAGGTCAAGCCGCGCCGCGTCGGTGGCGCGACCTATCAGGTGCCGGTGGAGATCAAGGGCGATCGCCGCGTCTCGCTGGCCATCCGCTGGTTGCTCGGCTCGGCGCGAGCGCGCTCGGGCAAGACGATGTCGGACAAGCTGGCGGCCGAGTTGCTCGATGCCGCCAACAACGTCGGCGCGACGATCAAGCGCCGTGAAGATACCCACCGCATGGCCGAGGCCAACAAGGCCTTTGCCCACTATCGCTGGTAAGCTCGTTACGCTCGGCCCGGGCGAGGCGCCCGGGCCGCTGATTGTGTACACGCGTGAACGCCGGCACAGCAGGCTTCGCTTGGTTCGGAGCCGGGGAGAACAGGGTAGATCGTGGTGGCCACCCAGGCGCTGAAACAGGTTACGGCCGGGCGTGAAGAGATGTTGCAGCGGACCCGCAACATCGGCATCATCGCGCACATCGACGCCGGCAAGACAACGACAACCGAGCGCATCCTCTACTACACCGGGCGCCTCTATAAAATGGGCGAGGTGCATGAGGGCTCGGCAACCATGGACTGGATGGAGCAGGAGCGGGAGCGCGGCATCACCATCACCGCCGCCGCCACCACCTGCCACTGGGGCGAGCATCGCATCAACATCATCGACACGCCCGGCCACGTCGACTTCACCGTCGAAGTCGAGCGCAGCCTGCGCGTCCTCGATGGTGGTGTCGTCGTCTTCGACGCCGTCGCTGGCGTCGAGCCGCAATCGGAGACGGTCTGGCGTCAGGCTGACAAGTACACCGTGCCGCGCATCTGCTACGTCAACAAGATGGACCGCACCGGCGCCTCGTTCGAGCGCACGATCGAGATGATCAAGGAGCGCCTGAAGGCGACGCCGATCGCCATTCAGATGCCCATCGGCATCGAGGCGTCCTTCAAGGGTATGGTCGATTTGATCCGCAATGTCGCCTACATCTACCAGGATGACCTGGGCAAGATCATCGACGAGGTGCCGGTGCCGGCCGAACTGCAAGACGCGGTCGCCCGGCAGCGCGAGGCCATGGTCGAGGCCATCGCCGAAACCGACGAGATGCTGACCGAGCGCTACCTCGAGGGTGAGGAGATCAGCCCGCAGGAGCTGAAAGCGGCTCTGCGCGCCGCGACGCTCCGCTCGCAGGTGGTGCCGCTCCTGTGCGGGGCGGCGCTGCGCAACAAGGGAATCCAGCAACTGCTGGACGCCGTCATCGACTATCTGCCCTCGCCGCTGGACGTGCCGGCGGTGACCGGCATCGACATGACCACCGGCGCGGACGTGACGCGCACGCTCGACCCGGATGAGCCGTTCTCGGCGTTGGCCTTCAAGATCGTGGCCGACCCGTTCGTCGGCCGATTGGCCTACATTCGCGTTTACTCCGGCCGGCTCAGCTCCGGCTCCTACGTGCTCAACACGACCAAGGGGCAGCGCGAGCGTGTCGGCCGGCTGCTGCAGATGCACGCCAACCATCGTGAGGAGATCCAGGAAGTCTGGGCCGGCGATATCGCCGCTGTCGTCGGGTTGAAGAGCACGTTCACCGGTGACACGCTCACGGCCGTCGACGCCCCGATCGTGCTGGAGACGATCAAGTTCCCCGAGCCGGTCATCCAGCAGGCGATTGAGCCCAAGACGAAGGCCGACCAGGACAAGATGTCGATCGCGCTGGCTAAGCTGGCCGAGGAGGACCCCACCTTCCGGGTGTGGACCGACGAGGAGAGCGGCCAGACGAATATCGCCGGCATGGGCGAGTTGCACCTGGAGGTGCTGATCGACCGCATGCGGCGCGAGTACAAGGTCGAGGCCAACATCGGCAAGCCGCAGGTGGCCTACCGCGAGACGATCACCCAGCCGGTACCGAAGGTCGAGGGCCGCTACGTGCGTCAGACCGGCGGCAGGGGTCAGTACGGCCACGTCTGGCTGAGCCTGGAGCCGGCCGGCCGGGGCGGCGGCTTCATCTTCGAGGACAAAATCATCGGCGGCTCGGTGCCGAAGGAGTACATCGGCGCGGTCGAGAAGGGCATCGTCGAGGCCACCCAGGGCGGCGTCATCGCTGGCTATCCGGTGGTCGACATCAAGGTGTCGCTGATCGACGGCTCCTACCACGAGGTCGACTCGGACGAGCGATCGTTCCACATCGCCGGCTCGATCGGCTTCAAGGAAGGGGTGCGGCGTGGCAAGCCGATCCTGCTGGAGCCGGTCATGGGCGTCGAGGTCGTCATGGCCGAGGAGTTTCTTGGCGACGTCATCGGTGACCTGAACGCGCGCCGCGGCCAGATCCAGAGTATGGAGATGCGCGCCGGCGCCCAGGTCGTCACCGCGCACGTACCGCTGGCGAATATGTTCGGCTATGTCAACACCCTGCGCAGGCTGTCGTCGGGCCGCGCAACGTACACCATGGAGTTCGACCACTACGAGCCGGTGCCGCCGAGCCTGGCCGAGGAGTTGATCGCCAAGGCCCGCGGCTAGACCGGATCGGGTCGCCACGAGTGGATGGCCAGGCGGGGATCGCCTGGCGACGAGCAAGCAGTGCGGTCGATCTCACCGGTCGGCCGCGGCGGGAGGAACAGGGACAGTGGGCAAGCAGCGGTTTGAGCGGACGAAGCCGCACGTGAACGTGGGGACGATCGGGCACGTGGACCACGGCAAGACGACGTTGACGGCGGCGATCACGAAGGTGCTGGGGC
>JADLAZ010000093.1 GCA_020849725.1 Chloroflexota bacterium
GTGTCAGCTTCGGCTTCTCGCTGACCGACGAGCAGATCCACGCGCCGAACGAGTTCTGCCGGCCGGCCAGCTTCGAGCGCGGCCGCCTGGCCTACGCCCGGCTACTGGAGGCGCTGGGGGCGAGTGGCCGCTGACGTAGTCCACCGCGTCAGCCGGCGGGCCAGTGGACGCCGAGGAAGCGCGCCTCGGGGAAGTCGCGGGCGCGGTCGTCCCAGAAGGCGGTGCGGAAGACGTCGGGGTGGATCGGCAGGTGTGGCGTCTCGGCGCGAGGGACGAAGCGGGCCTCGCGGATGTACTTCTCGTTCTTCGGCACGCGCAGCGGCCCCGGCGCGGGCGTGCCGGGCGCCAGCGCCGCCAGCACGAACAGAACCAGGTTGTGCGCCCCGAAGGCCGGGTCGATGAACTGCTGGAGATAAATGACCCGGTCGGCGACGACCGCCAGTCCGGTCTCCTCGCGCACCTCGCGCTCGGCGCACTCCAGGATCGACTCGGTGCCGTCCAGACGGCCGCCGGGCGGCGTCCACCAGGTCGCCTGCTGACGCGGCAGCTCGTGACGCGCCAGCAACAGCGCCTCCTGATGCACGACGACGGCCGCGACCCGGATGCGCTGTTGCATGTGACTCAGGCTCCCTTGCCACTCCGCGGCAGCGCCCGTCCCGACCGCGCCAGCGCCAGCAGCGGCGGCCCGGCCTGGGCACGAGCAGCGGCGGCGACGCTGAGCCGGGAGGCCAGCCGGCCGTGCCGATGGGCGATGCGGTCGTTGCGAGCGGCGATCGCTAGCGCCCGCGGCTGGCCGACGATCACCGCCAACTCCCGCGCGCGGGTCAGGCCAGTATAGAGCAGGTTGCGCGCCAGCATGACGTAGTGGCTGGTCAGCATCGGCAGCACGACCGCGCGGAACTCCGAGCCTTGCGCCTTGTGGATGCTGAGCGCGTAGGCCAGTGTTAGCTCGTCGACGTCGGTGCGTGGGAAAATCGCCAGGCGGCCGTCGTCGAGCCGGACGGTCAACTCGTCGCGCTCCGGGTCGATCGCCTGGGCCATGCCGAGGTCGCCGTTGAAGACCTGGCGCTCGTAGTCGTTGCGCGTCACCAGCAGCCGGTCGCCGAGGCGGATCAGCCGACCGGCGCCGCGCAGCTCCGGCTTGTGCGGCGCCGGAGGGTTGAGCCGGGCCTGCAGGCGCTCGTTGAGCAGCCCGACGCCGGCCGGCCCGCGATGCATCGGCGCCAGCACCTGGACTTCGCCCGGCCCGAAGCCGTAGCGGCGCGGCAGCCGCTCCGCCACCAGCTCGACCACCAGATCGGCCGCCTCCTCCGGCGTCTCGGCTCGCAGCAGGAAATAGTCTTCGCGCGGCGCCAGCGCCCGGCCAGCGGCGCCGTGAGCCGGTAGCTCGCCGCGGTTCACCCGGTAGGCGTTCTGGATGATCAGGCTCTCCTGCGCCTGCCGAAATACCGTGTCCAGCCGCACCACCGGCACCGTCTCCGACCGGATCACATCCGCCAGCACCGAGCCTGGCCCGACCGAGGGCAACTGATCGACATCGCCGACGAGCAGCAGGTGCGCGCCGGGCGGCACCGCCTTGAGCAGCGTGTTGGCCAGCAGCAGGTCCAGCATCGATACCTCGTCGACGATGACGAGGTCGGTCTCCAGCGGCCGCTGATCGTCGAAGTCAGCCCCGCCGCCGGGGCGCAGGCGCAGAAGACGGTGGATGGTGCTGGCCGGCTCGCTGGTCAGGTCACTGAGGCGCTTGGCAGCGCGGCCGGTCGGCGCCAGCAGCGAGACGGTCGCGCCCTTAGCCCGCGCCAGCCGCACGACCGAGCGCAGGCAGGTCGTCTTACCGGTGCCGGGGCCACCGGTGAGGACGCTGACGCGCTCGGTCAGCGCCGTGCGCACGGCCGCCTGCTGCCGCTCGGTCAGGGTGATGCCACCGCGCTCCGCCAGCCAGGCGAAGGCGCGCTCGAACTCGACCGTCGCGAAGGCGGCCAGCCGGTCGACCGGCGCGTTGAGCAACGCCATCAGCCGGTTAGCAACACCGACTTCGGCGTGGCGGAACGGCGCCAGGTAGATCAGGTCGTCGCCGCCGTCCACGTCCGCCTCCAGCCAGAGGTCGCGCCGCTCGACCAGCCGATCGATGGCGGCCTGCACCAGTCCCGGCCAGTCGGCGGCCTGCCCGTCGCGCGCGAGCAGCGCCTGCGCCTCTTCGACCAGCGCCGACCGCGGCAGGCAGACGTGGCCGTCGTCGTCGGCCACCTGTGACAGCCGGTGCCGGACGCTGGCGGCGACGCGCTCCGGCGCGTCGGGCGGCAGGCCGAGCGGGCGGGCAATCGTGTCGGCGGTGACGAAGCCAATGCCGTGCACATCGCGCGCCAGTCGGTACGGGTCGGCGCGCAGGACAGCGATCGCCTCGTCGCCGTAGGCCTTGTAGATGCGCACCGCGTGCGAGGTCGACACACCGAGCGACTGGAGGGCAAGCATGACCTCCTTGATCGCCTTTTGCTCGGCCCAGGCGGTGGCGATCTGCGCCACGCGCTTGGCGCCGATGCCCGGCACTTCGGCCAGCCGCGCCGGCGTCTCTTCGATGATCGCCAGCGTGTCCAGGCCGAAATGCGCGACGATCTTCCGTGCCCCAACCGGGCCGACACCGCGGATCAGTCCGGAGCCGAGGTATGTCTCGATGCCTTGCGCCGTCGCCGGCAGCGCCAGCCGGCACGTCTCGGCCGCGAACTGACGGCCGTGTCGGGGATGGTCGACCCAGCGCCCGCCAAGGGCGACCGCCTCGCCGGGGTGAACGCCTGGCAGGTGGCCGACGACTGTCACCAGCCGGCCACCCTCATCGGTCACGCGGGCGACAGTGTAGCCCGTCTCGTCGGACTGGTAGGTGAGGCGCTCGATGACGCCGGTCAGCGTGGCCGGTGGCTCGGGGCGCGCCGATGGCGGTGCGGCAGTCATAGCGGGGCAGCCCTCGCACGAGCGAACCGCCTGCCCGCGGCCGGCGGCGCCCAACCCCCAAGTATACCGAGCCGGCGGCAGTGGCCGCGCCATCAGACCGGCATCTCACCGCTGGCGCTCGCCACGCCCGGCCCATCGGCCAGCACCAGCGGCAGCGCGTCGTCGGGCTGATTGCGCGGCCAGGAGCAGGCGACCTCATCGCGGTGCGCCAGCAGGAACTCCCACAGCGCGCAGGCCGCCGCCGAGTGGTGCGCGCCGGCGCGGCGCACCAGTGACCAGTGCCGCCAGAGCGGGAAGCCAGTAACGTCGAGCAGCACCAGCCGCTGGCTGCGCAGCTCCAGCTCGAGCGCCGCCAGCGGCATGATGGCGACGCCGAGGCCCGCGGCGACGGCCTGCTTGGTCGCACCGCTGCTGCGCAGCTCCATGCCGACCACTGGCCGCAAGCCGTGGGCAGCGAACAAGCGCAGCGTATCCTCGCGCGTGCCCGAGCCGGCCTCGCGCAGCAGCAGCGTCTCGCGCGCCAGCTCGGCCAGCCGGATGCTGCGCCGGTCGGCCAGCGGGTGATCTGGGGCAGCGATGACGACCAGCTCGTTCGGCAGAAACTCGGCGATCTCCAGCGCCGCCGGGTCGTCGATCAACCCCATGATGGCGATATCAACGGCGCCGACCAGCAGCCGCTCCTGCGCCGCGTCGCGGTTGACGACGTCCAGCGACAACTGGACGTCGGGATAGGCGCGGTGGAACGCCCCGAGGGCGGTCGGCACGACGTAGATGCCGGCCGAGGTGCTGGCAGCGACCTTGACCGCGCCACGCCGCCCGCCCGCCACCTCCTCTAGCTCCATCTGGGCCTCGTCTAGTAGCGCCAGTACGCCCTCGGCGTAGCGCAGCAGCACGCAGCCGGCCTGGGTCAGTGTGACGACCCGGCGTCGGCGCTCGAACAGCGGTTGGCCAATGCTGCGCTCCAGCGACTTGATCTGCGCCGACACGCCCGGCTGGCTGATGCACAACCGCTCGGCGGCTCGCGAGAAGCTACCCTCGCGGGCGACCTCGGCGAACAACCGCAACTGATGGAGGGAGACATCCATAACCATGTCATTATCCTTGCGATAAGCGGCCTCTATTGGACTATGTCCTACCGGTTCCGTATGCTGGACCTGCCCCAAGCCACACCGGACCGACGCGACGCGACAACTGCTCTAGCGACGGCGCTCGGTGGCGTACTCCCTGCGGACGATCACTGGAGGACCAACCATGGTGACGTCAACACGCACGCTGACCCGTCTCGACATCCCCGTGCGCGCCTTCATGACCCGCGAGGTTGTCGCCGTCCCGCCAACGATGCCGGTGCGGGAGTTCGCCGCGCTGCTGCACGAGCGCCGCATCACCGGCGCGCCGGTCGTGGACGAGGACTATCACGTCATCGGCGTGGCCAGCGACTACGATATTATCGGGCGCGTCGGCTCGATCGTCAGCGCGATCATGAGTCGGACGGTCATCAGCGTGACCGAGGAGACGACCGCCGAGGCGGTGGCGCTCCTGTTCGTCAACGAGCGCA
>JADLAZ010000094.1 GCA_020849725.1 Chloroflexota bacterium
GCGGGCATGGCGCGGGCGGCCCAGGAGCGGCGAGACCAACCGGGGATGCCGCATCAGGACGAGATGGCGTCGCTGCCGGTGTTGATGCATGGCGACGCCGCGTTCCCCGGCCAGGGGGTCGTGGCGGAGACGCTCAACCTGTCGCGCCTGCCAGGCTACCGCACCGGCGGCACGGTCCACATCATCATCAACAACCAGGTCGGATTCACGACTGAGACCCGCGACTCGCGCTCGACACTGTACGCGAGTGACCTGGCCAAAGGCTTCGAGGTGCCGATCGTCCACGTCAATGCCGACGATCCCGAGGCTTGTCTGGCGGCGGTGCGGCTGGCCCACGCCTATCGCCAGCAGTTCCGCAAGGACGTCCTCATTGATCTCGTCGGCTACCGACGCTGGGGGCACAATGAAGGCGACGAACCAGGCTTCACGCAGCCGCTTCTCTACCAGCGGATCACGGCCCATCCGACCGTGCGCGAGCGATGGGCCACGGAGCTGGCGCGCACCGGCGTGATCGCGGTCGGCGACGCCGACAGCCTGGTGGCGCGGTGCTGGCAACGCCTGGAGGTGGCCCAGGCGCAGCCACAGCCAACCACGGTCGAGCCGAACGGCCGTGGGCGAACGGCGCCGCGCGCGGTGGTGACGGCGGTGTCGCGCGCGGTGCTGGAAGCGATCAATACCGTCCTGACTCAGCCACCGGCGGGCTTCACCGTGCATCCACGACTGGAGCGGCTGCTCCAGCGACGCGCCGGTGCGCTGGTCGACGGCGCCGTCGACTGGGCGCACGCTGAAGCGCTCGCATTCGGCACGATCGTGGCTGATGGCACGCCAATCCGGCTAACCGGCCAGGATTCCCAGCGGGGCACCTTTAGCCAGCGGCATCTGGTCCTGCACGACTGGCAGACCGGCGCCGGTTTCACTGCGCTGCAGAATCTCCCATCCTCGCGGGCGGCGTTCGCCGTCATCAATAGCCCGCTGTCGGAGAACGCCACGCTCGGCTTTGAGTACGGCTACTCAGTCCAATCACCGGAGACGCTCGTCATCTGGGAGGCGCAGTTCGGCGACTTCATCAACGGCGCGCAGGTCATCGTCGATCAGTTCATAGCCTCGGCCCGCGCCAAGTGGCGTCAACTACCGGCACTGGTGTTGTTGCTGCCGCACGGCTACGAGGGCCAGGGACCGGAGCACTCAAGCGCGCGACTGGAGCGTTTCATCCAGCTGGCGGCGTCCGACAACATGCGCATTGTCAACTGCACGACGGCGGCCCAGTACTTTCATGTGCTGCGCCGCCAGGCTGCCCTCTTGCGCGACGAGCCGCGTCCGCTGATCGTGATGACGCCCAAGAGCCTGCTGCGCCACCCGCTGGCCGCGTCGCCGGTCGCCGAGTTGGTCGATGGGCGCTTCCGGTGCTTGATTGATGACCCGGTCGCACGCCAGCACCCCGACGCGATTCACCGGCTCGTGTTGTGCAGCGGCAAGGTGGCGATCGACCTGCTGGCCAGCGCACTGCGCGCCGAAGCCGAACACGTCGCAATCGTGCGTCTGGAGGAGCTCTATCCATTTCCCCGCGCCGACATCGATGACGTGCTCCTTACCTTTCCGAAGCTCCAAGAGATCATCTGGGTACAGGAGGAGCCGCGCAACATGGGCGCCTGGCGCTACATGGCGCCCCGGCTGCGCACGCTGGCTGGTCCGCACCTGACTGTCGCGTACATCGGCCGGCCGCGGCGCGCCAGTCCGGCCGAAGGGTCGTCGGATGCACACGCCTTCGAGCAAGCGCGCATCGTTCGCGATGCCTTCGCCGGCCAGCCCGAGCCACTGCTGGTTGAGGAGCATGGTGTGCAGCACGCCGGATAGTGCGATCGCGCGCGGGGTCGCGCTTCGGAAATGGGGGGAAGCACGATGCCGGTTGAGGTGCGCGTGCCACAGCTTGGCGAATCCGTGTTTGAGGCGACGGTTGGCCGGTGGCTGAAGAACCCCGGCGACCGGGTCAGCAAGGGCGAGGCGCTGGCGGAGCTGGAGACCGACAAGGTCAGTCTCGACGTCGCGGCCGACGCTGATGGCGTGTTGAGCGCCGTCGGGCAGCCAGCTGGCAGCGTCGTCGGCGTCGGCGACGTGATAGGACTGATCGACGATGCGGTTGCGCCGATCGACGGCGCCGTCGCAGAGACCCCGCCGCCAGCTGCCGCGCCGCTGGCCGCGGACGCTGTGGCCAGCGTGCCGGACGCACCGGCCACCCCGTTGGCCCGACGCCTGGCCGAGGACCGCGACATCGACGTGCGCGCGGTCCAGGGCACCGGCGCGCGAGGCCGCGTGACGCGGGACGATATCGAGCGCGTTGGTCAGGCGACGGCGAGCGATGTGGTGGCGCGATCGGTGGCCCCGTCGGATGCAAGCGCGCCCGCGCCGGAACCGCGCCGCGAAGAGCGCGTGCGCCTCTCGCGCCGTCGTCTGACGATCGCGCGCCGGCTCGTCGAGGCCCAGCAGACCGCAGCCATGCTGACCACCTTCAACGAGGTCGACATGTCGGCGGTCATGGCCGTGCGGGCACGGCACCGAGAACCGTTCAAGGAGCGGCATGGCGTCGGTCTGGGCTATATGTCGTTCTTCACGCGGGCGGTCGTCGGTGCGCTGCGAGCCTTTCCACGCCTCAACGCCGAGATCCAGGGCGACGAGATGGTCCTGAAATTGTACTATGACATCGGCATCGCGGTCGGCGTCGACGAAGGATTGGTTGTGCCAGTCGTGCGGGATGCCGACCGGAAGACATTTGCCGCCATCGAGCGCGAGATCGTCGATCTGGCCACACGCGCTCGGTCGAACACGCTGTCGCTCGCCGATTTGCAGGGCGGGACGTTCACCATCACCAATGGCGGCATCTATGGTTCCCTGTTGTCGACACCGATCCTGAACACGCCGCAAGTGGGCATCCTCGGCATGCACAAGATCGAGGAGCGGCCCGTCGTCGTCGCCGGCGTGGTGGCGGTCCGGCCGATGATGTATTTGGCGCTGTCCTACGACCACCGCCTGGTGGACGGCAGCGAGGCGGTCCGCTTCCTGGTGCGCGTCAAGGCGTTGATCGAGGATCCGGAAATCCTGCTACTGGACGGCTAGCTGACAGGCGTGCCGCGCAAGCGGGCGAGTGTGCGGGCAACCAGGCCCGTACCGGACCCGGCCAGCTTGAGCCGTGCCTCCATTTCGCGCGCCCACAGGTTCTGGGCCTGATAGGCAACGTGCAGATCTTCGTGGCGCTTGCGAGCCTCTGCCAGCTCCGCCTCCAGTCGCTTGAGCCGCTTCTGCAAGCGATCGTTATTACCGAATAGTTCGTTGATCGTGGCCTGCTGGCGGGCGTACTCCTGACTCATTTCCCGCTCGCGCTCGCGCACATACTCAGCGCGCCATCGCTCCAGGTCTGGCTCGTCGCCGGCGTGGATCAGCAAGGTGTCGAGAATGCTCGCGCCGGGTCCGTCGGTTCCCAGTGCCTCGGCAGCGCCGATGAGCCAGGCGTAGCGGCCGGCGCTCTCGAAGAAATGCTGCTCGATTTGGTCGCCGACGACCGGTTGCATGCCAATCATCGACCGCAGCTCTGGGTGCTTGGTCCAGGCGCGCACGGCCTCGTAACCGGCGACACGCTCGCGGCGCAGAAAGCCGGCGAGGTCGAAGCCGCGCAGATGCTCGACGACGGCCTCCGGTCGGAACACGAAGCGGGCGCCGGCCTGGCGCAGCCGATAGGCAAACTCCGTATCCTCCCAGGCGGCACGGGTGAACTCCTCGTCGAACAAGCCGGCCGCCAATGCCAGGTCGCGATCGACAGCGGCGTTGGCGGTGTAGAACGTGACGAACGGCGCATCATCAGGCACGCTGACGAGATCGATATTGAACAAGGTCCTCTCGCCCGCAAACCGCAACAGCGGCGTCACCCGAACCGACGGGTGCCACGCGATCGGCCCGGTTGTCACCAGGCCGGGCCGGCGATGCCCGCCAGCGTGCTCGGCCAGCCAGGTCGGCCGAGGCACACAGTCATCGTCTAGAAAGACGACGACCTGCCCTGTTGCCCGCCGGATGCCCCGATTGCGCGCGGCCGCCGGTCCGGCGTTCGCCTGTCGCTCGCTGGTGACGGGCAGTCCACGGGCGGCGACTGCCTCGACTACCGGCGCCGCAGGCAGCGCGCCGCCATCATCAATTACGATGATCTCCAACCGGTCGCGCGGCCAGGTCTGGGCCGCCAGTCCCTCCAGCACCATCGCCAGCATGTCCGGCCGGTCGTACGTTGGGACCACCACGCTCAACCGCTCGGGCCACGCTGAGCCAGACATGCTCGTGCCATTCGGGGACGGCTGCACCATCGGCTCAGCCACGTGGGGAGGATGCGCGGAGCCTTCGGCGCCAGTGGCGGTCCCCGCCTCCCCTGTCGGTCCGCCCGGGCCGTTGGCTGGCGCGGCCTGGACCACCCGAGCAGCCGCCTGGAGCGGTGTAACGACCAATGGCGTACCGATGGGCGACCGAGGTCGCAGCCGTGGCTGGCGCAGAAAGCGATCGATCGGTGCGAAGCCGCCGGCCGTCCCAAGCTGGCTCTCGTCCACGACGAGCGGCCGGCCGTGCGGGCCTGTGAGATCGAATCCGGCCTTCGTCAACCACGGCTCAAAGGAGGCCACCACCTCCTCCGTGGCGCAGATGACCCAGTCAACCGCCCCCAGCGCCGCGACCAGCGTGCCGGCCGCCGGCAGCACCTGACCAGCGGGCGACCAGGGGCCACGCTCGGCAAGCGGCGCCGCCAGATCGACGATCGTCGGGATGCGCACCGGCTGGCACATCGGGTCGAGCCAGATCGCCGGCTGCCAGTCGACCACCAGCAGCGCATCAGGTCGCTGCTCGGCGACCACCGTGGGCAAGGTCGTCTCGGACCAGGTAACGATGGGGAAGGGTTCAGCCGCGCCGGGGTGGAGCGCTCGCGACCGCTCGTGGACCGCACCGATCAGGGCGTGCCCGGCCTGGCTAAGCGCCGCGATCAGCGTCGCCGTACGACCGCTCGTCGGCAACATATCCAGTGAGACAATCATCACCCGTCGACCAACCGCCGCGACGCCCGCATCGATAGCCAATCCCTCCATGAGCGTGAAACTCGCCTCGGAGAAGCCAGCCACGTGGTCGAGTGGCTCCAGCGGCGCGCCAAACAGCGGCGCGATCGCCGCGTCAGAGCGGCGGCGGCGGGCCTGGATGACCCGTCGCCGCTCGAACAGGCCCGGCAGCCGCTCCAACACCTCGTCCAGCGCCAGCAGCAGGCTGGCGCCGGGCGCGCTGAGCAACACCTCCGGTGGCGAGTGACGGTTGCCGCTCCGGATGTCGTAGTCGTCACGCTGCAGGCCCGCCTCGCGCAGTTCAGCCAGCACCCGGTAGATGGTCAACAGCAGCGATGCCGGCAGGACTCGTCCGAGGTTGGCGTCGTCGTAGTTCTTGAGGATCGAGAAGAGTGCATTGCGTTCGAAGATAAGCTGCTTGTGGACATCATGGACCTGGCCGACCGATGCGTGCAACCGATGGTAGACAATGGCCTTCGGCGCAAACATGATGCGATAGCCTAGCACCCACAGCCGCCAGCCGAGGTCCACATCCTCGAACAGGACGAAGTAGTCGTCGTCGAAGCCGCCGGCGTTGAGAAAGACCTGCCGGTCGATCAGCATCGCACCGCCGCAGGCAAACAGCGTCTCGCGCTCGATGCTGTAGTCCGGGCCATCGGGCTGGCCAGCGCCGATCTGGGTCGCCTTACCGGTGACGTTCATCCGTCCGCCGGCGAAGTCGATGACCTGGCCATCCCAGCTCAGCATCTTCGCACCGGTGCAGACCAGATCGCGGTCACCGGTCCGCCGAGCGGCCAGGATCGGCGCCATCAACTCGGCCAGCCAGTGGCGATCGGCGCGCGTGTCTTGATTGAGAAACGCCACGTACTCACCCCGCGCCACCCGTGCGCCAATGTTGTTGCCGCGCGCGAAGCCGTAATTCAGGGGGTTGCGCATCAGGCGCACCGACGGGAACTGCTCCTGCACCTCCTCGTAGCTGCCGTCGCTGGAAGCGTTGTCGACCACGAGTACCTCAGTCCGGTCGGCAGGATACGTCTGCGCCAGCACAGTCGGCAGGCAGACGCGCAGGTGCTCGCGCCCGTTGTAGGCCAGCACGATGACAGTGACCAGCGGCAACAGCGTCGCGGATCGGTCCGATTGGTCCTGGTCGAGCATGGCCTACTCCCTGGCGGTTCGTGCGCCGGAGCCGCTGGCCCCCATCGCGTGGGCCGCCGGCCACGCCGGCCCGCCGGGTTGCTGCCGGCACGGTCGTGAAGTATAACCGCGACGACCTGGCCGGCGGCGACGGGCAGCGCAAGGGCGGCGCAGGGCGGCCAGCCGCCACCAGGAGAATGAGTGGCTCATGCCGACGCGGCAGCGCGACCTGGTCATGGAGTGGCTGATGCCCAACGTCGCCCTGCGCTACTTCCCAGTGGTGGCGTTGCTGCGCGATGTGCGGGCCGATAGTGTGCTCGACGTCGGCTGCGGCGACGGTGGGCTCGGCATGTTTGGCTGGAACCGGCCATTCGTCGGGTGCGATCTGCAGTTCCATCAACCGATGCCGCCGATGCGGGCCGTGATCGGGACCGGCGGCGCGCTGCCGTTCGGGAACGGCGCGTTCGATGTCGTTATTTCGCTCGACACTCTGGAGCATGTGCCGCCGGCCAGCCGCGCTGGGTTCATCGCCGACCTCGCCCGCGTCGCCCGGCGCTACTTGATTCTGGCCATGCCCTGTGGGCAAGTAGCACGGGTTGCGGAGCGCCTGCTCGATCGCTGGTACGCACTGAGAGGCATCTCTACGCCGCCCTGGCTCGTGGAGCATGAGGCGCTCGTTCTGCCCGAGCGAGCTGAAGTCGAAGCGGCGGTCGCCGGCCTGGGCCAGCCGTATCGGGTTTTCGGCAACGAGAACGCGCTCGTCCACCTGCTGGTCATGATGGCAGAGAGCAGCCGCCGCCTGCGCCCACGCCTGGTCCGGTTCCTGCGCTTGAGGATGGACATGGCGGCTGGGATAGCCGGTCGCCTCAACGCGCGCCCAACCTACCGCCATCTGTTCGTCGTCGATCTCAGCGGCCGTGGGGCAGCCTGATGGCCGACTGGCGCTGGCAGGCGCGGCGGGTGAGCGTGGTGGTGCCGACCTACAACCGGGCCGCCACCCTGGCGCGCGTCCTGGCCGCCTTCGCCACCCAGACCCTGCCGGCGGACGAGTTCGAAGTCA
>JADLAZ010000095.1 GCA_020849725.1 Chloroflexota bacterium
CCCTGCCGGCCGCATCTACGACAGGCGCAGACCGGCGCATTGACGACGCGAAGCGGGCCTTTCGGCGCAGCGTGGGCCAGCCCATCGAGTCGGAGCGTTTTGGCGCGTACGAGCGATTCAACCTGTACGCATCGATCCGTGCAGCCGACGTGCGGGCGGTCTGGTGGGACCGACTGCGGGCTAATCCAGGTGAGTTCGCTGGCACGGTGGGGAGCGACCTGCTCCTGGGGCACGACCTCCTGGCGCGACAGTTGACGCCGGCCTTCGGTGAGCGTGCGCGGCTGCTCCCGCTGGCCGAGCGGTATCCGCGCGATGACGGCTCGCCGGCTGGCGACATCTTCCGCGCCACTGGGCTCGTGCTGGACCGGCAGCCGGCCCCGGCGCATATGTCACTGACCGTCGAGGCGCTAACGGCTCTCTTGCGACTGCTGGGAGTCTGGGGGCTGGCCGCCCTGGGGCTCTGGCGCTGCTGGCGTCTGGTCGCGCCAATCATTGTGGCGCTGCTCGCACTATCTGGCAGCCTTGCCGTGGTCGCGGCGGCTGGCCCGTCGTTGCACGTACGGTACCTGCTGCCGTTCGTCCCCTACATCATGCTGGCCCAGGCAATCGGCGTCGCCTGGATCGTCGGCGTCGTGGCCGAAAGGCTGGCGTCTGCCAGGACCGTGCGCGTCGGGGCATGGCGTCGGCGGGCGCCAATCCTGGTCGAGAGCGTGCTCCTGGTCGTCGTCGCGGTGGCGTTCGCCGTGCAGGTGTTGGCATACCCCGCGACGAGTGACCCCGATCCGGACGGCTACGTGAGCTACGCGCAACGGCTTCTTGAAGGCGGACGCTTGCCGAGTTCCGGCCGCCTCCCCGGCTATCCGCTGCTGCTGGCCCTGCTCCTGCGCACCACCCCGCCGCCGCTCGCCGAAGCCGTCTACTGGACACAGGCTGCGCTGGCGGCCGTCTTCCTGGTCGTATGCTGGGTTGCCGTGCGGCGCTGGTTCGGCGCACTGGCGGCACTCCTCGTCGTCGGCATCTTCGCCGCCCCGTCGTTCTTCACCAGGATGTCGGTGGTGATGCTGCCCGATGTCCCATACAGCGTAGTGCTGCTGCCGCTACTGCTCGGCGTCGGCTGGTGGACCGTCACAGACCGGCCGCGCGGCGGTTGGTGGTGGTTGCCGGTGTTCGCCATCGCGTCGTTTGCGCTCCAGGCGGTGCGCCCGACCACGTTTGGATTGCTGGCCATCTTCGCGCCGGCGCTGGTCGTGGGTCTGCTGATCGGTCGAAGGACCGGCGGCGGGACGCGCCTGACGCTGCCAGCGCCGGCGGCCCGCCGGGCTGGTGCGTTGCTGGCAGTGGCCGTCCTGGTCATGGCTGCCGCGAATGCACTGCTCGATACTGGCGCGCGGCGTCAGAATGCGGAGATTGTGGCGTACCGTGTTGTCTCGCGGCTGCCGGCCGCGTCGGACTCGCCGGCCGACATGCGCGTCGAAGCCGCCCGTCGCCAGTTTG
This sequence comes from Chloroflexota bacterium, assembly GCA_020849725.1. Next base: position 1,495 of record JADLAZ010000095.1, read on the forward strand.
CCGAGATCGAGGGGCAGCCAATCGAGGAGGCACGCTTCGGCGCGTATGAGCGGTTCAACCTCATGGCGGCCATTCACCCCGGCGATGCCGCCGCCGTCTGGCGCGACCGCCTCGCAGCCCACCCGATGTTGTATGCCGCCGCCATCGTGGAAGAGGTGCGCCTCGGTCACCACCTGCTGGCGCGCGTCGCCGTCCCCTTCTTCTTTGACCCGGAGCGGTACTCACTGTTTCTGGCTCGGTACCCGCGCAACGACGGTACGCCAGAGGGTACGTTCTTCCGCCGGACGGGCCTGATCGCCGATCTCGCGCGACCAGCCGTTGGCAGATACCCATTCGAAGCCGCCGCCGCCGCCGCCGTCGTCGAGGTGCTGACCATCTGGGGGCTGATCGGGCTGGGCTGCCTGCGCGCCTGGCGGCAGTTCGGCCCCCTGGTGACTGCGTTTGTCGTGCTGCTGGCCGGCTTCGTCGTGGCGGTGGCGACGACGAATACCGTTGACCCGCGCTACTTGCTGCCGTTTGCGCCGCTGGTGGCCGGTGCACAGGCGCTTGGACTCGTCGGGCTTGTGGAGCAGTTCCTGGTGAATCGGTCGCCCGCTGAGGACGCCGCAACCGGCGCTACCGCGACGACGACTAGCGACTAGGCATTTGTTGGTTGCGCTGCTGCGTCGGCCACCAACTGCGCCAGGCGGGACGACAGGAGGGTGTACTCCGTTTCGAGCCGTTCGACGAGCGGCTGAAGATGGTCAAGCTGCCCGGTCCGTGCATATTGCTCGATGTCGGCGCAGAGCGTCTGCATTCTGGTGGCTCCGAAGTTGCCACTGCTGCCTTTGAGGCTGTGTGCCGCGCGGGCCAGTGCTTCGGCGTCTCGCCCGGCGAGGCTCGTGTGGATTGTGGTGATGCGCGGCGGCGTGTCGAGCGTGAACGCTTCGACGACTTCGGCCAGGAACGCGGCGTCCCCGCCGAAGTCTGGATCGCGCAGCGCGGCAATGGCTTCGTCGTCGATGATGTTCAGCGAGTCGAGGCGTGCAAGATTGTTCAGGTTCGGACTCATCGGAGTCGCCTCCCGGGCGTCGTTGTGACCGGCCATGGCGCTGGCTTCGGTCCACTGACGCAGAACGGAGCGGAGCGCGGCGGCGCTTGCGGGCTTGGTGAGATAGTCGTCCATGCCGGCTTCGAGGCAGCGTTCCCGGTCGCCGGCCATGGCTGAGGCCGTCATCGCGATGATCGGCACATGGTGCCGGGGCGTGTTGATGATGCGTTCGTGCTCCATCCGGCGGATCTGTCGGGTGGCGGCGTAGCCATCCATTTCTGGCATCTGGCAGTCCATCAAGATGGCGGCGTACGAGCGACGCTGGACCGCCTCAACAGCCTGAATGCCATTGCAGGCAATGTCCGCGGTGTAGCCGAGCCGCTCAAGCATACGCGAGGTGACTCGCTGGTTGATGGGGTGGTCCTCGACGAGCAGGAGGTGTGCCACTGGCTCGTCGGACACGGCGATCTGGTCCAGCGCCGGCGTAGCGCGGATGGCGCCGGAACCGTTTATCGGCCAGGGTGCTGGAGTCGTCGCCACCCCGCCGCCAGCCAGACGGCGTGGCCACCCGGGAGCCGTCCGCTCGGGCTCAGCGGCCACCTCCAGGTTGACCGTGAACCAGAAGGTGCTGCCGACGCCGACGACGCTCTCAACCCCAATCTCTCCACCCATCGCTTCGACCAGCCGCCTGCAGATGGCCAGGCCGAGGCCGGTGCCCCCGTATCGGCGCGTGGTCGAACTGTCCGCCTGGGTAAACGGATCAAAGAGCGAGGACTGCAGCTCCTTCGAGACGCCGATGCCAGTATCGGTGACGCGGAATGCTGCCACAATGCTGGCGCCTCGGTTCTCGACGATTTCCGCCTGGATCGTGACGCTCCCCGCCTGTGTGAACTTGAGGCCATTCGCGACCAGATTGACGAGAATCTGCCGCAGCCGTCCGGGGTCACCCTTGACGACACTCGGGATGTTGTTAGACACCGTGGCGGAGAGCGTCAGACCGCGCCCCTGGGCCGTCGAGTCGAGCAGATCGTGAACCTCGCCAATGACACGTCGGATATCGAACAGGATCGATTCAAGGTCAAGCTTGCCAGCCTCGATCTTCGAAAAGTCCAGGATGTCGTTGACAATGGCGAGGAGCGCCTGGCTGCTGGCCTGGATCGTCTCCGCGCACTCGCGCTGGTCAGGGGAGAGCGGGGTTTCGAGCAGCAGGCTCGACATGCCGATGACGCCGTTCATCGGCGTGCGGATCTCATGGCTCATACTGGCCAGGAACAGTGACTTGGCGCGGTCCGCTTCCTGCGCGGCCTCGGCAAGCTCCTCCGCGCGGCGTGCCGCTGCTTCGAGCGCCAGGTTGGCCTCGCGCTCGCGGGTGTAGCGCCGGGCGTTCACGATAGCGATGGCCGCCTGGTCGGCCAGCAAGCCAATCATCTCAAGATCGGCGTTTGTGAATGGCGCCGTTTCGGTGTCGCGACCGGCGCTCACCGACCCGATCAGTTCGCCCTGGTAGAGGATCGGCTGGCCGACACAGGCCACCGGTGGGATGTCTGAGTCGTCCGGCAGCGGCAGGCTGCCGGACGGCGGGGGTGTGTACTCAAAGAGGCCGGCCCGCCGCGGTGCGGCCCGCCCCCAGACACCGTCGCCC
>JADLAZ010000096.1 GCA_020849725.1 Chloroflexota bacterium
GACCGGGCAAGCCGGTGAGCAAGCTCATCGACGAGCGCGCCGACGTGCTCGCCTTCCTGGATGCCTCGCTGGGCTGAATGGGCGGGACGGGGGAGTGCGCCGCTGGGCCGCATTCGGCCCGCATCGGTCGGTTGCGGCCCGTTGCCGTGCGACGATCACCGCAATCGGCTCGCATCGGTCGGTTATCGCTTGAATCTTCGTCACCCGGCTGGTGACCGAGCATGGATCGCAGTTCCCCGGCACTGGACGGCGCCACAACCGCCCCGTGGTGGCCGGTTGCGGTGGCTGAGTGCCGCCCAGGGCCGCAATGGACCCATCTCGGCCGGTTAATGCCGCCGCGCGCCGGTCACCCCAGGATCGGCGACAGCACCAGGTAAGCGACGCCGGCCATGAGGCCGGAGGCGGGCAGGGTCAGGATCCAGGCGCTCACGATCTGGCGGGCGACTCCCCATCGGACCGTCTTGAGCCTGTCCGACGAGCCCACGCCCATGATGGCCGAGCTGATGACGTGGGTCGTGCTGACCGGCATGCCGAAGTGGGACGCGGTGAAGATCACGCTCGCGGCGGTGGTCTCGGCAGCGAATCCGTGGACCGGGTCGAGCTTGACGACCTTCTGGCCCATCGTCTTGATGATCCGCCAGCCGCCGGCGGCGGTGCCCAGGCGGATGGCCGAGGCCGCCAGCAGGATGACCCACAGCGGCACGACGAAACTGTCGATGACCCCCGCGGTGACCAGCGCCAGCGTCATGATGCCCATCGTCTTCTGCGCGTCGTTGCTGCCGTGGCTGAATGCCATGTAGGCCGCAGACAGGATCTGCAGCCGCCGGAACGCCGCGTTCAGGCCGTGCGGGTTTGCGCGGCGGAAGACGTTGAAGATCAGCGCCATCAGCAGCAGGCCGCCCGTGAATCCGATGATCGGCGACCCGATGAGCGGCACCAGGACCTTCCAGATGATGCCGTCGATCTGCCACGAGCCGATGCCGGCTGACACCAAGGCTGCTCCCAGCAGCCCGCCGATCAGCGCGTGGCTCGACGACGACGGGATGCCGAGGCGCCAGGTGATCAGATTCCACACGATGGCTCCCACCAGCGCAGCGGCGACGAGCGTCTGGCCTTCGACCACCGTGTGATCGATCAGGCCCTCGCCCACGGTGTGCGCCACGGCCGTGCCGGTCAGCGCGCCGGCGAAGTTGGCGATCGCGCTCATGACGATGGCCCAACCCGGTCGCAGGGCGCGGGTGCTGACGCTGGTGGCGATCGCGTTGGCGGTGTCGTGGAAGCCGTTGATGTAGTCGAACGCGACCGCGAGACCGATGACGGCGATCAGGGTGAGGGTGAAGCCCTCAGGCATGCTTGCTGACGATGCGCTCGATCACGTTGGCGGCGTCCTCGCACGCGTCGATGGCGTCCTCGAGCAGGGCGTAGACGTCCTTCCACTTGATGACCTCGATCGGATCGGTGCCGTTGTTGAACAGGTTGGCGACCGCCTGGCGAGCGATGCGGTCGCCCTCGTTCTCGAGCCGGTGGACCTCGATCCAGTGCGGCGCCACGTCGCGGAAGCCCTTGAGCTTCTCCAGGGCATGGACCAGCTCCTCGCACTGGCGGGTGATGATCGCGGCCTGCTCCTGGGCCACCGGCGTGGGCGCGTCGATGCGGTACAGCACGCAGGTGTCGGCGACCTCCTCTATGAAGTCGAGGATGTCGTCGAGGCGCGTGATGAGCAGGTGGATATCCTCGCGGTCGAACGGCGTGACGAACGTGTCCTCGAGCTTGCGACCGATGTCGTGGCTGATGCCGTCGCCCCGCTTCTCGAGGTCGCGCAACTGGCTCGCGAGGCGCTCACGCTGGTCGTACGAACGGAACATCTCCTCGAGCATGCGCGCGGCCGCCAGCACGTTCGTGGCGTCCTCCACGAACAGGTCGAAGAACTTCTCCTCGCGCGGGATGAAGGGCAGGCGCATGGACCGACGGGTGCCCCGGTGCTGGACGCTCGTGCCGCGACGTACTGCATCGGCTCGGCGCACGGCTAGGGTAGCGCACCGGGCCTGCGAACGGGTGCCGGTGGCGGGGTACCATCTCAACCGATGCGAACGATCTTCCTGTGGATGGCCCGCAATCGGTGGCTGCGCGACCACGTGCCGACGTGGTGGTTCGCCAAGCGCGCCGTGCGCCGCTTCATGCCCGGCGAGCAGCCCGGTGACGCGCTCGACGCTGCGGCGGCGTTCGCGCCATCGGGGATCAACGCCCTGGTCACGCACCTGGGCGAGAACCTGGAGGACATCTCCGAGGCCGATGCGGTCGCCGCGCATTACCTGGGGCTGCTGGACGAGATCAACGCTCGCGGAGCGCACGTCGAGATCAGCCTGAAGCTCACCCAGCTCGGCCTTGACCTGGACCCCGAGGTCGCCAGGCGCCACCTGGCCACGCTGGCCTCGCGGGCGCGCGAACTGGACCTGGGCCGGGTCTGGATCGACATGGAGGGCAGTGACTACACCGAGGTCACCGTCGCGCTGTACGAGTCGCTCAAGCCCGACCATCCGAACCTGGGCATCTGCCTGCAGGCCTACCTGCGCCGGACCCAGACCGATATCGCCCGCCTGGCACCGCTCAGCCCGGCCGTCCGCGTCGTCAAGGGCGCCTACGACGAGCCGGCCGCCATCGCCTACCGCAGTCGCCAGGAGGTCGATGCCGCCTACGTCGCCGCCTGCATGACGCTGCTGCACGACAGCGATGGCCTCGTCGGCCTTGGCACGCACGACGTGCGGCTGATCGAGCAGATCGGCACGGCCGCCACCGCGTCGGGGATCGCCCGCGAGCGGCTGGAGGTCGAGATGCTGTATGGCATCCGCACCGACGAGCTGCGACGCCTGGCGGCCGATGGCTACGCCTGCCGCGTGCTGGTCTCGTACGGCGAGTTCTGGTATCCGTGGTATCTGCGTCGCCTCGCCGAGCGTCCCGCGAACGTCACGTTCGTGTTGCGCCAGATACTGCCCTGGTAGTCCTCGCAACTCGGCGCCGCGCATGACCGGGTCGGTGGATCGCTCGTACCGCGCGCTGTTCGCGGTGCCGACCATCCGGCGGGTCCTGCTCGCGATGCAGATCGCGCGCATCGCGCAGTCGATGGTCGGTGTGGCGATCGTCCTGTTCGCCCTGGAGCACTACGGATCGCCGGCGTTCGCGGGCCTGGTCACGTTCGTCAGCGTCTTCCCCGGCCTGCTGCTCAGCCCGGTGGCCGGCGCCCTGCTGGACCGTCATGGGCGACTGCGCCTGGTCACGCTCGACTACTCGGTGGCGCTGCTGGCCATGGTGGCCATCGGGCTGCTCGCGATGTTGGACGCGCTTCCGGGACCGTTGCTCATCGGCATCGCGTTCGTTGGCTCGCTGACCTCGATCCTGAGCCACGTCGGGCTGCGCTCGCTGTTCCCGATCCTGGTCCCCGAGCCGCTGTGGGAGCGCGTCAACGCGGTGGACTCGAACGGTTACGTGGCGGCCACCATCGTTGGGCCGCCGCTGGCGGCGGCCATGGTGGCGCTGCTGGGCGGGCCCGTCGCGCTGCTGGTCATCGGGCTGAGCTTCGGCGTCGCCGCCGCGACGCTCGTCGGCGTGCCGGACCCGGTGACGCCGGTGGCAACCACCGGGCGCATCCTGGCCGATGCCTTGGCCGGCATGCGCTACACGTGGCGCAATGCGACGCTGCGCGGGCTCGGCTTCTCGGTGGCGCTGGCCAACCTGTCCCATGGCATGACGACGATCGTGCTGCCGCTCA